>NZ_JAUEIQ010000006.1:0-185439 GCF_030385545.1 Collinsella ihumii | reverse complement strand
GAGCCCTTATAAACCCCTTATAGCGTGCCATTTCGCCCATTTTGTGTCATTGACCCCTGCCTCCGTCATGTTCGAGGGGGTGTAGGGCAAGACGGCTGAGCGCGAGCGGCCGGTCTTCAGGGATCCTATCCGCAGATGCCGCACCTGCGGCAGGCCTCGAGCGCGCTCGGGGCGACGGCGATGCCGCCCTTGGCGGTCTCGCGCAGGCTTGCGGGAAGTGCGTGGCCCACGGCGAGCATGACCTTCGTCATCTCGTCGAAGGGTACGAAGCTCCTGATGCCGGACAGCGCGAGCTGGGCAGCCGAGAACGCGGCGGCGACCCCGATGGCGTTGCGGTTCTGGCAGGGGACCTCGACGAGGCCTCCGACCGGGTCGCACACTAGGCCGAGCAGGTTGGACAAGGCGATGGACGCCGCATCGAGCGCGCAGGTGGGGGAGCCGCCGAGCATCTGGACGAGGGCCGCGGCCGCCATGGCCGCAGCGCTTCCGACCTCCGCTTGGCACCCGCCCTCCGCGCCGGCCACGCACGCGGCGGTCGAAAGGTTGAGCCCGATGGCGGCGGCGCAGAACAGCGCATCCATGATCTGGTTGTCGTCGAGACCGAGGTGCTCCGCGGCGGCCAGTACGCAACCCGGGACGACGCCCGCCGAGCCCGCGGTCGGGGCGGCGACGATGACACCCATGGACGCGCTGCGCTCGAGCACGGCCATCGCGCGCGCAACCGCCATGGTCTGCACCTCGCCCATGAGCGCGGAAGACAGGCGGCCGACGCCGTTTAAGGCAACGTTGTGCGCCTCGCCGCCGATGAAGCCGCCCAGGGAGCGCTGGGGCCGGCGGATCGGCGCGGTCGTCTCCTCGCGCATGATGGCGAGCACGCGGCGCATCGAGGCGACCGCACGGTCCTCGCCGATCAGGTTCGCCTCGCGCACGGCCATGACCGCGCCGATGTTCATGCTCATCTCCTTGCACGCCGCGAGCAACTGCTCACCGTCGTCGAACAGCTCGGGTGTGGAGACGCCGGGGGCGAGCGCGGAGGCGGATCCGGGAAGCTCGATGAAGGTCGCGTAGTTGACGGCGTCGAGTTCGCGCACGCGCGGCAGGACCCCTTCTCCCGGCGCGCCATCGGTCTCGAAGACCGAGTAGGCCTTCCCACCCGCCTCGGTGCGGTAGGTGCGGCAGAACGCGATGTTGACCTGCGCGTCGGCAAGCAGGCTCGTCAGGGCTGCAAGGGCTCCGGGGACGTCGCGATGGGCGACGAACAGCGTGCTGTACGCGCCCGAGATGTCGACGCCCACGCCGTTGATGCGGGTGATGCGCATGCGGCCCCCGCCGAGGCTCTCGCCGCGCACGGTGACGTGGGTACCGCGGTCGTCCCACATGTCGATGTCGACGGTGTTGGGATGCAGGCTCGAATCGTCCCCGCCGACCACGAACTCGTAGGCGAGGTTGCGCTCGTCGGCGAGCTGGAACGCGTTGCGGATGCGCTCGTCGTCGCAGGAGAGGCCGAGGATGCCGGCCACGAGGGCGCGATCGGTTCCGTGGCCGCGGTAGGTGTGGGCAAAGCTGTTCCACAGCGTGAACCGGACGCGCCGGATCGTGCCCTCAAGAAGAGACGAGGCGACGTTTCCGCAGCGCAGCGCACCTGCGGTATGCGAGGAGGACGGCCCCACCATGATGGGGCCGAGAATCTCGAACGCCGATGTGGTGGCCAGGGTCTGAGGTTTGGATGCCATGATCGCTCCCACGGTTAACGGTTATCGTTCGTAATCATTGCCCTATTGTCCCGCCTCGGCTGCCGTAAGTGAATAGAAGTTTTCATGGAGCGGAGATAATGCGCGAAGTTTTTTCAAAGCCCTAATAATTCCCTTATCAAACGCTTTGAAAACGGGCGTCCCGTTCCCATACTGTCAGAAGGAGAGGTGATGGAAGATGAAGATCTTGGTGACGGCGTTCGAGTCGTTCGGCGGCCAGACGATGAATCCCGCGCAGGAGGCGGTCGGTCGCCTTCCGTTGCGCGTGGAGGGCGCCGACATCTCACGCGTGACGCTGCCCGTCGCGTTCGGTCGGGACGGGGAGGTCCTGGTCCAAGAGATCGGGCGGCACGATCCCGACGTGTGCCTGTGCGTGGGCCAGGCGGGCGGTCGCGCGCAGGTGACGCCCGAGTTCGTGGGCATCAACTACATGCTTGCGAGGATCCCGGACAACGAGGGCGCGCGCCCCGCGGGAATCCCGGTCGTCGAGGGCGGGCCAGCGGCATACTTCACGACCCTGCCGGTGCACGCCATGGTCGCACGCATGCGCGAGAGGGGCGTGCCCGCGTCCGTGTCGTATTCCGCGGGGACCTTTTGCTGCAACGAGGTGCTCTACACGGCGCTTCACGCTGCGGCCACGGCGTATCCGCGGATGCGCGCCGGGTTCATCCACGTCCCTTTTGCCCCCGAGCAGGTGGAGCGGGGCGGAAGCGATCTTCCGAGCATGCCCGTCGACACGATGGTCGAGGCGCTGACGATCGCCATCGAGACGTGCGTCGCGATACGGCAGGGCGACGTCGTGTCGACGTCGTCGGGTACCGAGTCGTAGCGCAGGCCCGGAGTTTTAGGGACAGTCCCTTTTGGTTCATGAGGGTGCGCTTGCGCCCTCATGAACCAAAAGGGACTGTCCCTAAAACTCCGGGCCTGCGGCTCGGCGGCGGCGCAACTTATAGCGCCAT
Organism: Collinsella ihumii; assembly: GCF_030385545.1. Taxonomy (NCBI): domain Bacteria; kingdom Bacillati; phylum Actinomycetota; class Coriobacteriia; order Coriobacteriales; family Coriobacteriaceae; genus Collinsella; species Collinsella ihumii. The sequence goes on along the minus strand of NZ_JAUEIQ010000006.1, from coordinate 182,729 downwards.
GCCCTTTGCGCGGTCGATGCGCGCCATGCAGTCGTCGCGGCCGATGAGCTGCATGGTCTCCCCGAGCGGCGGGCTCACCATGTTGCCGCACTCGGCGACGCGGACGGCCTGGAACACGATGCGCTTCTTGAGGTCGAGCGCCTCGGGCAGCGGCTCGAGCGCGGCGTCGATGTTCTCCGCGGTCCAATCGTCGGCGGCAAGCGTGCCGAGGGCGACGCGCGCCGCGTCGAGGATGCGGCCCATGCCCTCCTTGGCGAGGCCCTTGTTGACCGACTTCTCGTCGTAGACGAGGGTCTTGGCGGTCGCGAAGACCGGCGCGGACACCTCGACGGAGTCCGCGGGCATCTTGGTGCGCGGGCGAACGATGCTGGCCAGCAGGTTCCACCAGGCATCGGGGTGCGCGGCGCGCGAGGCGGGCTTGCCGGCGGCCTCAAGCTGGGGCAGCAGGATCTGGTCGATGAACGAGGCGTCGTCCATGGCGTTGATGTACTCGGCGTTCATCCAATCGAGCTTCTTGGGGTCGAACGTCGCGGGGTTCTTGGAGATGCGCTCGAGCGAGAACTCGCGGGCGAGCACGTCGCGCGGGATGACGGTGGTCTCGCCATCGAGCGACCAGCCGAGCAGGGCGAGATAGTTGACGAACGCGTCGGACAGGTAGCCGGCGTCGCGGTACTCCTCGACCGACGTCGCGCCGTGGCGCTTGGAGAGCTTCTTGCCGTCGGCGCCGAGAATCATGGAGATGTGGGCGAACGTGGGCACGGGGGCGCCGAGCGCCTCGTAGACCATCACCTGGCGCGGGGTGTTGGAGAGGTGGTCGTCGCCACGGATGACATGGGTGATGCCCATGAGCGCGTCGTCGACGACGGTGGCGAAGTTGTAGGTCGGCGTTCCGTCGGAGCGGAAGATCACGAAGTCATCCAGCTCCTTGGCGTCGAAGACGACCTTTCCGTGGACGGCATCGTCGATGACGACGTCGCCGCGGTCCTCGGGAACCTTGATGCGCAGTGTGTAGGGCTCGCCCGCCTCCATGCGCGCGCGGGCCTCGTCGGCGGGGATGTTGCGGCAGCGGCGCTGGTAGCCCTGGAAGGGGTCCTTGCGCTCCTGGGCGGCCTTGCGATCGGCTTCGAGCTGCTCGGGCGTGCAGAAACAGGGGTACGCCTTGCCCTCGGAGAGCAGACGCTCGGCGGCCTCGCGGTACAGGTCGAGGCGCTCGGTCTGGGCGTACGGCCCGAAGTCGCCGCCGACCTCGGGGCCCTCGTCCCAATCGAGCCCGAGCCAGCGCATGGCGCGCAGGATGACCTGCGTGTTCTCCGCGGTGGAGCGGGTGGGATCGGTGTCGTCGATGCGGAGGATGAACGTGCCCCCGTTGGCGCGCGCGAACGCCCAGTTGTAGATTGCCGTGCGGGCGCCGCCGATATGCAGCTTGCCGGTGGGCGAGGGCGCAAAGCGCACGCGGACGTTTGAGCTCATGGATGTGCTCCTTGTGGTAGGGATTCTCGGTAACGTGCTGCATTATATGGCAAGCGGGAGCAAGGTTTACGGTTGCCGCGTTCGTTTGCGGGTATAGAAGTGAAAATAAACATCGTTGCGTCCTGGCGGACGCTTGCAGAACAGATTCATGGGAGGACGCGTGCTTCCAGCTTCGTCTTTGATCGCTTCTCAGGATTCCGGGCTCGTCGCGACGGGCGCGCCCGCTGAGTCCGCTGTCGAGCCCGGCGGGCCCGTGATCGTCGCGCGCGACGCGACCTACGGCGCGCGCGGTTACCGCTCGTTCGAATTCGCCTCGTTTGTCGGCAGGGAAGGGGAGGTCGTCGCCCTTCTGTCAAGCGACAGGGCGCCTGCGCGCGATCTCGCCCTGGCCTGCGCCGGCTTCGTGAGGCCCACGGCCGGATCCCTGTCGGTCGGCGGCATCGAGCTCGCCCGTTCGTCGGGCGCGCAGCATCGCATCTCCCGCGGGCCGCGCCTGCCGCGCGGGTATGCGGGCGTCGGCGTGTTCAGCGGCCTGTTCGACATCGATCGGGAGCTGACGGTCGAGGAGGCCGTGGTGCGCGAGCTGCGGCTGCGCGCCGAGCGGGCGCGCGGCATCGCGGAGCCCCCTTTGGAGTATCTCGCCATGCACCATCTCGCCACGCACGCCGACCAGCGGGCGTCCCAGCTGGCCCCGCTGTATCGGGCGCGCCTGTCTGCCGCCCTTGCGTGCGCCGGCGGCGTGAAGGTGGCCGCGATAGACCTGGGCGACGCCTTCGTGGAGGGGCTCTCGGCCGACGATGCCTGCGCGGTCGTCGACGGCGCTCGGTCGGTCGCGGGCGATCGCGGCGTGTGCGTCGTGGTCGCCACGCAGGAGCTCCGCGCCGCGCTGTCCGCCGATTCCCGCTGCGCGCTCGACATCGCCTCGAAAGAGGGGCTGGAGCGCGCCGCCTCGTTGCTTGAAGGGGCTCAGGCCGAGAAAGAGGGAGATGCCAGGTGAGCCATCTGATAGATTCGTTTGTCTCCGCCGCCCGGGCGCAGCTGCGCTCGCATCGTGCCGCCGCGTTGGTCGTGGCGCTTATCGCGCCGGCGCTTGCGGCCGCGGTGCTCGTCTGTGCCCTGGCGCCTTCACTCGGCGACTCCGAGCGCGTGCCGGTGGCGGTCGTGAATCTCGACGAAGGGGCACGAAACGAGGACGGGGCCATGGTGCGCGCCGGCGAGGATCTGGTCGACCAGCTCGAGGACACCTCGACGCTCGCCTGGAGCGTCGTCGACGAGCAGGCTGCCGATGACGGCCTTGCCGACGGAACCTATGCGCTCGCGCTCAAGATCCCCGAAGATTACTCCGAGTGCGTGGCGAGCCTGTCGGGCTCGAGCCCGACCAAGGCGACCGTCGAGATCGTGTCGACGGGAAGCGAGAACGTCTTGGCGACGCGCGCGGGCTCTGCGGCGCTCCAGCAGGTCCAGGCCCGCCTGCGCTCCGATCTGGGGGAGGACTACCTGCTCTCGGTCCTCAACGACGTCCAGAGCCAGGCATCCCGCCTGACGCTCACCTCGGACGGATCCGTCATGCTCGACGCGGGCTACGACGCGCTTGAGCAGGGGGCCGACGCCATCGCGTCGGGGCTTGAGCAGACGGCATCCGGTGCAGACCAGCTCGGCAGCGGTCTGGGGCAGATCGCCGACGGCGTGGCGGCCGCGGGGTCGGGCGCCGCGGCCTTGGGCCAGGGCCTTGCCGCGATCAGCGACCAGGCGGCAGCCCCGCTGGCTCAGGGCGCCGAGGCGCTCGTGTCGGGTCTCGACACGATCTCCGAGACGACCCAGACCATGGGCTCGGGCGTGGAGCAGGTCGGCTCCGCGCTCTCCTCCCTCTCCGATACGCTGGGCTCGGGTATGGACTCGGTATCCGAGCTCGGGCTGGCCGGAAAGCAGATCGCCACCGAGGGCCTGGCGCTGACCCAGGCGCTCTCCGGTGCGACGACGTCGCTCGATGGCGCGGCAGACGCGGTCGCGTCCGCCGCCTCCGCCGCGACGTCCGCCGTCGAGGAGGTCGGCTCGCTTGCGCAGGGCGCGCATGCGCTGTCCGGCACGCTGTCCTCCGAGGACGCCGCCGCGCCCGGAATCGCTCAGCAGCTCTCCGCGCTCGACGCGCGCTCCGATGAGACCACCCAGCAGCTTTACGCCCTTGCGGCCGACGGCGAGCTTTCCGCCGAGGAGCGGGCCGCCCAGCTCGCCGCCCTCGACGACGAGCTCCAGCAGCTCTCGTCCGCCCGCGCTGAGCTGAGGGCGCGGCTGGATGCCGCTGCGAGCTCCGCCGGTGAGCTCGCGCAATCGGGCGACCGCGCATCTGAGGGGCTGGACGCCGTCGCACAGGCGCAGCCCGCGCTCGATGAGGCGTCGCAGGCCCTCGAGCAGACGGCGGGCGCGGTTGCGGAGCCTGTCCAGGGCTTGGGCGAGGCGACGGGCCAGGCAGCCTCCGCGGCATCGGATATCGCCATGAGCATGGGCGCCGCGCAGGCTGCGCTCGCCGGCACCGACGTTCCCGGTTCGGGCGAGCATGTCCCCGGCCTTGCGGAGACGACGACGTCGCTCGGCCAGGGCATCTCGGCGATAGCGGGCCAGCTGTCATCCGACGGTGCCTTGGGAGCTGGCGTGACCGGCATCGCGACCGGGGCGCAGGCGCTCGGGGAGGCCATGGCGCCGCTTGCCGAGGCGACGGGGCAGCTCGCCGCCGGCAACACGGCGCTCGCGAGCGCGCTCGAGGGAGTCGCCGCGGGGACCGACGGTCTCGGCCAGGGCATATCCGCCATGGCGACGGCGACAAGCCAGCTCGGAGACGGCGCCGTCCAGCTGAAGGATGCATCAGGGCAGATCACGGACAGCATGGCGGCGGCGGGGGAGTCGCTTGGGAGCATCGCCGCGGAGCGGGCGGATCGCGCCGAGGTGGCGTCGAGCCCCGTTTCGTTCACGTCGAGCCGCGTCGCCCCCGTTACGTCCGAGGCGGCGGTTGCCCCCGCGCTCGCCGCAGCGGCACTGTGGATCGGTTCGATCATCATCGGCTGCCTGCTGCCGGCGTGCGACGTGCGCGCGGCCGCCTCGGGCAGGTCGGTCCTCGGCGCGCTTGCGTGCGGTGCGGGCTACGCGGGGGCCTCCCTTCTCCAGGCGCTGCTCGTCTTCGGCGCCCTGGCCGTCACCGGCGTCGAGGCGTCGAATCCTGCTGGGCTCGTCGGCCTGCTGGCGCTGGGCGCCTTGGCCTTCGCCGGGCTCGCGCAAGCGCTGCGGCTGGTGTGCGGCCGCTGGTTCGTTCCGGCATCCGTCGCGTTGCTCGTCGTGCAGGCGGTCTGTGCGGGAGGGATCCTTCCGGCATCGCTGTCTGAGGGCGTCTTTTCCGTTCTGGGAGACATCTTGCCGCTGCCGCTGCTGTCGCAGGCGCTGCGCAGCGTTCTTGCCGGGTCGGTGCGCGGCGTCGCGCAGGCGGCCCTCTGCCTGGTCGTGCTGTTGGCCCTCGCCGCACTTGCCAGCTGCGCATTCCTAGTACTTCGCCGGCAGGTGCGTCCCGAGCGCGTCTTCGCCTCGTAGCGCCCGCGCGGATCGGCGCTGGCGGGTGATCGACGGTACGCTCTGGTCACGCCGGCTCGTCGACGGTACGGTATGGTCACGCTTCCGGGTGAAAAACGTGCCTATGCCGTACTTTCGGCGAGGTGGCGTGCCCTATGCGTACCGTCGATTCGGACGGCGCCTCGGAGCGCGCGCGAAAAGCGCTCCCGGGGGGCAGCTCGGCATCGGCCGTCATGCCGGCGCCTCCTCGTCGCTCCTATCGAAACGCTTGCCTCAACATGTTCGGACAAGATGCCGTATGCGCTATACTTGAGATACCTGCGAGCGCGCGGCTCGCGGTCGGATAAGGGGGCAGGCTTATGGCAAACTGGCTCGACACCAGCGTGTTCTACGAGATCTATCCGCAGAGCTTCAACGATACGAACGCCGACGGCATCGGCGACATCCCGGGTATCATCGCAAAGCTCGACTACATCAAGCGGCTCGGGTGCAACGCCTTGTGGCTGAACCCGTGCTTCGACTCCCCGTTCGGGGACGCTGGCTACGACGTGGCCGACTACTTCACGGTGGCTCCGCGCTACGGCACGAACGAGGACCTCGTGCGCCTGTTCGACGAGGCCCATGCGCGCGGCATGCACGTCCTGCTGGATCTCGTGCCGGGGCACACGTCCATCGAGCACCCGTGGTTCAAGGCGTCCCAGCGTGCCGATCACAACGAGTTCACCGGTCGATACGTGTGGACCGACGACGTGTGGACGCCCGTGTCGAGCGTGCCGGGCGTGAACGGCGTCCTGCGCGGCATCGCCGAGCGCAACGGCGCGGTCGCCGTGAACTTCTTCGCGTTCCAGCCGGCGCTGAACTATGGGTTCGCCCAGGTCACCGAGGCCTGGCAGAGCGCCGTCGACTCTCCCGAGGCGCTGGCGACTCGCCAGGCCATGAAGGACGTCATGGCGTTTTGGCTCGATCGCGGCTGCGACGGGTTCCGCGTCGACATGGCCGGATCGCTGGTCAAAAACGATCCGGGCCAGGAGGAGACCATCAAGCTGTGGCAGGATATGCGGGCCTTTCTGGACGCGCGCTATCCCGACGCGGTCCTGGTCTCCGAATGGGGCGAGCCCGACAAGACGCTGCGCGCGGGCTTCCACATGGACTTCCTGCTCCAGTTCGGCATGTCGCACTACATGGATCTCATGCGCTGCGAGCATCCGTTCTTCTCGCGCGAGGGGAAAGGCGACGCCTTCCGGTTCGTGGCTACCTATCGCGACAACATGGAGCGCACCTCCGGGCGGGGCCTCATGTGCATTCCGTCGGGCAACCATGACATGCAGCGGCTCCGCCGCTATCTCGACCCCGAGGAGATGAAGATCTACTTCGCCTTCATGCTGTCGATGCCGGGCGCGCCGTTTGTGTACTACGGCGACGAGATCGGGATGCGCCAGCTCGACGTGACCTCGGTCGAGGGCGGCTATGAGCGCACCGGCGCCCGTTCGCCCATGCAGTGGGACGCCGGCGCGAACTTCGGGTTCTCGTCGGCTCCGGCGGACAGGCTGTACGTCCGCCAGGATCGGGAGGCCGATGCGCCCACGGCGGCGGCCCAGATGGCCGACGACACGTCGCTTTGGAGCGAAGTCCATCGCCTGATCGAGCTTCGCCTGGCGACGCCGGCTTTGTGCGCCTGCTCGCCCATCGAGTTCGTCTATTGCGAGCCGGACGCATATCCGCTCGTGTACTTGCGAGGGGAGGGGGAGCAGCGCGTGCTCGTCGCCTTGAACCCCGCGATGCGTCCCGTGAGCTGCCCGTGCCCATACGAGTTCCAGCGTCTTCTCTACGCCCACGGCGACCCTGCTCGCCTTGAGGACGCCGCGCTGATCATGGCGCCGGAAAGCGTCGCCTTCATCGAGATCGCCTAGGAAACCGCTGATTCATCCATCGCTGCACGCGGCGGCGCGCCCGCGCGAACGCGCCGCCGCGTCGTTCGAGAAGCGCAGAGGCTCCGAGATGACACATAACGGGCCGTTTTGTGTTATCGGCTCCCGCCGATGTTGCCCTCTCGGGGAAAGTGGCTAGAAATTTCTGTTTTGCTGTTACCGGATCGGAGCGGATGGGTTGGAAGCCCGCCGCCGGCACTGATTTCTCCCTGAAGGCGTCCGTTTCGAGGGCTTGAGGGTTCGGAAACCGACTTCATGACCGGCCAATACCGTCAAGACGACTCATCCGGACATCTCCGCCGCGGCCAGCTTACAGCAAAACAGAAATTTCTAGCCACTTTCGTTTGGGAGGGCGGCATCCGGGGTCCTCTGGTGCAACGGAAGGGAGGACGGCGTCGTTGGCCAACATTTCCCCTCAGGAAACGCTGTCCAATTGCTTTCCTGATACAGCATGGGACGGGGTTGATTTCCCCGTGCCGGCGTAGCCAGCCGGAACGGGGAAATCGGCCCCGGTCCAAAACGTTCCAACCGCGTATGCATTTTATGGTGGCGGGTCGAGTCTGGCGGCGGGGTATACAATGGCGTGACGTTTGAATCCGGCGGAATGGTAACGGTCGCCGGATGGGCCGATGAAAGGGGCGCCATGCCAGATCAGATTCGTTCCAACCAGGAACCGCGCAGCTTCGTGTTTACCTCCGAGTCCGTCACGGAGGGACATCCCGATAAGATCGCCGACCAGATCTCCGACGCGGTTCTCGACGCCATCCTCGCCAAGGAGGCAAAGCTCGAAAGCCAGGGATACGTGGACCACAAGGGGGTTCCGGCCAAGCTCGAGCACGTGCGCTGCGCATGCGAGACCCTGGTGACGACCGGAACGGTCGTCGTGAGCGGCGAGATCCGCTGCCAGGCGTACGTCGATGTCCAGAAGATCGCCCGCCGCGTCATCGAGCGCATCGGCTACACGCGCGCCAAGTTCGGATTCGACTCCGAGACCTGCGGCGTCATCAACATGATCCACGAGCAGAGCCCCGATATCGCCCAGGGCGTCGACCAGTCGTTCAACGCCCAGCACGGCGCCGCGGACCCGCTCGACCTGATCGGCGCGGGAGACCAGGGCATGATGTTCGGCTACGCATCGAGGGAGACCTCGACGCTCATGCCCATGCCGCATTATCTCGCGAGCCGCCTGGCCGAGCGCCTTGCTGCCGTCCGCCACGACGGCACGCTGCCGTATCTGCGCCCCGACGGCAAGACCCAGGTGACCGTCCGCTATGAGGACGGCAAGCCGGTCGCCGTCGAGACCATCGTCGTCTCGACGCAGCACGCGCCTGAGGTCGAGTCGATGGAGTCCATCAAGGCCGACCTCATCGAGCACGTCATCGCCCCGGTCATGGACGGGGAGGGCATCGCCTGGAACGACGCGACCATCTACGTGAATCCCACCGGCCGCTTCGTGGTGGGCGGTCCCATGGGTGATACCGGTCTCACCGGCCGCAAGATCATCGTCGACACCTACGGCGGCATGGGTCGCCACGGCGGCGGCGCCTTCTCGGGCAAGGACTGCACCAAGGTCGACCGCTCGGCCGCTTATGCCGCGCGCTGGGTCGCTAAGAACGTGGTGGCCGCGGGCCTTGCCGACCGCTGCGAGGTCGAGCTCGCCTACGCGATCGGCGTCGCCCACCCGCTGTCCCTCATGATCGACACGTTCGGCACCGAGCATGTCGCGGTCGAGAGCATCGAGCGGGCCGTTCGCACGACCTTCGACCTGCGCCCCGGAGCGATCATCCGCGATCTCGACCTGCGCCGTCCCATCTTCGAGAAGACCGCCGCCTACGGCCATTTCGGTCGCGAGGATCCCGATTTCACCTGGGAGCGCTGCGACCGCGTGGACGAGCTGCGCTCCGCCTGCGGACTGTAGCCTCGGGCCTTCGCCATGGCGGAGCAGCTCTCGCTGTTGTCTGAACCGAATACGCCCGGCCCCGAACCGTCTCCCGACGCGGGGCCGGGCGCTGCGTCGCGCGGGGACGCGGCGGGGTCTGGCCGCATGAACGCCGCGGCATATGTGCTGGTGGCTCTCGACATCCCCTCGCGTGCCCTGTCGGATCCCTTCACCTATGCGGTGCCGTCAGACCTCGTCGACGACGCGGTGCCCGGGTGCACGGTGCTCGTCGATTTCAACCATCGGCCGGCTCTCGGCTACGTGCTCGCCCTCGCCGTCACGCCGGATGCGCTTTCCCGTCGCGCATCCGAGGACCCTTCGCGCACAGGCCGTGCACGGCGCGGGCTCGATCCGCGCAAGATCAAGCCGATCTCCGCCGTGCTCGCGGGCCCCGCCTGCTCCGACCTGTTTGCGGAGATCTCGTTTTGGATGAGCCGCGAATACGTGGCGCCGCTGTCCGAATGCCTCAGGCTGTTCCTCCCGCCCGGGGGAACGCCGCGCCTGCGCAGGAGGGATGACGGGTCGTATACCCTCGAGCGCCCCGCGGTGCCCGAGGCGCACGAGCGCGTCGTGTCGCTGACGCCCGAAGGACAAGATTACGTGCCACCGAAGACCGCCACCCGGCAGCGCCAGCTCATGGAGGCCCTCGCGTGCGGACCGGTCACCACGCGCGAGCTCAACCTGCTCTACACCGACCTGTCCGCCGCCATCCGGTCCCTTGCCAAAAAGGGCGTGGTCCGTGTCGACGAGCGGCGGGCGTGGCGCGGCATCGACGACGCGACGACCCTTTCCTCAGCCAAGGGTACGGCGCCCCGGCAGCTCACGAAGGGCCAGCAGGCCGCGCTTTCCGCGATCGACGCGGCCGCTCAGGGCGGCTGCGGCGACGTGGTGCTGATAGACGGCGTCACGGGCTCGGGCAAGACCGAGGTCTACCTGTCTGCGATCGAGCGCGTGCTTTCTCGGGGCCGCACCGCGTGCGTGCTCGTGCCCGAGATTTCGCTGACCGCGCAGACCGTCGGCCGCTTCCGCTCGCGTTTCGGACAGGCGGTCGCCGTCTTCCATTCCCGCCTGTCCGCAGGCGAGCGCCTCGACCAGTGGGATATGGTGCGATCCGGGGTCGCGCGCGTGGTCGTCGGCGCCCGCTCCGCGCTGTTCTGCCCGCTTCGCGATCTCGGCCTCATCGTGATCGACGAGGAGCACGAGCAGTCCTACAAGCAGGGCTCGAGCCCGCGGTACCATGCGCGCGAGGTCGCCGCGCAGATGGCGCGCCTCGGAGGGTTTCCGCTCGTGCTCGGCTCGGCGACGCCTTCAGCCGAGGCTCTCGCCCGCTGCCGGCAGGGCTCCCATCTCGGTCAGCACTGGACGCGCGTTGAGATGCCCGAGAGGCCCGGCAGCGCCAAGCTTCCCGATATCATCGTCGCCGACCTGCGCCGCGAGTTTTCGGGCGGCGGGCGCTCCGTGTTCTCGCGCCCTCTGCGCGAGGCCCTGCTCGAAGTCGCCGAGCGCCGCGAGAAGGCCGTGCTGCTGCACAACCGGCGCGGCTTCGCCCCGTTTCTGATGTGCCGCGACTGCGGGTGCGTGCCCACGTGCAAGCACTGCTCGACCGCGCTCACTTACCATGAGCGGACCCATACGCTTGAATGCCATACCTGCGGCTCGGTCTACCACGTGCGTCCGTATCCCGCCGCCGGGAGCGCGTGCCCCAAGTGCGGCAGCCGCTATCTCGCCAAGATGGGCATGGGGACCCAGCAGGTCGAGGACGCCCTGGTGGCGCTGTTGCCCGACGACGTCAAGGTCATCCGCATGGATGCGGACTCCACGCGGGGCAAAGACGCGCACAAGCAGCTGCTCGAGGAGTTCGACGCCGCGGAGTGCGCGGTGCTGCTCGGAACGCAGATGATCGCCAAGGGTCTGGACTTTCCGGAGGTCACGCTCGTGGGGGTGGTGATCGCCGACTACGCGCTCAAGATGCCGGACTTCCGGGCCCAGGAACGCGCCTACGATCTGCTCGAGCAGGTCGCGGGTCGCGCCGGGCGCGGCGACAACCCCGGGCGCGTGATCATCCAGACCTATCTGCCGAACGACCCTGTCATCCAGGCGGTGGCGAAGCACGACCGCGCGCTGTTCGTGGAGCACGACTCCCGGCAGCGGCGCGAGGCGCTCTACCCGCCCTACGTCAGGCTGACGAACGTGCTGGTCTGGGGTCGCAACGAGGCGGCCGCCCGCTCGTATGCGTCCGAGCTCGCGCGCATCACGGCGCGCAATCTCGAGATGCTGCCCCAGATGCCGTCATCTGGGATGTCACCGCTTCTCATGGGCCCCACGAGCTGCGTGATCGAGCGCGCGAAGGACAACTTCCGCTTCCATTTCATCATCAAGTCGCCGGTGGGCCTCGACGTCTCGTCGGCGATCTCCTCCGCGCTATCCGAGGTGGGCGCCAAGCCGGGCATCAACGTCAGCGTCGATGTCGACGCGTACGACATGATGTAGCCGCCTGCCATGCGTTCGCGCCCGGCGGCGCGCGCATGTGCCGAGCGGCCAATGCGCGCCTCCGTTCAGGCGGATAAGATGTGCGCTTTCATGAGAATGGGCGCCGTCAACGGGTAAGATAGAGCACGGTTTAAGAGAACATCATGGCAACGAGAAGGGTTTTTGAACCATGGATATCAACGGCATCGTCGTGTCTCCCGATCCGCGTCTTCGTCAGGAATGCGCTGAGATCGAGGAAATCGATGCGAACATCGAGCGCCTCGCCGAGCAGATGAAGCGGCAGATGTTCGACAACGGCGGATGCGGCCTGGCCGCGCCGCAGGTGGGCGAGCTCATCCAGCTCGTCGTCATCGATACGGAGTACACCTCCGAAAGGGATTACGACCCGTATGTTCTGATCAACCCGCGCATCGTCGAGCAGTCCGACACGCTGGTGCCGTCCAAGGAGGGCTGCCTGTCCATCCCCGGCATCAACGTCGAGATCAAGCGTCCCGACCGCATCGTGGTCGAGGCCTACGACCTGAACGGCGACCTGCTGCGCTACGAGGCGTCGGGTGACCTGATGTGCGTCTGCCTGCAGCACGAGATCGACCACCTGCACGGCGTGACGATGTTCGAGCGCCTTGCCCCCTCCGAGCGCATGAGCGCGATGCACGACTATCAGGAGGCGCTTGCCCGCGGGGCCAAGCCCGGTCAGACGGAGTAGGCAGGCACCGCGTCCGGTCGAGGTTTGAGTGATGACGAAGGGAGAGCGCATGCGCGTCGTCTTTATGGGAACACCGTCGTTTGCGGTGCCGGCTTTGAAAAAACTCGCTGCAGCCCATGAGGTGGTGCTGGTGCTGACGCGCCCCGACGCGGTGCGCAGCCGTGGCAAGCGGCTCGAGCCGTCACCGGTCAAGTCCTGCGCGCTCGAGCTCGGTTTGCCGGTGCTCGAGGCGAAGCGCATGACGGATGTGGTGCTCGATGCCCTGCGCGGGGCGAACGCCGACGTGTTCTGCGTCGCCGCCTACGGCTGCATCCTGCCCGACGAGGTCTTGACGATGGCGCCGCTGGGCTGCGTGAACGTGCACGCGTCGCTGCTGCCCCGCTGGCGCGGAGCCGCGCCCATCCAGCGCTGCATCCTCGCGGGCGACGATGAGACCGGCGTCTCCATCATGCGCATCGGCCACGGCGTCGACACGGGCGCCTTCTGCGCGCAGGCGTCGTGCACGGTGGCCGGCAAGACGGCCGACGAGTTGACCGCCGAGCTTGCCGAGCTCGGAGGAGATCTTCTGGTGGACACGCTGCCCGCCCTGGCCGACGGCACCGCCGTGTGGACCGAGCAGGACGAATCCCTGGTCACGCATGCCGCGAAGATCGAGAAGAGCGAGTTGCGCCTGGATGCCGCCGACTCGGTGACGGATAATCTGCGGCGCGTGCTCGCCTCATCCGATGCGGCGCCCGCGCGGTGCGTCGTCGCCGACAAGCCCGTCCGCGTGCTGATGGCCGCCGACGGGCGTCCCGATGCGCCCCGCGTCGAGGCGGGGTCCTTCGCCGTCGCGTCGAAGCGCGTCTTTGTCGGCTGCTCCGACGGAGCCCTGGAGATCCTGTCGGTCAAGCCCGACGGCAAGCGCGCGATGGACGCCCAGGCGTGGGCCGCGGGACTGCAGGGTAAGCAGGGCGCGTGGGAGACGCTCTCGTGAGCAGGCTCGCTCCCGCTCGATCGGTCGCGCTCGCCGCGCTTGTCGAATCCGAGCGCGCCGGCGCCTATGTGCGCGAGGTGCTCGACGGCATGCCCCGTGCGCGCAAGCTCGATGCACGCGATCGCGGATTCGCCATGCGGCTCGCGCTCGGCGTCACCGCGACGACCGGGGCGCTCGATGAGCTTCTGGACGCATACCTCGCACGGCCCCAGAAGGTTTCCGCGCGCGTCCGCACGGCGCTGCGCATAGCGGCGTTCGAGCTCGTCTATCTCGGAACCGCTGCCGAGGTCGCGGTCAGCCAGGGTGTCGAGCTCGTGCGCTCGCAGGCGAAAAGCGCCGCGGGCTTGGCGAACGCGGTGCTTCGGCGCGTGGCCGATGCGGCGGCCGGATATCTGGCGGCAGACGGGGTGGATGCGGATCGCCGTCCCCTGGTTTCGATGGCGCGCCGCGCGGGGCTGCCGCTGTGGCTGGGCGAGGCCCTTGTCCGGTCGCTCGGTGCCGAGGGCGCCTCGCAGCTCGCGCATGCGCAGCTTATGGCCGCGCCCCTTGCCGTGCAGGTGAACCCGCGCGTGCGCACGACGCCCGCGATCGGCGGCGACCCGTGCGGTCTTCCCGGCGCGCTTGCCGGCGTCGACGGCCCCCGCCTTGTGGCATCCGGCATTCTGGATGCCGCCGATGCGGTCGTGTCGGACCTGAACGCGCAGCTGGTGGCGACGGCGGCCACGAGGCCCGGAACCTGCCTTGAGATCGGCGCCGGGCGAGGGACCAAGACCTTCATGATGGCCGCACAGGCCGCGCGCGCCGGATATGCGCGCGACCACGTCGCGCTCGACTTGCACGAGCGCAAGTGCACGCTGAATCGCGAGCGGCTTGAACTCGCCGCCATGGAGCGGATAGAGACGGTCGCGGGAGACGCCCGCGATCTCGATGGGGTCCTTGCGGCAATCGACGGCAGGGCATCCGAACGCGTCCTGTTCGACACGGTATTCGTGGATGCGCCCTGCTCGGGCACGGGGACCATGCGCCGCCATCCCGAGATTCCCTGGAGGCTGAGCGCACGGGAGGCCCTGCGGGATCTCCCCGAGCTGCAGCTCGAGCTCCTTCGCCAGGCCTCCGGCCGCGTACAGTCCGACGGCGAGCTCATCTACGCCACCTGTTCGGTGCTTGAGGCGGAAAACGACGCGGTAATCGATGCGTTTCTCGCGGGTCCCGAGGGAAGCCGGTTTTGCGTGAGGCCCGTATCCGATGCCGCGATCTTTCATGAAGAGGGCTTTCAGGGCGCGGCGGCCCTCATCAGGCGATGGGAATCCGAGCGCGGCCTCTTCCAGAGCGTGCCGGCGCCCCAGGCCTACGATGGGCACTTCTGCGCCCGTCTCGTTCGCATCTAGCGGTATTTTAGGGACAGTCCCCTGAATTTCACTGCAGTGAAATTCAGGGGACTGTCCCTAAAATACCGGTGTTACGCGGATGCTTTTGGCTCTTATTTCTCCTTGTGCGGGCAGTTGTCGCAGCCGCAGCTCTCGGTGGACGCACTGCTGCCGGACGTCGCCGGCGTGCTCGATGAGCCTCCGCGCTGATCGGTGTTGTAGAAACCCGAGCCCTTGAACTCGATGCCGCTTGCGCTGAAGACCTTCTCGGCCGGCTTGCCGCAGTCCGGGCAGGTGATAGCGGGATGCTCGGTCATGCCGTGCTCGACTTCGAATACGGAGCCGCAACCTGTGCAGCGGTAATCGTAACGTGCCATAACTTCCCCTCGTCGTTTCATGAAAGCCCCGCCGCCCAAAGGACGGCGGGGAGTGCTGTGAACCTTGTTTACTCTACCCAAATGCGGGCGGATTGCAACGTTTCGCGCTCGCGAATCAGGCACCTTCCACCGAATTAGAACGGCCCGTCTCGTCGGCGAGCGCGCGAATGCGCTCGATGGCCCCGACGATGCCGTCTTCATCGGCCTGCCAGCTCCAGTTGTTCTCGGTCGTTCCGGGAACGTTCATGCGCGCATCGTCGCCAAGCAGCAAGACGTCCTGCAGCGGCATCATCACGAGATCGGATTCGCTCTCGAACGCGCTGCGCATGATGCTGCATGCGAGCTCCTGCTCCTCCTCCTCGTCCGCCTCGGCGGCCCAGCGGGCGCTGGTCCAGCCAACGAGCGTCGAGGTGTCGTGGGTCGAGGTGTAGACGATCTTCTCGCGCGCGGGCTTCACGCCCTCGCGGACATCGTAGTCCTCGAACTCAAGGACGTCCATGCCCGGGAATCCGCAGGAGGCGGTGAGCGCACGGACGGCGGGGGTGAGGTAGCCCAGGTCCTCGGCGATCAGGGGCAGCGGTCCGAACTCCTGCTCGGCGCGGCGGAACAGGTCGATGCCGGGGCCGGCAAGCCAGCGGCCGGCGCTGCCGTCTTTGCCCGCGGGGATGCTGAAGTAGGCCTGGAAACCAAGGAAGTGGTCGAGGCGGACGCGGTCGTAGAGCGCAAACGAACGGCGAAGGCGCTCGATCCACCAGGTGTAGCCGTCTTCGCGCATGGTCTTCCAGCGGTAGGTGGGGTTGCCCCACACCTGACCGGTCTCCGAGAACCGATCGGGCGGGGTGCCCGCGATCTCCGTCGGCTTACCGTTATATCCGAGCGTGAACATATCCGGCTCGCTCCATGCGTCGGCGGAGTCGTCCGAGACGTACATGGGGATGTCGCCGATGATCTCGATGCCGCGCGCGTTGGCGTAGGCGCGCAGCTCGTTCCATTCGGTCTCGAAGCGGAACTGGACGAACGCATGGAAGGCGCCGCGATCGATGAAGCGCGCGTCGTCGAGGATGCGGACGTCGTAGCTGCGGTAGGCGCGCGGCCAGCGATGGCGGCTGGCACCGCGCGAGGCGTCCTTGATGGCCATGAAGGCGCAGTACGGGTCGAGCCATACCTCGTTGCGGGAGAGGAACTGCTTGTATTCCGGCGTCTGGTCGCCGCCTGCGGCCTGGAACTCCTCGAAGGCGTCCTCGAGCTGCTCGGGCGTCTCCTCAAGCAGGTCCATGTTACCGGCGAAGGCCGACGGGCCCGCATACGGGGAGCCGTAGGCATCGGTGGGGTTCACGGGAAGCACCTGCCAGTAGCGGGCGCCCATGGCCACCAGGTGGTCGACGAAGCGCTTGGCGGGGGCACCGAGGGTGCCGCGCTCACCCGGCTTCATGCCGGGGACCGAGGTGATGTGGCAGACCACGCCCCAGCCGCGGTCGAGCGGTTTTTGGAGCCTCTGCTCGTCGTGGAAGTACACGACGGCGCTGCCGAGCGGCCACAGGCTGAGCTCGGCCTCGCCCTGCTCGTTTCTTGTCAGGTCGGCGCCGCTGATGACGTCGATGGCGCGCTCGCCCTCATAGGGGATGGTAACCGTGTGCATGGAGCCGAGGCTGCGGTTCACGATGACGGTGGCGCACTCACCGCTCTCGGAACGGCGCGTGTAGGAGAGCACGTCGTCGTTGAGCGCCTTGGCCTCGATGGACCCGGTGACGAACAGCGGCAGGGTGCGGCGCAGCGCGGAGGCGTTCTGGACCATGGTGAAGAAATCGCGGTCCTCGTGGCCCCACGGATAGGTGGCGCGATTGCCCGGGTCGGTGAGGCCCTGCACGCCCGCCTCGTCGCCATAATACAGGGAGGGGACGCCCAGAAACGTCATCTGGATGAGCGTCGCCAGCCAATAGCGCCCCTTGGCCAGGCCGAGCTTGTCGTCGGACAGCCTCCAGCTGCCGCGCTCGCGCTCGGGCACTTCGTCGATGTTCGGCAGGCCGCCGAGCACCGAGATGAGGCGGGGCCGGTCATGGCTTCCCAGCAGGTTGAGGCAGCAGGCGAGCGCCTCGGGCGGGTAGTTCTCCCGCAGCGCCTCGATGGCCTCCGCGGCATCGCGCGCGGTGTAGCCGCCGTCTTCGCCGGTCAGCAGGCCGAGCACCAGGTCGCGGAAGGGGTAGTTCATGGCGGAGTCGAGCTCGTCGCCCAGAAGGTAGCGGCGGAGCTTGCTGTAGGCGATCTTGTTCGAGGCGTCCTCCCAGACCTCGCCGAGCACGAGCGCGTCGGGCTTCTCGCGCAGGGCGGCAGCCTTGATGTCGGCCAAGAACTCGTCGGAAAGCTCGTCGGCGACGTCCAGGCGCCAGCCGTGGGCGCCGGCGCGCAGCCAGTAGCGGATGACGCCGTTGGGCCCCAGGATGAGGCGGCGGATCGCCTCGGACTGCTGGTTCACCGCGGGCATGTTGCCCACGCCCCACCAGCAGTCATACGAGCCGTCGTCGTTGATGCGGAAGGCGTCGGCCCACTCGGACTCGGGGTCGCGCGACCAGGCGCCGGGCTCGGGGTAGTTGCCGAAGGCGTTGAAATAGACCGAGTCGCTGCCCGTGTGGTTGAACACGCCGTCGAGGATGATGCTGATGCCGAGCTGGCGCGCGGTGACGCACAGGCGGCGGAAATCCTCTTCGGTGCCCAGAAGCGGGTCGATCTTCATGTAGTCGGCGGTGTCGTAGCGGTGGTTGCTCGCCGCCTCGAAGATGGGGTTGAGGTAGATGGAAGTGACGCCCATCTCCGCCAGGTGCGGAAGGTGCTCCTCGATGCCGCGCAGGGAGCCTCCGTAGAAATCCCAGCTCGTGATGAAGCCGGCGTCGTCGCGGTCGTAGGCGGGCGGCGTGTCCCAGTCCTCGACGATGTGCTGTCCGCTG
Organism: Collinsella ihumii; assembly: GCF_030385545.1. Classification (NCBI taxonomy): domain Bacteria; kingdom Bacillati; phylum Actinomycetota; class Coriobacteriia; order Coriobacteriales; family Coriobacteriaceae; genus Collinsella; species Collinsella ihumii. The sequence continues at coordinate 164,979 of NZ_JAUEIQ010000006.1, read as the reverse complement.
CCGCGGCGCGGATGGGCGAGGCGCTCCAGGGCGCGCTGCCTCCAGTGCTCGTCGCGTGCGTAGCGGTCCGGGAAGATCTGGTAGACGATGCCGCGCTCGTACCAGGAAGGACGCGTCGCGCGGTGCTTGTAGACAGTGACCTGGAACGACGGGACGTCGAAGCGGTCGAAATAGGTGACGCCTTCGCCTCCGACGTGCCCCTCCGGTGCGCCAATGCGCTGCTCGAAGCCATCGTGGGTGCGGACGATGAAGCTGTACCAGACGATGTTCGGCTCATCCCAGGTCACGGACACGGAGTACATGCCGCCCTCATCGGATGTCATGGGGTAGAGCTGCTCGCCCACGCCATCGATCCATGTGCGAAGGGTGCACTCGATGCCGGCGGCGTCTTCCTTGTAGACTTCGAGCGCCAGCGTAACCTCGGTGCCGGCGGTCACCGCTCCGAAGGGGGAGCGGAATTGCGGAAGTCTACTGTTATGCCGAAGTCTCATATGGTACATCCTTGGAAAACAACCCGCGCGGAGATGCCCGCGGGGGTGATGAATAAGCGTCAGGCGAAAACGCCAAGCAATAAGTTTATCGTATGGATGACAAGCTCATGTCAGGAAACGACTCTCTTTACGAATTTGGCCGAGGGGGACAATACCAACCCGCGAGTAATGCAAATCGGGGGACGTACCTGTTTCTTGCATATATGCAAGAAACAGGTACGTCCCCCGATTTGCATCCAAAAAAGAGGGGAGACCCGGTGCGGATCTCCCCGAAGAAAGCGGTCGATGGGGCAAAGCCTAGCGCTTCGTGCGCGAGGTCTTGCGGGCGGCAGAGACCGTCTTGGCCTTCGGTGCGGGCTTCTCGGCCGCCGGCTCGGCGGAGGCGGGCTGATCGGCCTTGGCATCGTCTGCCTTGGCGGTCTTGGCGGCCGTCGTCTTGGCCGCGGCCTTCGTCGCCGTGGCCTTCGCGGCGGTCGAGGCGGTCTTCGTCGTCTTGGCAGCGGTCGTCTTCTTCGCCGTCGTCGTGGTCTTCGCCTCGGTCGCAGGCGCCTCGTCGGTCTTCGTGGAGACGGCAGTCTTGGCAGACGTGGTCTTCTTGGCGGCCGTCGTCTTGGTCGCCGTCGTCTTGCTAGCCGTGGTCTTGGCGGTAGCGGTCTTCTTCGCCGTCGTGGTCTTGGTCTCGGCAGCAGGCGCCTCGTCGGCCGTCTTGGCGGCGGCAGCCTTGGTCGTCTTGGAAGCCGCGGTCTTGGAAGCCGTCGTCTTCGCGGCGGCGGTCTTCGCGGTCGTCGCCTTGGTCGCGGTCTTCCTGACGGTCGTCGTCTTCTTGGCCGCCGGCTTCTTGGCGGCGGGCTTCACCTCTTCTGCGGCCTTGGGCGCGGCGTCTTCTGCGGGCTCAGCGGGCTCGGCGGCCTTCGGCTCGGGCTCGGCTGCGGGGGCGGCTGCGGGAGCCTCTGCAGCCGTCTCGGTCTCAGCGACCGGAGCGGCAGGGGCGGTCTCCGTTGCGGGCTCGGGGGCAGCAGGGGTCTCCTCGGGCTTGTCCTCGACGGGCTCGGTCGCAGGGGCGCTCTCCTGCGGCTCGGGTTCAGCCACAAAAGGGACGTAGCGCTCGATCTCGGGGTGCAGGCCGTAGTAGAGGTCCATGTACTGCTCGGCGGAGCGCTTCCAGCTGAAGTCGGCGGACATGGCGTTGTCGACCAGGTGGTTCCAGGCGTCCTTGTCGTCCCAGAACGTGCGGGCCGCGCGGAAGACGGCATCGCCCATCTCGTCGCCGTTGAAGTGCGTGAACGTGAAGCCCGTGCCCTCGCCGGTGAACATGTTGTAGGGGATGACCGTGTCCTTGAGGCCGCCGGTCTCGCGCACGATCGGCAGGGTGCCGTAGCGCATGGCGATCATCTGGGACAGGCCGCAGGGCTCGAACAGCGACGGCATGAGGAACATGTCGGCGCCAGAATACATGCGCTGGGACAGGAACGGATCGAACTCGATGCGCGCGGCCATCGTGCCCGGATACGTGCGCTCGAAGTAGCGCAGCGCCTCCTCGTACTCGGCATCTCCGGTGCCGAGCACGGCGACCTGCACGCCGCCGGACAGGATGCGGTCGAGCGAGTAGGTGACGAGGTCCATGCCCTTCTGGCGGGTCAGGCGCGTGACCATGACCATGAGCGGGCGGTCGTCGCGCACCTCGAGGCCGAGCTCCTCCTGCAGCGCGGCCTTGCAGGCCGCCTTGCCGGAACGGTCCTCGCGGGTGTAGTTGGCGTGGATGCGGTTGTCGGTCGCAGGGTCGTTGCGGTTGACGTCCAGGCCGTTCAGGATGCCGGACAGGACGTTCTCGCGACGGCGCAGGATGCCGTCGAGGCCCTCGCCGAACTCAGGGGTGCGGATCTCCCACGAATAGGTGGGGGAGACGGTCGTGATGGCGTCGGAGTAGTTCAGCGCGCCCTGCATGTAGTTGATCGAGCGCGCGTCGCAGCGCAGCTGGCGGACGGCGGGCTCGATGTGCGACAGGCCGAGGATATCGCCGAGCAGCATGTCGGTGAACTGGCCCTGGAACGCGATGTTGTGAATGGAGAAGACCGTCTTGACGTTACGGTACAGCGGGCTCGCCATATAGAACTCGCGCAGGAACACGGGCGCCAGGGCGGTGTGCCAGTCGTTGCAGTGCAGCACGTCGGTCTGGAAGTCGGGGAGGTACTGTAGGCTCTCGCAGACGGCCTTGGAGAAAAACGCGAAGCGCTCGCCGTCGTCGAAGAACCCGTAGGGGTAGCTGCGGCTGAAGTAGTGCTCGTTGTCGAGGAACATGTAGGTGACGCCGTCGTACACCAGGCGCTCGAGGCCACAGTACTCGTTGCGCCAGCCGAGGGGCACGTAGAACTGCGTCACGTGCTCCATTTGGTTTTTGTACTCGTCAGCGATGGTGGCGTATTTGGGCACCATGACGATGACCTCGGCGCCGGCAGCGGCGAGGGCTGCGGGCAGCGAGCCCGCGACATCACCGAGTCCGCCGGTCTTCACGAACGGCGCAGCCTCGGCAGACGCGAACACGATATGAAGCTTTTGGTTAGCCATGGGAATCTCCTGTAAGCATATAGTCCGTTGGCAAATCGCCGCCCGACCAAGCGGCCAGACGGCGAATTCAATGATACCGCTTTGCCCCGTCACGATGGGGCGTAGGGGTCAATTTGTGACCGTGGCAACGGGTTCGTTACACGACGGGGGCCTTGCCGACGGACAGAATCGCATCAGGGGTGCCGCGCAGCTCGGTGTTCGCCGGCACGACATTGTTCTTGTCGATGATGGCGTTCTCCACGCGTGCGCCGCTCTTGATGATGACGCCCTGCATGATGATGCTGTTGACGACGTTCGCGCCGGACTCGACGACGACGCCGCGCGACAGGATGGAGTTGCGGACCGTACCCATGATCTCGCAGCCCGCGGAGATGCGGGAGTTGCATGCGATGGAGCCGGCGGCGTACTTGGCCGGGGCGGCGTCATGGGCCTTGGTGAGGATCGGGCGATCCTTGCGGAACAGCTGCTTGTTGATGACGGGGTCGAGCATCTCCATGCTGCGCTGGTAGTAGGTGACCTCGTCGAACATGCCCACCGCAAGGCCCTTGAACTCGTAGCTGCACACGTCGATGCGCGCGAAGTCGGCGGCGATGGCCTCGAAGATGTCGAGGTAGTCGGCGCTGGCGTAGCGATCGATGATCTGCAGCAGGAGGTCGCGGTTGATGATGAAGCAGTCGACGAACTTGTTGTCACCGTACTTGCAGCCCTCGCGGACCTCGATGACGCGGCCGGCGTCGCCGATAACGAGGGAGCAGGCGTCCTCGTGGTCGCGCTCGGCCTTGACGTAGACCATGGTGATGCCCACGCCGCTCGCCTCATGGGCGTCGATGATGGCGTTGAGGTCCATGTTGAAGATGATGTTCGAGCCCATCAGCACGACATAGGGCTCCTTGGCGCGCTGGAACAGCGTCTTGTTGGAGATGATGTCGCGCAGCAGGAAGCGCATGCCGGCCTTGGTGGTGCCGTAGGGGTTGCCGGGCAGCGGGAAGAGGCCGCCGCGCTTGCGATCGAGACCCCAGTCCTTGCCGTGGCCGACATGGTCGATGATGGAGCGGTAGTTGCCCGGCATGACCAGGCCGACGGTCTTGATGCCCGCGTTCGCCATGTTGGACAGCGGGAAGTCGATCAGGCGGTAGCGGCCCATGACCGGGACCGAGGCGATGGGACGGCTCTGCAGGAGCGTCTCCTGCTTGAGCGCGGTGTAGTTGGCAGTGATGTAACCGATGGCCTTGTTGTTGATCATCGGCTCATTCCCCCTTCCCGATAACGACGTCGTTTCCGACGACAGCGGTGTCCTTCTGGGTGTCGACGCTTCCGAGCTTCACACCCTCCTCGACGACGGCGTTCTCGCCCAGGATGGCGCGGACCACGTGGGCGCCGCTCTTGACGATGGCGCCGGGCAGCAGGACGGAGTCCTCGACGATGGCGCGCTCCTCGACCACGCAGTCGGTGGAGAGGATGGAGTGCTTGGCGGTGCCGAAGACCTCGCAGCCGTTGGAGACCAGACAGTCGTCAACGCGGCCGTTCGGGCCGATGTAGTGCGGGGGACGGGTGGTGTCGTTGCTCATGATGGGCGCGGACTTCTCGTAGATGTCGAACTCGGGGTTCGGCCCGAGCAGGCCCATGCTCGTCTCGTGGTAGCTGGCGATGGTGCCGACGTCCTTCCAGTACCCGTGGAACTTGTGGACGTACAGGTTCTTGCCGTCGGCGAGGGCCTTCGGAATGATGTCACCGCCGAAGTCGTGGCCGGAGCGCTGGTCGAGCGCGTCGTCCTCGAGCGCCTTGATCAGGAAGTCGGCCGTGAAGATGTAGATGCCCATGGACGCGAGGTTCGAGTCGGGCTTCTCGGGCTTCTCGGTGAACTTGGTGATGCGGTCGTCATCGTCGGTGGTGAGGATGCCGAAGCGGCTCGCATCCTCCCAGGGCACGGGCATGACGGCGATGGTGAGGTCGGCGTTGTGCTTGATATGGTTGTCGAGCATCTCGCGGTAGTCCATGCGGTACAGCGCGTCGCCGGACAGGATCAGCACGTACTCGGGATCATGGGCCTTGATGTAATCGAGGTTCTGGGTGACCGCGTCAGCCGTGCCGTTGTACCAGGCGCCGCCGTCCTGCGTGGCGTACGGCGGGAGTATGGACACGCCGCCGCCGCGCTCGTCCAGGTCCCAAGCGGAGCCGGAGCCCAGATACGCGTGAAGGCGATACGGGCGGTACTGCGTCAGAACGCCCACCGTGTCGATGCCGGAGTTGGCGCAGTTCGACAGCGTAAAGTCGATGATCCTGTACTTGCCTCCGAATGAGACTGCCGGTTTGGCGATCTTAGATGTGAGCGCCCCCAATCTGCTGCCCTGTCCTCCTGCGAGGAGCATAGCGATGCATTCTTTTCTACTCATCGAATTCTCCTTCATTGCTGTGCCGTGCAATACCTTTGCCTTGGGTGTAACAATGCGGCGCGCCGCCGTAAGGGCATGTGGGCGGCGCGCCGTAAAGGCCAAAAAACCGTGCGCCTTACGCCTTCCAGATCTCGTCGCGGTACTCGCGGATGGTGCGGTCGGACGAGAAGTGGCCGGAGTTGGCGATATTCATGAGCGCCATGCGCTGCCACGTGCGCTGGTCGTCATAGACCTCGGTGAGCTCCTCCCACGCCTGGACATAGGAGGCGAAGTCGGCGAGCACGAAGTCGTAGTCGTTGTTGTTCATGAGCTCGGCCTGGATGGACTCGAAGTTGCCCGACAGGCGGGCGAACGTGCCGTCGACCAGCTCGTCGACGCAGCGGCCCACGCTGTCGCGGTCCGCGTTGTAGACGTCCCACGCGAAGTAGTTGCCGTGGCGCAGCGCCTCGACCTCGCTTTCCTTCAGGCCGAAGATCTTCTCGTTCTCAAGGCCGGCCAGCTCGGCGATCTCGATGTTGGCGCCGTCGAGGGTGCCGAGGGTGATCGCGCCGTTCATCATGAGCTTCATGTTCGAGGTGCCCGACGCCTCCTTGCCGGCCGTGGAGATCTGCTCGGAGATCTCGGTGGCGGGGTAGATGAGCTGGGCGTTGGAGACCGCGAAGTTGGGGATGAACGCGACCTTGATGTACTCGTTCACGCGCTCGTCGTTGTTGATGACGTCGGCGACCGAGTTGATGAGGCGGATGACCTCCTTGGCGAACGTGTAGGCGCTCGCCGCCTTGCCGGAGAAGATGAACGAGGTCTTGTGCGGCTTGTAGGAGGGGTCGGCCAGCATGCGGTTGTAGATGTGCATGACCTTGAAGATGTTCAGCAGCTGGCGCTTGTAGGCGTGGAAGCGCTTGACCTGGACGTCGAAGATCGAGTCGACGTCGAGCTCGACGCCGCAGGTCTTCTTGACGTACTCGGCCAGGCGGACCTTGTTCTCGCGCTTGCTCGCGGTGAGGGCGTCCAAAAACTCGTTGTCGTCGATGTAGGACTCGAGGCGCTTGAGCTCGGAGGCGTCCTTCAGCCAGCCGTCACCGATCTTGCTCGTGATGAGGCGGGACAGCGAGGGGTTGGCGTTGCCCAGGAAGCGACGGGGCGAGATGCCGTTGGTCTTGTTGTTGAACTTCTCGGGGGTGAGCTCGTAGAAGTCGTGGAGCGTGTCGCGCTTCAGGATCTCGGTGTGCAGCTGGGCCACGCCGTTGACGGAGTGGGAGCAGATGACCGAGAGGTTCGCCATGCGCACCTGGCCGTCCCACAGGATGGCGGTGTTGCGCAGCTTGTCCTGCCAGTTGTCGACATCGCGCGGGAAGCTCTCCATGAAGCGGCGGTTGATCTCGTCGATGATCATGTAGACGCGCGGCAGCAGGCGGCGGAACGTGTCGATGGGCCACTTCTCGAGCGCCTCGGGCAGGACCGTGTGGTTGGTGTAGGAGACGGACCTCGTCACGATGTCCCACGCGGTATCCCAGTCGAGGCCCTCCTCGTCCATGAGCAGGCGCATGAGCTCGGCGCCGCACATGGCGGGATGCGTGTCGTTGGTGTGGATGGCGACCAGGTCGGGGAAGCGGTCCCAGGAGGAGGTGCCGTAGTCGTTCTTGAAGGTGCGCAGGATGGAGGCGATGCCCGCGGCGACGAACAGGTACTCCTGCTTGAGGCGCAGGATACGGCCGTGCTCGCCAGCGTCGTTGGGGTACAGGATCTCGGAGATGGCCTCGGCGTCCGTGCGGAACTTGTTGGCCTTGGCGTAGTCGCCGGCGTTGAACGCGTCCAGGTCGAAGTCGGCGCTCGCGGGCTCGGCGCTCCACAGGCGCAGGCGGTTCACGGTCTTGCCGTTGTAGCCGATGATGGGCACGTCGTAGGGGATGGCCTCGATGAGGTCGCCGCCCTCGACGCTGAAGCTGAAGGTGCCGTCTTCGTTGCCGTGGCGCACGACGTCGCCGCCGAAGCGGACGTGCACGCGGCTCTCAGGGTGGCGCGTCTCCCAGGGATAGCCCTTGGCGAGCCAGTTGTCGGTCACCTCGACCTGGCGGCCGTCACGGATCTCCTGCTTGAACAGGCCGTAGCGGTAGCGCATGCCGTTGCCGAAGCCGAGGATGCCCTCTGCGGCCATGGAGTCGAGGAAGCACGCGGCGAGGCGGCCCAGGCCGCCGTTGCCCAGACCGGGGTCGCCCTCCTCGGCGAGCAGGTCGTCGAGCTCGATGCCCATCTCGGCCAGGCCCTGCTCGACGATGTCGCGAACACCGTAGTTGAGCAGGTAGTTGTCGAGCAGCGGGCCCATGAGGAACTCAAGGGAGAAGTAGTAGACCTTCTTCTTGTCGCTCCTGCCGTTCTCGGAATCGGATTCTGCGAACTGACGGTTCGCGCGCGAGGCGATCAGCTTGGCGAGCGCGCGATAGCGCTCCGCGTTCTTGGCGTCGTCGATGTCCTTGCCGACCTCTGCCATAAGCATCGTGCGGTAATCGCGCTTGAACTCATCGGCAGTTGCAAAAATCTTTGGCATGCGGATAACTCCCTCTTAGTCGTTTTCCTTCGCCGAGGCAGGGGAGCTCTTCGGCGAAGCCTTTCTCGTGCGTGCCGCAGTGGATGCGGCACCGGATGCCTTCTTCGGCGTCTTCACGGTTTTGGCCGTGGAGGTGGATGTGGTCGATGCGGCCTTCGTCTTCTTGGCTCCCGTGGACTTGCTCGTCGCGGTTGCCTTCTTGGCGGAGGCCGTCTTGGTGGTCTTCGAAGCGCTAGACGCCGCGGCGTCCTCGGCCTTCTCGGCGCAGGTGCGCTTGGTCGCGGTCTTCTTGGTCGTCGTCGCGGTCGCCTTCTTGGCGGTCGTCTTGCGCGCGGTGGTCTTCTTGATCTTGGGCGGCTTGTAGGAGCTGGGCCCCTGGCGCTTCAGGACGATGCCCGCAAGCGGCGGGACGAGGAGCTCGATGGAGTTCTCGAAGCCGTGCTTGGGCTCGGGGTGGCTGGAGAGCTTCTTCTCGTTGTGCTTGCCGGATCCGCCGAAACGGACGTCGTCGGAGTTGAAGATCTCGAGGTAGTCGCCCTCGCGCGGGACGCCCATCTGGAACGTCTCGTAGAACGCGGGGTCGAAGTTGATGAGGACGACCAGGTCGTCATCGGGGTTCTCGCCGTGGCGGACGAACGAGATGATGGACTGCTCGTTGTCGTTGGGGTCGATCCACTCGAAGCCGTCCTGGGAGTAGGCGAGCTCGTAGAGCGCCGGCTCGGCGGTGTAGAGATGGTTCAGCGCCTTGATGAACTGCTGGTGCTTGGCGTGGGTCTCGTACTCCTCGGTGAGGAACCACTGAATCGACTCGTAATAGCGCCACTCGATGAACTGGGCGATCTCGTTGCCCATGAAGTTGAGCTTGGCGCCCGGATGGGTCATCTGGTAGAAGGCGAGCGTGCGCAGGCCCGCGAACTGGCGCCACCAGTCGCCAGGCATGCGTCCGATCAGCGAGCACTTGCCGTGAACGACCTCGTCGTGCGACAGCGGCAAGATGAAGTTCTCGGAGAACGCGTACATGATCGAGAACGTGAGCAGGGTGTGGTTGCCCGGGCGCCACGGGAAGTCGGTCTGCATGTAGTGCAGCGTGTCGTTCATCCAGCCCATGTCCCACTTGTAGTGGAACGCCAGGCCGCCGTCCTCGGCGGGATAGGTCACCAGCGGCCATGCGGTCGACTCCTCGGCCATCATCATGACGTCGGGGAAGGTCTGGCCCACGGTGTTGTTGACTTTGCGGATGAAGTCGATGGCATCGAGGTCGCCCTCATCGCCGTACTTGTTGAACTTCTTCTGGGCGGGGTCGTCCACGCCGAAGTTCAGGTACAGCATGCTCGAGACGCCGTCCATGCGGATGCCGTCGGCGTGGAACTGCTCGATCCAGAACAGCACGTTGGAGATCAGGAAGCTGCGGACCTCTCCGCGGCCGAAGTCGAACTTGTGCGTGCCCCAGTTGGGATGGATCTCGCGCTCGTAGAGCATGTGGCCGTTGAAGGTCGCGAGCCCCTGGGCGTCGGCGCAGAAGCCGCCGGGGACCCAGTCGAGGATCACGCCGATGCCCGCCTGGTGGCACGCGTCGATGAAGTGCATGAACTGCTTGGGCTCGCCGTAGCGGGCGGTCACCGCGTAGTAGCCCGTTCCCTGGTATCCCCACGAGCCGTCGAAGGGGTGCTCCATGACGGGCAGCACCTCGATGTGGGTGTAGCCCATCTCGCGCACGTAGTCGACGAGCTCGACCGACAGGTCGTCATAGGTGTAGTACTCGCCGCGCTGCGCGGGGAACGGATCCATGGGGCCGGGGTAGTTGCCGTTCTCGTCCGGCTCACCCTGCGGCTCGTCGCCGTGGCGGCGCCAGCTGCCCAGATGGACCTCGTAGATGTTCAGGGGTTTCTTCATGTGGTCGGAGGCGTGGCGGGCGTCCATCCAGGGCTTGTCGCCCCACTCGTAGCCCTCGATGTCCATCAGGCGCGATGCGGTGCCTGGGATCTTCTCGCTCCAGAACCCGTACGGGTCTGCCTTGTAGAGGAGCTTGCCGTCGTCCGTCTCGATGACGTACTTATAGAGGTCGCCCTGGGAGAGCCCGGGCACGAACCCCTGCCACAGACCGCCCGTGGGAAGCTCGTCGAGCTTGTTCGCCTCGACGTCCCAGTCGTTGAAGTCGCCGACGACAGAGACGCCTGCGACCTCGGGCGCCCAGACGCAGAAGCGCCACCCGTCCACGCCGTTTTGCGTGTCGGGATGCGCGCCCATCTTTTCCCAGCTGCGGTTCCACGAACCCTGAGCGAACAGATGGATGTCGTCATCGGTGATGATCAGGCAGGGGGCCTGCGCGCCATCCGTGGATGCCGCCTGCGAAGTATCGAGTTCAGCATGTGTGCGGTCCAACTTATCCGTCCAATCGACAGGGGAGACGATAACGTCGCCCAAAACTGGTATACGGTCACGGCGATATCCATGCGCCTGCGAGCAACCGCCGGTGGGTTGGAACACCGCGACGTACATAATTTAACACTTACGCGTCATAACATCGAGGTGAAGCCGAAGGACGGTCGATTTTGTCCGTTGGGCGAAATGGATAAAACCCCGCTGTGCTGAGCTTTTGGCTGCTTTTCGGGGTGTCCAAGATGTCCAATCGTTCGGTCCATCGTAGAAGTGCGGGGCCGCCTTGGGCAGGGTGCCAATCGTTTGCGTTGCGGGCGCGAAGCCAGGGCTCTTGTTCACCGATTTCCCCTTGACAGCGTATCGCGCTTTTGGCAAGGGCGTGTAAAGGCGCCGTGAGCTGCTCGTTCGGGGTTCATGCGGAAATGTTGGCACGCTGCATGGGCGCGACCGATTTGCTAGGATGTCAGGGCGGTGCGGAGTCCCGTATCGTTTGGTGGTCATTCTCGCGAGTTGGAGGACACGCTATGTCCGAGCAGCGTCCCGCGCGTCCGCGCGCGTTCATCTTCGATTGCGACGGCACCCTGCTTTCGTCCATGGGCATGTGGCTCAAGGTGCAGGTCGAGCTGTTGGCGACCTACGGCATCGAGACGACGCCCGACGACTTCGCCCGGTTCGAGTCCCTGCCGGTGATGGGCGAATGCGAGGCCTATCACGAGACGTGGGGCGTGGGCGAAACCGGCCAGGACGTCTATGATCGCCTGATGGACATGCTGATGGAGCACTACCGCCGCGACGTGCCGCCCCGACGCGGCGTACGGGACTTTTTGGAAAGTGCGCGCGAGGCGGGGATCCCGATGATCATCGCGACCTCGACGCCCGTCGTCGCCGTCGAGGCCGGCCTTGAGGCCAACGGGCTGCGCCCCTTCTTCTGCGATATCGTGACGACCGGGGAGGCGGGCGCCTCCAAGGATCACCCGGACGTGTACAACCTGGCCCTCCAGCGCCTGAGCGATGCCTGCGGATTCGACGAGGTGCCGGCGCATCGCGACGTCTGGGTGTTCGAGGACGCGACGTTCGGCTTGCTGAGCTCGGGCTCCGCGGGCTATCGCCGCGTCGGCATCTACGATCCCGAGGGCCGTGCGCTTCGGGACGACGTGCGGGCCAACAGCGAGATCTTCATCGATGAGTTCGACGAGCTCTCGCTCGAGCGGATCTACGCGTTCGGGGAGAGGGCATGATGCGCGCAGACGAGCCTGCGTCCGTCGCTGTCGTCGGCGGGTCTCCCGAGCCCTCGTCGGCTTCGACGGTCCGGCGGGCCGCTGCGCGCGCTGATGCCGTGGTGGCCATCGACCGGGGCCTCGACGCGGTTCGCGATGCCGATATCGGCGTCGACGTGTTCTGCGGCGATGCGGACTCCGTCAGCGCCGAGGGTGCGGCGCTCGTTCGAGCCGTCGAGGCTGCCGGCGACAGCGCGCCCTTCGAGATCGAGCGCTACAACCCGCATAAGGACGACACCGACCTCTCGCTCGCCCTTCGCGCGATCCGTCAGCGCTGGGGAGCGCCGAGGCTCGTGTGCACGTGCCTGTCAGGCGGGCATCCCGACCACCTGCTCGGCGTGCTCGGCCGTCTCGTCTCCTGGGAGGGGCCGGTCGAGCTTGTCGAGGATGCGTTCGAGGGCCGTATCCTGCATGCGGGGCACAGCTGGACCATCGAGGGCGCTGAGTCGCGTCGGTTCTCCTTCATCCCGCTGTCCGCCGCGTGCGAGGTGTCCGAGTCCGGCATGCGGTGGAATCTCGACCACCATCCGGTCGACCTGCTTTCCGATCTGGGCATCTCGAACGTCATCGAGGGTCCCGAGGCGACCATCACCTGCCACGCCGGCACCATCGTCTGCTGGACCTTCCACTAACAAAAAGCGCCGCCCAATAGGCGGCGCACACATCCAAAAACCCAAGCAAGACTACCTGCAGTAGGGATGATGCAGGGCGCGGCCCGAGAATTCCTAAGCGAACATTCCGCAGGCCGCAGGCCGAGGACGTTCGCGTGGAATCTCGGGCCGCGCCCGATGGGAATCAGTCCTTACTGATAGTCGAACACGTCAATCCAGCTCATCAGGAACTCGTCGTTCTTGCCGCCGCGCTTGCGGGCGAGCTCGGAGGCAGCGACGATCGGCAGATAGCCGCGGACGACCTGGACGGCCTCGTCGGCGTGCTCGCAGTACAGCTCGAGGTAGGCGTCGGCCTGCTGCTTGTCCTGCAGGGCGAACAGCAGGTAGGTCATGGCGGCGTCAGCTGCGGGAGCGCCCTGGGTGGCGTGCGCCCAGTCGCATACGTAGAGCTGCTCGTCATCGCCCACGATCACGTTGGAGGGGTTGAAGTCGCCGTGGCAGACGCGACGGCGCATCTTCATGCCGTCAAGACGCTGCAGCAGGTCGTAGCGCGTGGAGGCGTTGATCTGGTCCAGCGAGTTGATCATGCGGGAGTACTTGTCGGTCTGGCGCGGGAGCAGCGGGCAGCGATAGGAGTGGACCTCGATCTGCAGGTTCACGAACTGCTCGAGGTACTCGTAGAAGCGGCCGGGCTCGGCGGCCATCTTCTCGGCGAGGGTGACGCCGGGGACCTTGGTGGTGACGAGCGCCCAGCCGGCGTCCTCGACCTTGGCGACCTCGATGGCCTTCGGGGAGCGGATGCCGCACTCGTTGATGCGCGCGAGATTCAGAGCCTCGTTGAACACGTCGGAGACCGGCTTGTCCTCGGAGAAGACCTTGGCGATCTTGTCGCCCAGATCGTAGACGACCTTGTTGGAATGACGAACGATCTCGACCTTGGAATCGGGAAGGATCATGGCGCTACCGTCCTTTCTTGTGGTTTGCACCATCGTATGCCAGATCGGGGCGCGCGTGAAGCGCGGCGCTCCGAGCGCGCCCCGGTTGCGGGTGATCGGGCGTGAGCCGGATCGTTAGGCCTCGTAGCTCTGGGGCTCGCGGCCGTAGTAGGCGTCGAGGTAGAGCTCCTTGATCTCGCTGATCAGCGGGTAGCGCGGGTTGGCGCCGGTGCACTGGTCGTTGAAGGCCTGCTCGCTCATCTCGTCGAGCGTCTCCAGGAAGTACTTCTCGTCGACGCCGTACTCGGCGATGGTCTTCTTGATGCCGATGGTGTCCATGAGCTCCTCGAGCTTGGCGATGAAGTTCTCGAACACCTCGCGGTCGTCAGCGCCGGTGCAGCCGCAGTAGCGGCCGAGGTCGGCGTAGTCCTTGAGCGCGTGCGGATACTGGTACTGGGAGAAGGTGCCCATCTTGACGGGCTTCTCGGCAGCGTTGTAGCGCATGACGCGGGTGAGGATGACGGCGTTGGCCAGGCCGTGGGGCAGGTGATGGAACGCGCCGAGCTTGTGGGCCATGGAGTGGTTGACGCCCAGGAAGGCGTTCGCGAACGCCATGCCGGCGAGGCAGGAGGCGTTGTGCATCTCCTCGCGGGCGTGCGGGTCGTTGGCGCCCTTCTCGTAGGCCGCGGGCAGGTTCTCGAACACGAGCTTGGCGGCGCGCATGGAGAGGCCCTTGGTGTAGTCGGAGGACATGATCGAGACATAGGACTCGATGGCGTGCGTCATGACGTCGATACCGGAGGCGCAGGTGAGGCCCTTGGGCGCGGTCATGGCGTTGTCGACGTCGACGATGGCCATGTTCGGCAGCAGCGCGTAGTCGGTGATCGGCCACTTGATGCCGGTCTCGGCGTCGGTGATGATGGCGAACGGCGTCACCTCGGAGCCCGTGCCCGAAGAGGTCGGGACGGCGACGAAGTAGGCCTTCTCACCCAGCTTGGGGAAGTTGAAGACGCGCTTGCGGATGTCCATGAAGTCCATGGCGGCATCCTCGAAGCTGACCTCGGGGTGCTCGTACATGAGCCACATGATCTTGCCGGCGTCCATGGCGGAGCCGCCGCCGACGGCGATGATGACGTCGGGCTCGAACAGGCGCATGCGCTCGGCACCGCGCTCGGCGTCCTGCAGGCGCGGGTCGGGGCAGATGTCGTAGAACGCGTCGTGGGCGACGCCCATCTCGTCGAGCTTAGCCTCGATGGCGCGGCAGTTGCCATTCTTGTACAGGAAGGAGTCGGTGACGATGAAGGCGCGCTTCTTGCCCATGACGCGGCCGATCTCGTCGAGGGCGACCGGCGTGCAGCCCTTCTTGAAGTAGATCTTCTCGGGAGCCCTGAACCAGAGCATGTTCTCGCGGCGCTCGGCCACGGTCTTGATGTTGAGCAAGTGCTTCACCCCAACGTTCTCGGAGACGGAGTTGCCACCCCAGGAGCCGCAGCCCAGCGTCAGGGACGGCTTCATGCCGAAGTTGTACAGGTCGCCGATGCCGCCCTGGGAGGACGGAGTGTTGATCACGATGCGGCACGCCTTCATGGTGTCCTCGAACAGCGCGATCTTGTCCTTCTCGGCGGGATGCACGTACAGGGACGCGGTGTGGCCCGGGCCGCCTGCGAGCACGAGGTGCTCGGCCTTGTCCACGGCCTCCTGGAAGTCCTTGGCATGGTACATGGCGAGGACGGGGGAGAGCTTCTCGTGTGAGAACTCCTCCTTGACCGGGTCGGTGGAGGAGACCTCGGCGATCAGGATCTTGGTCTTGGCCGGGACGTCGATGCCGGCGAGCTCGGCGATCTTGGCGGCGGGCATGCCCGGGATGCGGTGATCGAGGGCGCCGTTCTTGAACATGGTCTCGCGCAGGGCCTCGAGCTCCTTGCCCTTCTTGACGAAGTAGCAGCCGCGGCGCTCGAACTCGGCCTTGACCTGGTCGTAGATGGAGTCGAGGGCGGTGACGGACTGCTCGGAAGCGCAGATCATGCCGTTGTCGAACGTCTTGGAGTGGATGATCGAGTTGACGGCGTTCAGGATGTCCGCGGTCTCGTCGATGACGACGGGGGTGTTGCCGGCGCCGACGCCGAGGGCGGGCTTGCCGGAGGAGTACGCGGACTTGACCATGCCGGGGCCGCCGGTGGCCAGGATGATGTCGACGTTGCTCATGAGGGAGCTGGTGAGCTCGAGGGTCGGCTGGTCGATCCAGCTGATGATGCCCTCGGGGGCGCCTGCCTTGACTGCGGCGTCGAGCACGACCTTGGCGGCGGCGATGGTGCACTTGGCCGCCGCGGGGTGCGGGGAGATGATGATGGCGTTGCGGGTCTTCAGGCAGATGAGGCACTTGAAGATGGCGGTGGAAGTGGGGTTGGTGGTCGGGATGACTGCGCCCACGACGCCGATCGGCTCGGCGACCTTCGTGATGCCATAGGCCTCGTCGCGCTCGATCACACCGCAGGTCTTGGTGTTCTTGTACGCGTTGTAGATGTACTCGGCTGCATAGTGGTTCTTGATGACCTTGTCCTCGAGGACGCCGCGGCCCGTCTCCTCCACGGCCATCTTGGCCAGGGGGATACGCATCTTGTTGGCGGCCATGGCCGCCTCGTAGAAGATCTTGTCGACCTGCTCCTGGGTGAAGCTTGCGTAGGCCTTCTGGGCGTCACGGACGTACTCGAGACGCTCCTTGAAGGCGTCGACGGTGTCGACGACGGCGGGATTGGCATGAACCGTTGGCTTTTTTGCCATGCTGAGCTCCTTTTCATCGGTGCCTGCCTATGGCTTGTATTCTATATAAGGATTGGCGTGTTTTCCGAAGCATTACAGAGATTTGCCGTAAACGGTACAAATGAAACGCTTCAACTGCAGATAATCGTCTGAAATCAGCCTAAACGGACACCGAATTGTGAAGACTCTTCACGTCTCGACACCCATCCCATACTGCAAAAACCCTATCAACCTATCAAAATATGCCCTAGTCCTCCCACCCAACAAATTGAAACGCTTCACCAAATGCAAATTGGGGACGCAAATGCAAATCGGGGACGTACCTCCCGCGTGCACTTTTGCAAATCGGGGACGTACCTTACGCATGCACTTTTGCAAATTGGGGACGTACCTTCCGTATGCACTTTTTGATGCGGGGAAACCTCTTGTCGGTCTGTGTCTGGAATCTTTAGAGAAGCAATCCGCATCATGTAAGGTGTCCTTACAAAAACAAAGAATAATGAACCTAATGAAATCACCAATACATAATGGGCAATATGAACCCATATACATCAAGCGCATGCAAAGGGGGATTGCCATGCCGCGCGTAGCACGAGAACTATCTGAGTCGGGTCTCTATCACATCACGGCTCGCGGAGTCGGCAGCCAGCTCATTTTCTACTCCGACGATCATTACGTGAAGTTCCTCGACATGTTGGCGCAATCATGTGCGACCCATCGCATAGCGATCATCGCCTGGTGCCTCATGGCAAATCATGTTCATCTTCTTCTGGAAAACGAGGACGATGAGCGGCCGGATGGATTCAGCAAGGCGATGCATTCGCTTCTTTGCCGTTACGCCATGCACTTCAATCACACCACGGATAGAGTCGGGCATGTATTCCAAAACAGATTCGGCTGCTCGGCTATCAATTCCGACCGTTATGCTCTTCAAGCGGCTACGTATATACAGAGAAACGCGCTGGATGCGGGATTCGAGGTCGACGAGTATCCCTGGAGCAGTTTCCAAGAGTACGCGGGGGTGTGCAGGGATGATATCGGCTGGCTGTGCAAAACCGACGTCCTCATCGGATTGGCCGGTAGCCGAGAAGGGCTGATCGAGTACTTTATGAACGGACCTTGCGACGACTACCGCGCATCATGTAGGACGGGCAGGCTCAATGATGGCGAGGCGCTCGATCGCGCCCTGAGCGTTCTGCCCGAGGACGTCGCGCTTCACGAGGTGAAGGCGCTGGGCGTGAAGCGGCGCAACGGCATATTGGTCAGCATGCGCGAGGCGGGCCTTCTAGTTAAGCAGATCGGGCGTTTCACGGGGATCGGAATATCGACCATCTCGAGGGCGACATCTCGGGTGATGCCGTAGTCGTACGGCAGCAAGGCTCGCTACGGTTGCGCGGCATCCGCGGAGCCCGTCCGCTCTATGAGACGCTTCTATCAGGGGGTCCGACCAATCGGTTCCACGGCGTCGATGGGGCATGTGGCGTGGTGTGCTTGTTGGTACGTGATGCTTTTTGCGGCTGATGCCCTTTTCAGGGGCATTGCTCAGGGATTCTGGTATAGTTACTCTGCATTTGCTGGCATGTGCGCAGCGAGCACGGTTCACTGCTCCAGATCGGTTTTTCTCTATAATGCCGGTGCGAAACCGATATTCGCGTGCTCAATGTGTAGATTCAGCAGATGCGCCAAACTGTGCTATAGTCCAATGCTGTTTGTTCAACGGCTGTTTTATGCCGTCCAAGGAGGTTAACGAAAATGTCTAAGGTTTGTGAGATCTGCGGTAAGCACCCCGTTGCTGGTCGCTCCATTAGCCACTCGCACCGCGTCGCCATCCGTAAGTTCCGTCCCAACATCCAGCGCGTGTATGTTGTGGTCGATGGTCATCGTCGCAAGATGAACGTCTGCACCAACTGCCTCAAGTCCGGCAAGGTCGCTCGTTCCTAAGACTTCGCGGCAAACATCGCGTTAACCGTTACCGACGGTATATTTTGAACTACTGGGCACCCATTGGGTGCCTTTTTTCATGGCGCGACAGGGCATGCTTGAATTATCCGGAGGCATAGCCATCGCCAACATCAAAGGGGTGTCCCTTGCATGCAAACATGCACGCGCAAGGTACGTCCCCGATTTGCAAAGATGCACGCGGAAGGTACGTCCCCGATTTGCAAAAAAATTAGGTGCCTAAGTTGTTGGGTTCTTATGAATCCGAGGGTCGCGCGAATTTCCGAATGTCATTCGGAAAGAATGAGCCGTTGTGTATAGGTACGACAATATGAGGAGGGGATGGGACGCGTGAGGATTTTCAGCTTCCTGAAGAACCACAAGCTCAGTTTTCTGATCGCCTTGGTGCTGCTTTTCGCGCAGGCGAACTTCGAGCTCACGCTGCCCGGAGTCATGAGCGACATCGTGGATGTCGGCATCAGCCAGGGCGGTATCTCAAGCACGGTTCCTGATGAGATCACGTCGGAGGACCTGGAGAGCGTCGAGCTGTTCCTGAGCGATGCCGAGGTCGATCAGGTCGAGCCCCATTTCAGCGAGCCCGACGCCGACGGCGTCCGGACGTTTACGGGGTCACGCTCGGATCGCGAGTCGCTGGAGGGCTTCATGGGCGAGGCGGAGATGCTCGCCTATCAGTTCATGGAGGGCGTCTCAATCGACGAGTTCGACGCGGCCACGGAATCTTCCGCCGCGGACGCAGGCACCGCCCAGCAGGCGCCGGCGGCATCGGCCGACCCGGTCGAGCTCATGCGGCAGATGTTCGGCGACACCATCGACATCGCTGACATCGAGAGGCTCGTCGATGCGGGCGTGGTGACCAAAGACCAGCTCGTCGAGTCCCGAGAGACCCTGACCCGCCAGCTTGGCGACAACGGCGACTCGATCATCCAGTCGCGCGCCATCGAGTTCGTCGAGAGCGCGTACCGCGATGCCGGTGTCGACTTGACGGCGGTGCAGAGCAACTACCTGTTCAGCCAGGGCCTGACCATGCTCGGGTATGCGCTCGCCTCGGCGGCATGCGCCATACTCGCGGCGCTCAACGCGAGCCGCACGTCTGCCGCCATCGGTCGCGACCTTCGCCATCAGCTCTACGAGCGCGTGCTCGATTACTCGCCGGCGGAGATGGGCAAGTTCTCCGCGGCCTCGCTCATCACGCGCGCGACCAACGATATCCAGCAGATCCAGATGATCACCGTGATGTGCCTGCGCATCGTGCTGTTCGCCCCCTGCATGGGCCTTGGCGCCGTGGTGCGCGTGCTGACCACCCCCACCGGGATGGAATGGATCCTCGTGGTCGCCATCGTTGCCATCGCCATCGCGATCGGCGTGCTCATGGGCGTCACCATGCCCAAGTTCCGGATCATGCAGTCGCTCGTCGACCGCAACAACCTCATCGCGCGCGAGATCCTCACCGGCATCATGCCCATCCGCGCCTTCGGCCGCCAAAAGCACGAGGAGGAGCGCTACGACGAGGCGAACCGCGAGCTCACGAGCACCTATATCTTCACGAACCGCTGCATGACGTTCCTCATGCCGGTGATGATGATCGTCATGAACGCCACGACCGTCGGCATCGTGTGGTTCGGAGCGCAGGGCGTAGACGCCGGCAACCTTCAGGTCGGCACGCTGATGGCCTATATCAACTACGTGATGCAGGTCATCATGAGCTTCATGATCCTCACGATGATCTCGGTCATGCTGCCGCGCGCCGGCGTCGCCGCCGACCGCGTGCAGGAGGTGCTCGACACGCAGACGTCCATCAAGAACCCCGAGCCCGAGGCGCGCGTCACGCGCGAGCGGTCCGAGGGCTGGAAGGGCGTCGTCTCGTACAACGACGTCACGTTCACGTATCCCGACGCCGACGTTCCGACGCTCGAGAACATCAGCTTCACGGCCGAGCCGGGCAAAACCGTCGCCATCATCGGTTCGACCGGTTGCGGCAAATCGACGCTCGTGCAGCTCATTCCGCGCCTGTACGACGTGACGGAGGGCTCCATCACGCTCGATGGCGTCGACATCCGCAACATCGACTTGGCCGAACTGCGCCGCACCATCGGCTATGTGCCGCAGAAGCGCATGCTGTTCAGCGGCACCATCGAGAGCAATATCAAGTACGGCGACGAATCCATGAGCGACGAGGACATGGTCCAGGCGGCGCAGATCGCGCAGGCGACCGAGTTCATCGAGGGCAAGCCGGACGGCTACTCGAGCCCGATCTCCCAGGGCGGCACGAACGTGTCGGGCGGTCAGAACCAGCGCCTCTCCATCGCGCGCGCCCTCGCCATCCATCCGAAGGTCCTCGTGTTCGACGACTCGTTCTCGGCGCTCGACTACAAGACCGATGCGACGCTGCGCGCCGAGCTCGATCGGCGCTGCTCCGACTCCGCGGTCATCATCGTCGCCCAGCGCATCGCCACGATTATGCATGCCGACGAGATCCTGGTTCTCGATGACGGGCGCATCGTGGGGCGCGGCACGCATGCCGAGCTTCTGCACTCCTGCCCCGAGTACCTCGAGATCGCCAAGAGCCAGCTGTCCGAGTCCGAGCTCGGGCTGGACGAGCCCGCGCGCCCGGCATCGGGGCAGTCCGGCGACGAGGGCGTGGAGCCCGCCGCCGCAGCAGAAGATTCGACCGAGAAGGGAGGTGAGCGCTGATGCCAGGTCCTGCACGCCGCGGGCCCGCGTCTGAGCGCGCCCGTGATTTCAAAGGCACGGTCAAGCACCTTGTCGTCTATCTCGCACATGAACGCATCGCGCTCATCGTGGCGCTGGTCTGCGCCGTCGCTTCCGTGGTGTTCAACGTCGTGGGCCCGCGCATCCTGGGCCAGGCAACCACCAAGCTCTTCGAGGGCCTGAGCGCCAAGATCATGGGCACGGGCTCCATCGACTTCGCCGGTATCGGGTACATCCTCGCCGGCCTGCTGTGCCTGTATATCACCTCCGCCGGATTCAACTTCCTGCAGGGGTGGCTCATGACGGGCGTGACGCAGCGCGTGTGCTACCGCATGCGCCGCGAGATCGTCGAGAAGATCGACCGCATGCCGCTGTCCTACTTCGAGAGCAACGCGGTCGGCGACGTGCTGTCGCGCATCACCAACGACGTCGACACGGTCGGCCAGTCGCTCAACCAGTGCGTCACCCAGCTCATCACCTCGATCACGCAGATCATCGGCGTCACCCTCATGATGATCTCGGTGTCGGTCGCGCTGGCCGGCCTGACGTTTCTGACCATCCCGGTGTCGCTCGTCCTCGTCGTCCTCGTCGTCCGCTCGTCTCAGCGCTACTTCCGCCAGCAGCAAACGCTGCTCGGCAAGGTGGACGGCGTCATCGAGGAGAGCTTCTCCGGCCAAAACGTCATCAAGGTGTTCAACCGCGAGCAGCGCGCCGTCGCCGACTTCGATGCCGACAACAACCTGCTCTACGAGGCGGGCTGGCGCTCGCAGTTCCTCTCGGGCCTGATGCAGCCGATCATGAACTTCGTCGCGAACCTCGCCTACGTCGCCGTGGTGTCGTTCGGCGCCTTCCTGGCGGTCGCGGGCGCCATCAGCGTCGGCGACATCCAGGCGTTCATGCAGTACGTGCGCAACTTCACGCAGCCGATCACCCAGCTCACGCAGGTGTCGAACATGATTCAGATGCTTTCCGCGGCAGCGGAGCGCGTGTTCGAGTTCTTGAGCGAGCCCGAGGAGTCCGCCGACGCCGCCACGCCGGAGCTGCCGCAGCGCAGCAAGGGCGCCGTCCAGTTCGACCATGTGAAGTTCGGCTACGTGCCCAACAAGACGATCATCCATGACTTCTCGTGCGACATCCAGCCCGGCCAAACGGTCGCGATCGTGGGGCCCACGGGCGCGGGCAAGACGACGCTCATGAAGCTGCTCATGCGCTTCTACGACGTCAACGCGGGCGCGATTCGCGTGGACGGCGTCGATGTGCGCGAGTACGCGCGCGATGACCTGCGCGAGAACTTCGCCATGGTGCTACAGGACACCTGGCTGTTCAAGGGCTCCGTGCTCGAGAACATCCGCTACGGCCGCGCCGACGCGAGCGACGACGAGGTCCATGCGGCGGCCCGCGCCGCCCTGGCGGACCACTTCATCCGCACGCTTCCCGGCGGCTATGCGTTCGAGCTGAACGAGGACGCCTCCAATGTGAGCCAGGGCCAAAAGCAGCTGCTGACGATCGCGCGCGCGTTCATCGCGGACCGTCCCATCCTGATCCTCGACGAGGCGACCTCGAACGTGGACACGCGCACCGAGGAGCGCATCCAGCGCGCCATGGACGCGCTCATGCAGGGCAGGACGAGCTTCGTGATCGCGCATCGCCTGTCGACGATTCGCAACGCGGACGTCATCTTGGTGCTGCGCGATGGCGATATCGTCGAGTCCGGCACGCACGAGGAGCTGCTCGCAAAGGACGGCTTCTACGCCGAGCTCTACAACTCGCAGTTCACGGACGGCGGGGAAGAGGAGTAGCCCCGACATCATCCTGACGATCCCTTGAGCGCACCCTCCAGATGACGGCTCGACCTCTTGTATGGCCGCAGACGTCGTCTGGAGGGTTTTGCATGCGCAAGGGGCGCGAGGTTGTGCGCATCCCGTTAATGAGACCGAAACGTAGGTAATTCTGAGTAAATGGGTATGATTTCCGCATACAATGGTCAATACTGCAGGCTCCTGCGGTATCGTTCGTGCGCTTCGCACGCGACAGGAAGGAATTCTGTTATGTCTCGTATGACTTCTCGCGATCAGTACCTGATCGATCGCCGCCATGCGCTGCTCGGCATGGGCGCGCTGGCGGGTGTTGCCGCCTTTGGTCTTGCCGGCTGCTCGGATGAGGAGGCCCCCGCTCCCGCCGGTTCCTCCTCCGCCTCGGATGACACGTCCGAGGAGTCCGAGGGCACCCAGATCGACGCGGCGGCCTACGACGAGCTCGTGGCCTCCGGTCCCGTTGCCGACGACGCCGCCATCGCGGCGAGCACCTGGGCGACCAAGATCAAGGACGCCGGTACGATGCGCGTCGGCGGCGTCCAGACCTCGATGCTCTTCTGCCTCATGAACGAGAAGGACAACAAGGTCCGCGGCTTCGATGCCGGCCTGTTCCAGATGCTCGCTAACTACATCCTGGGCGATCCGGACGCCTACGAGTTGACGCAGGTGACGTCCAACACGCGCGAGTCCGTCCTGACTAACGACCAGGTCGATGCGGTGTTCGCCACCTACTCCATCACCGACGAGCGCAAGGAGATCATCTCCTTCGCGGGCCCGTACTACACGACGCAGCAGGGCATCCTCGTCATGGCCGACAACTCCGACATCAACGGCGTCGACGACCTCGCCGGCAAGAACGTCGCCGCGCAGTCCGGCTCCACGGGCCCGTCGGTGCTCGAGGAGTACGCCCCGGATGCGAACATCCAGGAGTTCGCGACCGACGAGGAGGCGCGCACCGCGCTTGAGCAGGGCCGTGTCGACGCCTACGTCATCGACGCCACGATGCAGCTCGGCGCCATGACGCGCAATCCGGGCAAGTACCGTCTTGCGGGCGAGGAGTTCGGCCCCGTCGACGCCTACGGAATCGGCCTTCCGCACGACTCCGATGGCGTGGCGTTCGTCAACGACTTTTTGACCACCATCGAGCAGGACGGCACCTGGTCCGAGCTGTGGCAGGTGTGCATCGGCGACCGCGCCGATATCGCCGAGGCCCCCGAGCCTCCCGCGATCGGGGCGTAAGGGTCCTGTGCGCGTCGGGTACGGCGCGCGTTTCGCAAGGGAAGCGCCGACCGGTTGCCCGCACGGCGGCCGGCCCCGTGGCGGGCCCGGCGTAAGCCGAGTCGATCGGTGCCTTCTCGGTACATCAGCGATGGCGCAGGGCCGGCGTGTGTACGCGTCGGCCCTGCTGTGGTAAGGAGGGTGCATGGGCCTATCTGAGCTGCTCTCGACCTACGGTCAGCTATATCTGACGGGTCTTGTCACCACCTGGTGGATGACGGCGGTGTCGTTCGCGTTCGTGATGGTGCTCTCGGTCGCCATCACGGTCATGCGCATCTCGCCGCTCAAGCCGTTACGGTTGGTCGGCGACCTGTATGTCCAGATCTTTCGCAACATCCCCGGCGTGGCGCTGCTCGTCATCATCGTCTACGCGCTGCCGAACCTGCGGCTCGTGCTCGACTACCGCACCTGCGTGATCGTCACGACGATCCTGATGGGCTCGGCGTTCGGCTCCGAGAACTTCATGAGCGGCATCAACACGATCGGTGTCGGCCAGATCGAGGCCGCGCGCTCGCTCGGCCTCACGTTCAGGCAGATCATCCAGCAGATCGTGATCCCGCAGGCGCTTCGGTCGGCGGTCCTGCCCATGACGAACCTGCTTATCGCGGTCATGCTCACCACGGCCCTGGGTTCGCAGGTACCCATGAGCCCCCAGGAGCTCACCGGAGTCGTCTCGTACATCAACACGCGCTCGACCGGCGGCATCCTCGCCTTCCTGATCGCAGCGCTCGGCTATGTCGGTACGGCCGCAGTGATCGGTCTTGCGGGAAACCGCCTGGATAAGAAGGTGAGGATCCTGCGATGAGCACCCATGGCAAGCCTATGAGCATCCGCGACGCGCTCTACGAGGCACCCGGTCCGCGCACGCGTCGCCGCATGATCATCGGTACCGTCCTCTCGCTGGCAGCGGTGGCGGTCGGTATCGCTCTGATCGTCCGCCAGTTCTACGTCACCGGGCAGCTTGCTCCGCGCTACTGGACGTTTTTGGGTCAGGCGACCACCTGGCGCTACCTGTTCCAGGGATTCCGCGGCACGCTGGCGGTCGCGCTGACCGCCGGCGTCCTGTCGTTGATCTTAGGGCTCGTGCTCATGCTGGGACGAACGAGCGGCATCAAGCCGCTGTCCGTTGCGTGCCGCGTCGTGACGGACTTCTTCCGCGGCGTTCCGAGCCTGCTTCTGATCTACTTCTTCTTCCTGGTCGTTCCCCAGTACGGCATCAAGCTCTCGTCGTTTTGGATGATCACGCTCCCGGTCATGCTCGCCGCATCCGGCGTGCTCGCCGAAGTGCTGCGCGCCGGCGTCAACGCCGTCCCGCGCGGTCAGGTGGAGGCGGCGATGTCGCTCGGCATGAGGCCGGCGCGCATCATGTTCAAGATCGTGCTGCCCCAGGCGATCCGCTTCGTCATCCCCTCGCTCATCTCCCAGCTGGTCGTGGTCGTCAAGGACACGACCGTGGCGTACGTGGTGAGCTATCCTGACCTCATGCAGAACGCGCGCGTCCTGATCACCAACTACGACGCGCTCGTATCGATGTACTTCACCGTGGCGGTGGTCTACATCCTGCTGAACTATGCCATCAACAAGCTGTCTGCGGTCATCGCCGAGCGCCTCGGCGTCAAGATCATCCGCTAGACCTTTGCCTACCCGCTTCGAGAGATCGGATTAGCCAATGACGATGGATACAAGAGACGATGTGCCCGTTATCGAGCTGAGGCACGTCGAGAAGCATTTCGGGGACCTTCACGTGCTGCGCGACATCAACCTCAAGGTCTCGCGCGGCGAGGTGCTGGTGGTGATCGGGCCGTCCGGATCGGGCAAGTCGACCATGTGCCGTACCATCAACCGCCTCGAGACGATCGATTCGGGCGAGATCCTCATCGAGGGCAAGCCGCTTCCCGCCGAGGGCCGCGAGCTCGCCGCGATGCGCGCGGAGCTCGGCATGGTGTTCCAGAGCTTCAACCTGTTCGCCCACAAGACCATTCTCGAGAACGTGACGCTCGGGCCCATCGACGTGCTGGGCATGAAGCGCGAGGATGCCGAGAAGCGCGCGATGGAGCTGCTGGCTCGCGTGGGCGTCGCCGAGCAGGCGGCAAAGGTCCCCGCGCAGCTGTCCGGCGGCCAGCAGCAGCGCGTGGCCATCGCCCGCTCGCTGGCCATGAACCCCAAGGCCATGATGTTCGACGAGCCCACCAGCGCGCTCGACCCCGAGATGATCAACGAGGTGCTGGACGTCATGGTCGAGCTCGCGCGCGCCGGCATGACCATGGTCGTCGTGACGCACGAGATGAATTTCGCGCGTCGCGTGGCGGACCGCGTCGTCTTCATGGCGGACGGCCAGATCGTGGAGGAGGGCGCGCCCGACGAGTTCTTCGACCATCCCGCGACGCAGCGCGCCCGTGACTTCCTCGACTCGATCAAGGGTCACTGACGTCACTCGGGGATGTGCCGGATGCGGGCGCATCCCTTCCTTTTCCGTATTCGCTTGAGAAATGAGGCAGTATGGCCGATACCGACGACATCAACCGCGCCCGTGCGGGCCGCCCGCTCATCCTGGTTGCCCCGCGCTACGAGCTGTGCCAGCCCTGTCTCAAGATGCCCGAGCGCCTGGCTCCCGAGGAGACGGCGGCCACCGTATTTTTGGACGCCATCCTTGCCGCCGGCGGCCTGCCGCTGGTCATGTCGCTCACCGACGACGATGACGTCATCGCCGAGATGGTCTCGATGGCCGACGGTATCGCGGTTCCCGGCGGCCACGATGTCTCGCCCGCGCTTTGGGGCGATAACAGCCCGTACGACGAGCAGCTCCTATGCCCCGAGCGCGACGCGTTCGAGGTGAAGCTCATCAAGGCGGCGATTGGCTCCCACACGCCGCTGTTCTGCGCGTGCCGCGGCATGCAGGTCCTGAACGTCGCCCTGGGCGGCAGCCTGTGCATGGACGTGCCGAGCAGGAAGCCCGAGAGCGGCATGGCGCTTTGGCGGCACACGGCGATCCTGAACGATCCGGCGCACCCCGTGGAGATCAAGGCGGGGTCGCTCCTGGAGCGCGCGGTGGGCGGCTTCAACCTCGTGCAGGCGAACTCGAGCCATCATTGCTGCGTCGATCGGCTCGGGGAGGGGGTCGAGCTCGTGGCATGCGCGACCGACGGCATCCCCGAGGCCATCGAGGTGCCCGGCGAGCGCTTCTGCCTGGGCGTTCAATGGCATCCCGAGTACACATGGCACAAGATGGAGACTGACTTCAACCTGTGGAAGAGCTTCGTCTCCGCAGCCGCGGCATACCGGGAAAGCCGCTAGCTGAAGAGTCCGCTTCCATGGTTTTCGTGGGGCATGCAAATCGGGGACGTACCTCCCGCATGCATTTTTGCATGCGGGAGGTACGTCCCCGATTTGCATGCCCCCGTTTGGCTCGGAACGAACGCCTCGGTGCCTCTCCTATAGATCGAGCGAATCGAGATACGCCTTCGCGGAGGGGAAAACGGGCTGGCCGAGCTCATGGGCATAGGCCACGAGCTCGCCGTTTCGCGCGTTCATGTGCCCGAAGCGCTCGAGGCAGCAGATCAGCGCGCCGCAATCCCTTATCTCCTGCTTCGCCCTCTCGATCGCCCCATCGGATATCGGCTCAAAGTCCCGCTCGCATATGACGGTCGCGGCAAGGCTCGCGGCGAGCAGTCCGTCGACATCGTTGCCGTGAAGCACGCCGGCGGAAAACGGGACACCGGCTTGCTGGAGCTCCCTGAAGCATCCCGCAGCGCCGCTTCCCCCTCCGGCGACAACGAACACGAGTGGCCTGCCTTCGGGGCGGGGGAGCTCAACGCTGCCGAACGCGTCGATAAAGCTTGAGCGGTCGAGGTCGTACAGGTCCGCTATCACGGGTCCCGTGAAGATCTCGGATGGCTCCCCTTGGCGCAGCACCCGGCCGTCTCGGATGCAGACGATACGGTCGGCTGCCTTCTGCGCGAGTTCGATCTCATGGAGCGACGCCAGCACCGCGATGCCGCGCTCCCGGGCGTAGCGGCGCAGGAGCTGGAGCATGTCGATCTGCGCGCGGATGTCCAGGTACGAGGTGGGCTCGTCGAGCAGCAGCACGCGCGGCTGCTGGCAGAGCGCCCGCGCGATGAGGGCGCGTTGGCGCTGGCCGTCGCTCATGTGTGCGAAATCGCGGTCGCGCAGCCCCCAGGTCCCCGTCGCCTCCATGACCTCTCGGACCACCTGCTCGTCGTCATCGGACAGGGTTCCCAGACGGCCTGTGTAGGGGTATCTGCCCGCGTCGACGATATCCTTCGTCGTCAGCAGCTCGGTCCGGGGGCGGCCGGTGAACAGCGCGCTCATGATGCGGGCGGTCTTTGAGACCTGCATCGCCTGGAAATCTTCCCCGCACAGCTCGATGGACCCGGAAAGCGGTCTGAGCTGGCCTGCGATGGTTTTGAGCAGCGTCGTCTTCCCTGATCCGTTGGGACCGATCAGGGCCGTGACCTGACCGGGAAAGACGGCGAGCTCGACGTGTTCGACCAGGGGGCGCTCGGTATGGCCGACCGACACGTCATGCAGGGCGAGCGCGGGGCGGTTTGCCGCGGCCGGGCGGATGGGCTCCGTCATCGGAACGACCTCCTCTTCAGCATGAGGGCGATGACCACCGGCGCGCCGAACACCGCGGTGACGGCGCTCACGGACAGCTCGACGGGGGAGAAGAGCATGCGCGCCAGAAGGTCGCATCCGCAGCAGAACACGGCTCCGGCCAGAAAGCAGGTCGGGATGACGAACAGCGGGCGCGACGATCCGATGGCGAGCTTGGCAAGGTGGGGCGCCGCGATGCCCACGAACGACACCGGGCCGGCGAACGCCACGACGCATGCGGACAGAAGGCTCGAAATCAACACGATGAGCAGGCGCAGGCCGAGCACGTTGACGCCGACGCTTCGGGCATAGGGCTCTCCAAGCTGGTATGCGCCCAGCGGCTTCGAGAGCGCGAAGACGGCCGCGACCGTGGCGGCGACCATGATGGCGATGAGCGCGGTGTCGTCCCAGCGCGCGCCGGAGAAGCTGCCCTGCGACCAGTTCTGGAGGTTGACGATGCTCTGGTCGTCGGCGAAGGCGATAAGAAAGTTCGTTGCCGCAGAGCAGATGTAACCGACCATCACGCCGGCGACGATCAGCATGCTCTGGCTGCGCACACGCCGCGCTATCAGCAGCACGAATCCCATGGTGGCAAGAGAGCCGATCAGGGCGGCACCGACCGACATCCAGGAGCCCATCACCTGGTTGGCCCCGAGAACGACGATCATGGTGAGCGCCACGACAAGGCGAGCGCCCGAGGATATTCCCAGCACGAACGGGTCGGCGATAGGGTTGTTGAAAAACGTCTGAAGCAGGAAGCCGGATAGCGAGAGCGCCCCTCCAAGCAGGACGGCCTGGGCCACGCGGGGAAGACGGATCTCCCAGATGACCTGGCTCGCCGTCTGACCGGTCGACCCCTCCGACAGGATGCGCAGCACGTCGAGCGGGGAGGTCCCGACGCTGCCGACGCACAGGTTGACAACGATGAGGGCGAACAGCGCGACGGCAAGCGCCGCGTTGACGCCGACGACGCGTGCGAAGCGCCTGCCCGCCGCGCTGTCTGCGACGCCCCTGTTATTCATAAAGCTCATGCGTCACCCCAGTTTCCAGATGTAGCCGGCGTTCCCGTCGGCGCCGGTGAGCGCGGAGCGCATATCGCCGATGATTTCGTCCATGCTCGTCATCGCCTGGTACATATCCTCGTCGCAGGCGAACACGTTGCCTTCTTGGACCGCCTTGAAGTCTGCGAGCAGCGGGTTTTTGCCGATCAGGTCGTCGATGGAGGCCACCGAGGAGTCCACGGTCGTGTTGTAGATCACGACGTCGGCGTCTTTGGCGCGCGAATAGAAGGTCTCGAGGTCTATGACGGCCTGGACCGAGCTCGACCCTTCCACATCGTCTGCGGGGTCGAACGACAGGAACGCGCCGCCCGCGAGCTCGATCATCTGCGAGACGTAATCCGTCGAGCGGCGGGTCACCGCGGCCCCGTCGTCGTTGATGTAGAAGAAGGCGACGGTTTTCCCGGCGGGTTCCTGCGCGGCGGTGTCCTCGACCCGTTGCGCGATGCGCGCGAACGCCTCGTTCGCCTCGTCCTCGCGGCCGAACACCACGCCCATGAGCTTGATCCATTCGAGGCGGCCCAGGACCTCCGGTTCGTTCGAGGACTGCTCGGTGAGGACTGTGACGCCGAGGTCCTGCAGCTTCTGCTTGATGTCGGGCGCGTGGTTGATCTTGGTGTTCTCGATGGCGAGCGTGCAGCCCGTCTCTGCGATGAGCTCGAAATCGGGCGCGCTGTACTTTCCGCCGTATGAGACCGCGCCGTCCTCGATCGCTTGCGACAGGCGCTCGCTCGGGCTGTCTTCGGCGGTGACCGAGGAGACGGACACCTCATCGAGCGCATCGATCTCGTCGAGCAGGCAGATCATGCCCGTCGAGACGAGATACGTGCGTGCGGGCTGTCGGATGGTCGCGATGTCGTTAGCGAGGCCTTCCGGGACGGATGCGCCCTCGGGGATGACGAGGAACCGCTCGCCGTTCGAGATGCACACCAGGCGGTATCCGTCCTCGTATTCATCGACGGTGAAGTTTCGCGCATACGCGAGCTCGAGGGTGCCGGTGTGGCGCAGGTCGCAGCCGAGATCGGTATTGCGGAACGAGGGGGCGGCCGCGTGGACCTTTCGCCCTGACGACTGCGCGGACCCTTCGAGGGTCGAGGCGGCGGATCCGCTGTCGGCAACCGGTGAGCGCCCGCATCCGGAGAGCCCTGCCATCAGGGCTATGCCGAGGCAGCAGGCGGTTGCGCCATATCGGAATATAGGGGAGATAGCCAAGGTCTTCCAATCTCATCATGAGAAGAGGTGATGTGCGTCATGTGACCGTTTCTATGATAGCGGTTCTCGAACCCCGGGCGCGTCCGTCATCCCTCCATCAGAAGTGCATAGGGGGGACGTACCTTATTCATGCATACTTGCATGAATAAGGTCCGTCCCCCCTATGCACGTTCGAGAAAGGAGCTCACCCGATGTCCGCAGATCCCGCGCCATCGATGTTCGCCCATGTGGGCACCCTCACCTCGCTGCCGCTGTCGCAGACGGTCGTCGACCTCGATGTAGACCGTCGAGGCGACGAGGGCCTGCTCGATCGGCTCGTCCGGGATGCGGCGACGCGCGTCGTGCTCGTTGACGGGGCATGCGTCGCCGTGCCCAAGCAGCATGCGTCATGCGGCACGGGCGAGCTGTCCTGCACCGAGGACCCGGCGGCTCCGCGTCCCGAT
Organism: Collinsella ihumii; assembly: GCF_030385545.1. Classification (NCBI taxonomy): domain Bacteria; kingdom Bacillati; phylum Actinomycetota; class Coriobacteriia; order Coriobacteriales; family Coriobacteriaceae; genus Collinsella; species Collinsella ihumii. The sequence goes on along the minus strand of NZ_JAUEIQ010000006.1, from coordinate 133,936 downwards.
GCCCAGGCGCCCACAGGCGAGCTCGAGCTCGCGCTCCTTTCCGCGCCAGATATTGGCGAGCTCGCCGGCGCGAACGGCTTGCTGACGGTCTACCTCGGGGTCGATCGCACCGAGGTGCCCGGTGTCTCCTATCTCGGCATCGACGTGACGCCGCGGACGATCATCCCGCGCGATGACGTTCCGGCGGCAGGGCCTGAGCCCGCATGCGACGATCGCGTGCAGTCGCTGCGCGAGAGGTTCGATTGGATCGAGCTGAGGTCGTTTGCGCCTTGCGCCTCCGCACGGGACGTGGGCCTTGCCACCAGCGCGGTCGCCGTGTGCACTTGGCAGCGCTCGCAGCGGTTCTGCCCCGCCTGCGGCGCTCCGGTGCGGCCGATTCTGTCCGGATGGGCCCAGGCGTGCACCAATCCCCACGATGCGAAGCGCCTGCTGTTCCCGCGTATCGAGCCGGCGGTCATCACCGCCATCGTCGACGACGAGGACCGGATCCTGCTGCAGCACAACCGTGCATGGCGGCCGCGGTTCCACTCGGTGTCCGCCGGGTTCGTCGAGGCGGGGGAGAGCCTGGAGCACGCGGTGCGACGGGAGGCCATGGAAGAGGTCGGAATCGAGATCGGGGAGGTGCGCTACCTCGGCTCGCAGGCCTGGCCGTTTCCCGCCTCCATCATGCTTGGCTTCCGCGCCCATGCCCTGAGCGGAGAGGTGCGCGTGGATCACGAGGAGGTCGGCGAGGCTCGCTGGTTCACGCGCGAGGAGCTCGAGCATGAGGTCGGGACCGGTGCCGTCGAGCCGCCCGGACGCGCATCCATCGCGCGCCACATGATCGAGCAGTGGCTTGGGCATGAGCTGCAGAGCCACTGACATCCGCAGGACCGCCCGTCCGTGACGGCAGGCCCCTTACGCCTCAAGAAGCATGCGCTCGAGCGGCGCGGCGTCGCCGGTGAAGTGGAACGCCTGCATGCCGGCCGCCTCCGCTCCGCGGCAGTTGTCCTCGTTGTCGTCGACGAACAGGCACGAGGACGGCTCCAAGCCGTATCGGGAGCACAGCAGCCGAAAGATCGCGGGGTCGGGCTTCATCATCCGCTCGAAACCGGACACCACGCGCCCGTCCATAAGGGGGTAGACGGGGCAGTGGGCTAGTTGCCGGTCGATCGAAGTCGATGCGTTGGAGAGCAGGTAGAGCCCATAGCCCGCGTCCTTGAGCCTGGGCACGAGGTCGCAGACGCCGTCGATCGGACGGGACTGATGCGGCCATCCTTCCAGGCATGCATGCAGATTGGGGATCAGGCGCTCGGGAAGGTGGTTTTCGGCAACCCTGCGCATCGTGTCATGGCTGATCGCCCCCGCGTCGAGCAGGACCCACTCGGTGCGTCCGAAAAGCGCCGCGTGCAGCAGCGCCGCGTCGTCCTCGGTGTCGGTGAAGCTGCGCGAGAACGACCTCCCGTCAAAAGTCATCAGGACGTTGCCCATGTCGAACACGACGTTCTCGATTGCAGGGGTCATCGGAGCCGCCCCCTATGCGAGCTCGACGACGGCGAAGGGCGCGCCCGCCCTGTCGTTCAGCGCGACGACGGCGCGATGCCCTATCTGGCCGATGCTCGGGTAGATGGTGTCGCCCAGCACGGCGGCGCGACGGTAATCCACGCGGATGCTCGTCGGGGCCGTCTCGCGGGGGAGCAGCTCGAGCGCCATCTGCACGTACTGGCAGTTGTTGACGTGCTCGTTGGTGTCGATCAGCCCGCGGCGGACGATGATGGGCTCGCGCTGCTCGAGGACGTCGGGCAGCTTGACGCGCCGGTCCTCGGCGGGCAACTCCAGCGGGTCATGGCTGCCGTAGGGATCGATGTGCGCGGGCGTGGGACGGGTGGGCCGTCCGGTGGACAGATCGATAAACGCCCAGCTGGACTGCGCTCGCGCGATGTACTTGCCCGCGTTGTCCTTGATGTAGAAGTTGCGTTTCGCGGTGAAGCCCTTGAAGGAGTTGGCGAAGGTCCCGACCGCAATCTCCTCGCAGAGGGACGGATAGCGGTCCACGACGATCTGCCAGTGGGTGAGCACCCAGGCGCGCTGCTCGTTTCTGAGCCAGGCCATGCCGACGCCGAGCGCCTCCGACTGGAACGTGCTGCAGTCCTGAAAGGCGTTGATGAGCGCCGGCGCGGTCATGAGCCCGCGGTGCCCGACCTCGCTGTACCGCACGTGGTAGGGGTATTCGAACACGGTCAGGTCGGAGTCAAGATCGATCGTTGGCATAAGGTGGGTCCTTCTTATAGTTAGCATGGGTCATTTGGGGACGGGTTCGTTCCAACCCATCGGCGCTTTGCGCCGCTGACAATGGGTTGGAACGAACCCGTCCCCAAATGACCCATCCGCCTCGCCACGGAACCGACCGCCGCGAAAGCAAGTAATCAGTGTTTCCCTAGAACTCGAGCGTTCGGGGCTCTGCTGTAAACGAGCAGAACGTCGCGTGCACGTTGTGCAGGGCGAACACCTCGCAATTGCCGTCGTCGGCGGCGTACATGCCCTGAAGCTCGGGGTACTCGTCGAGGACCGCCTGGCGCGCCTCGAGCCGGTCGTCGAGCAGCGCGTCCGCCTCGAGGCGGAGCCAGCCTCCCGTGTCGTCGGTCGCGCAGATCGCGATACGGGGATGGGCGAGCATCTGATCGGAGACCGGCTTCACCTTGCCCGTCTGGATATAGAGCCTGCCCTCGAATTTCGCGATGGTGCCGAAGGGGCGAACCTGCGGATCGCCGTCTCCATCGACGGTGGCGAGAAAGTAGGTCGGGTTCTTCTTGAGGTAGTCCAGAATCTCATCCATGCGCGGCTCCTGTCTTCGCGTCGATCAGCGGCTTTCCTTGACGGGCGGGCCCTGCACGAACCATTCGAGCGCGCCGCTCGCGCCGTCTTCTTCCAGATCGATGGTCGCCATGCCGCCCGGCTTCAAGGAGAGCGTGATGCCGGTCAGGCGCTCGACCATGTTGTTCATGAAGGGGATGTGTCCGACGGCGATCAGGCAGTCGGCGTCCGTCTCGGCAAGCTGCTGCAGGAAGGCGTTTTCGTCTTGCTCCCACAGGGTGTCGACCGGAACGGTATCGATCTCGCCCCCGAGGGCGCGATTCACCTCCGCCGCCGTCTGCATGGCGCGCGCGGCCGGGCTCGACCACAGCGTCGCATGCGAGGCGCTGTGGGCATCAAGCAGGTAAAACGTCCGCATGAAGCCATCGACCGACGCGAGCGCCGCGCGTCCGGCGTCGGTGAGCTCGCGGTCGAAATCCGCTTGCCCGGGAGCCGTGGGCGTCGCCTTGCCGTGTCTGACGAGGATGAGTTTCTTGATCATGTGAGACCGCCGTTCCCTCGAGCTGTACATCCTCGTTCAATTCTACCCGTCCCGAGCGCCCGCATCGCCCTCATGCGCGATCTTGCCGTCTGCCCGCCGGGTATAACCGCACATATGGAGCATCGAGTTTGAGCGCCGCGAGCCCCCGCGACGTTGTAGAATGTTAGATTGATTGCTCCCATGGCCGATGCGGCTCGCGCATCCAGGAAGGAGATTACCGTGTCTGACATCATCCCCGGCAGCCTGAGCGTCTCCAACGACGTTATCGCCGATATCGCAGGCTACGCCGCCATGTCCTGTTACGGCGTGGTCGGCATGGCCGAGCAGCAGCAGGGCGTCGAGTCCATGCGCCTGCTTCCCGGACAGCGCCTGCGCAAGGGCGTACTCGTTTCCGCGACCGAGAACGGACTGCAGCTCGACCTTCATATCGTGCTCGAGAGCGGCGTGAACATGAAGTCCGTCTGCCAGAACCTTGCGAGCTCCGTTTCGTTCACGCTTTCCGAGATCGCGCAGATCAACCCCGCGAACCTCAAGATCGCCATCCACATCGACGCGCTGAAGTCGCGTGGTTAATCACCGTTTCGAGTCTTACGGAGTACACCAACATGATCGCGAAAACTATCCGCACGTGCTTCCCGATCGCGGCTAAGGCTGTGGCCGACAAGGCGGAGGATATCAACAAACTCAACGTGTTCCCGGTGCCGGACGGCGACACCGGAACCAACATGTCGCTGACGCTCGCGTCGGTGGTCAAGGAGCTCACCGCCCTTCCCGCCGATGCCGACATGGAGGCTATCGCCGGCGCCATCACGCACGGGTCGCTCATGGGCGCGCGCGGCAACTCCGGCGTCATCACCTCCCAGATCCTGCGCGGCGTCGCCGAGGGCCTCATCCCCGCCACCGATCCCACCTCGAGCGCGGACGTGGCCGCCGCCCTCCGCCGTGCGGTGAAGGTCGCGTTCCAGGCCGTGCGCAAACCGGTCGAGGGCACCATCCTCACCGTGCTTCGCGACATCTCCACCAAGGCTGACGAGTGCGAGAAAAAGAAGATGAGCGTCGAGGAGACGCTCGATGCCATCGTCGTCGAGGCCTATCAGTCCGTCGCCCGCACGCCCGATCTGCTTCCCGTCCTCAAGGAGAACGGCGTGGTCGATTCCGGCGCGTTCGGTTTCGCCATCTTCCTGGAGAACTTCGTCGCCGCGGCGCAGGGGCGCACGGCGCAGATCGAGGACTTCTCGACCACCTTCGATGCGAGCTCCGCGCGCGAAAGCGCGCTCGGGCGCGTCGAGATCGAGGCCAACGATGACTGGGAGGGCTCTGAGTACCGCTACTGCAACGAGTTCCTCTTCAAGGCGGAGCGCCGCTTCGACGAGGAGGAGTGCCTGAAGTTCCTCGCGTCCATGGGCGACTGCGAGCTTCTGGTCGGCTCCTATCCCGACTACAAGATCCACGTCCACTCCAACACCCCGAACCTCGTGCTCGAGCACATGCTCCAATTCGGCCAGATCTACGAGGTTTTCATCCACAACATGGACATGGAGTCCCACGAGCGCACGGCGAAGATCCACGCCGATCAGGACGCCGGCGACGCCGCACCTTCCGCCGCGCCCGCTGCACCCTCCGAGCCCGCCAAGCCGCTCGGCTTCGTGGCGGTCGCCGCCGGTTCCGGCGAGGCCGAGATTCTCCAGTCGATGGGCGTTGACGTGACGGTTTCCGGCGGACAGACCATGAACCCCTCCACCGCCGACCTGCTCGACGCGGTCAACCGCGTCAACGCCGAGGCCGTCATCATCCTTCCGAACAACGGCAACATCCGCATGGCGGCCGAGGCAGCGGCATCTGCGTGCGAGGACAAGAAGGTCGCCGTCGTTCCCACCAAGACGGTTCCCCAGGCGTTCTCCGCGCTGTTCGCCGTCATGCCCGACACGCCGCTCGACGAGGTCGTCGAGGCGATGACCGACGCCATCTCCGAGGTCCGCGACGGCGAGGTCACCACGGCGGTGCGCGACTCGCAGGCCGCCGACGGCACGCCCATCCATGCGGGTGACGTCATGGGCATCATCTGCGATTCCATCGATGTCGTCGGAAGCGACGTGAAGCAGGTCACCCTCGATTGCATCGCGCGCATGCAGGACGAGGAGGAGGGTGATACGCTCACGATCCTCGCCGGCGCCGATATGGACGACGACGATTTCGACGAGCTCGTCTCCGCCATCGAGGAGGCCCACCCCGATCTCGAGGTCGACCCCCATCGTGGTGAGCAGCCGCTCTACCCGGTGATCTTCTCCATCGAATAGGAGGCGCATGGCAAGCGGGATCACGGCGCTCGTGGAGTCGTCGCGCATGGCGCGCGTCGCCGCGCTCGAGCAGGACGTCTCCCGGCTGAAGTATGTTTCCGGTGCACGGGAGGAGGCCCTTCGTCGACTCGGGATCGAGTCGGTGGGGGACCTCCTCTCCCATATTCCGCGCCGATACCTCGATTTCTCACATGCGTACACGATCGAGTCCGCGCCGCTCGGGCAGGTCTGCACGATCGTGGCGACGGTCGACCGCGTGGTCGAGAAGCGCCCGCGCCCGCGTATGACGGTCACCGAGGTCTACCTCGTCGACGCCACGTCGGTGCTCCAGGTCGCCTTCTTCAAGCAGCCGTGGCTGTCGCGCGACCTGAAGGCGGGCGACCGGCTCGCCGTGATGGGCAAGGTCGAGTTCGCCTACGGCTTCAAGCAGATGAGCTCTCCCCATTACGAGAAGCTCGATGCGCAGTCGGCGTCCGGCACGATCGTTCCCGTCCACGCGGTGGGCGAGGGCGTGTCTCAGGCCTGGATGCGGCGCATCGTCTCCACCGCGCTCGAGGCGGTGGCGGACATTCCCGACCCGCTTCCCGCGCGATTGAGGACGCGCCGCGGCCTCATGAGCCTCTCTCGAGCGCTGCGCAGCATCCATTTCCCCTCCTCGATGGGGGAGCGCGACCTCGCGCGCAAAAGGCTCGCCTACGACGAGGTCCTGCTGCTGCAGCTCGCGCTTCGGCTGCGCAACGACGCCAACCTGCTCGATATCGAGCCGATCGCGCACCGCGTGGGCGAGCATGTCGCGCGCGTGCGCGCAGAGCTCCCCTTCGCGCTCACCGATGAGCAGGCGACGGCGGTCGACGAGATCCTTGCGGACATGGCCCGAGCGGACCGCGTGATGAACCGGCTGCTGCTCGGAGACGTCGGAACGGGCAAGACCGCGGTCGCCATGGTGGTGCTCGCGGCGGTCGCCGATACGGGGACGCAGGCGTGCGTCATGGCCCCGACCGGCGTCCTGGCGCAGCAGTACGCCGTCAAATGCGCGCCCGTCCTTGAGCGCGCGGGCGTCCGTTCCGCGCTCCTGACCGGCGCCACCCCGGCGGGCGAGCGCGCGAAGATCGTCGACGGGGTGCGCTGCGGCTCCATCGACGTGCTGTTCGGCACCCATGCGGTGCTTTCCGACGATGTCGCGTTCCGGCGCCTCTCGCTGGTGGTCATCGACGAGCAGCATCGCTTCGGCGTGGGGCAGCGCAACGCGCTGCGCGCCAAGGGTCCCGGCGCGGATCTTCTCGTCATGACGGCGACGCCCATTCCGCGCACGCTCGCGTTGTCGGTCTACGGCGACCTCGAGACGAGCATCATCCGCAAACGGCCCGTGGCCGGCGCCGGCGTTACCACGCAGGTGCTCGACGACGCCAACCGCGACATCGCATACGGCGCCGTGCGCGAGGCGCTGGGCGCCGGGCAGCAGGCCTATGTCATCTGCCCGCTCGTCGCGGAGCGCGACGGCACGGACGATCTGGAGGACGTGCCGGGGCTCGAGGTCGACGATGAGGGCAAGCCCCGGTCTCAGGCTCCCTTGCACGCCGTGGAGACCGAGGTGGAGCATCTGCGCCACGTCTTTTGCGACGCGACGGTCGACATGCTGCACGGCCGCATGGGCGCGCACGAGAAGGATGACGTCATCGATCGATTCCGCTCCGGTCAGATCCAGGTGCTCGTCTCGACGACGGTCGTCGAGGTCGGCGTCGACGTGCCCAACGCCACCGTCATGATCATCGAGAACGGCGAGCGCTTCGGCTTGGCGACCTTGCACCAGCTTCGGGGCCGCGTGGGGCGCGGCGAGCTCGCCGGGCGCTGCTTCGTGATCGCGCAGGGCGCGGGCCGCAAGCGGGGCGTCTCGCCGTCCATGCAGCGCCTCGAGGCGCTCGAGAAGACCGACGACGGCTTCTCGCTCGCCGAGATGGACCTGCGCCTTCGCCATGAGGGCGAGATCCTCGGTCTTCGGCAGCACGGCGGCGTCACGCTGCGCTTCATAGACCTTGACGCCGATGCCGATCTCATCGAATGCGCTCATGATGATGGCGTGGAACTTTTGCGCTTCGCGCCGACGCTTTCCGCTCCGGCCACGCTTCCGCTACGCTTTAGCGTCGTCGACCGATACGGCGACGTGTTCAAGGAGGTTAGCGGCGGATGAGGATCGTATCCGGTGAATGGCGCGGGCGGAAGCTGTCAGAGCCCCAGGGGCGCGATGTGACGCGCCCGACTACCGATCGCGTGCGCGAGGCGTGCGTCTCCATGGCCGAGTCGGCACTCGACGACGGCATCGAGGGGGCGCGTGTCCTCGATGCGTTCGCCGGCTCCGGCGCGCTCGGTATAGAGATGCTGTCGCGCGGCGCCGCGTTCGCGGCCTTCTTCGATATCGACCGGGGCGCCGCGGCACTTGTCCGCAAGAATCTGGAGTCGCTGCGCTGCGGTCGCGAGCGCTACCGGGTGACCTGCGGCGACGTGCTCGCCCATGCCGGCCGGGGCCGCATCTCGGGCGGTCCGTTCGACCTGGTCGTGATCGACGCCCCGTACGCGCTGGGGGCGGACCCCGCCGTCCGGCTGCTCGACGCGCTCGCGGATGCGGGCATGCTCGCCCCGCGCGCGGTCGCGCTCTGCGAGCACGCGGCATCCGATGAGGGGCCGAGGCCCGATCGCTTCGAGGCCGAGCGCGAGAAGCGCTACGGCATCACGGCCGTCGACCTGCTCCGATTCCAGGGATAGCCCGTCCATCTCGTCATCTGTGGGGTCAATCAAGCGCGGCCGCGCCCGTCAGGTTTTGGTAAGCTAGAAAAGCACTGATCGATCGTCTTGCGCGCCGCGGCTCTACGCCGGGCTCGAAGGCAGCCGACCGGCGCCCCCTCACCATCTGCCCCTCGAAGAAAGCATTGAAGCTCATGATTAGCAACATCGAGCATGCGCTCGTCCCCGGAACCTTCGATCCCATCACGTACGGGCATATCGATGTCGTGCGCCGCGCACGCCGCCTGTTTCCCTACGTGACGGTCGCGGTGGCCGAGTCCATCGGCAAAAACGGGAGCGGGCCCACGTTCACCCTGGAGGAGCGCGTCGCGCTCGCGCGCGAGGCGCTTGCCGACATCGACGGCGTCGAGGTCAGGCCGTTTTGCGGTCTGCTGGTCGACTTCGCCCGCGAGGTCGGCGCCCGCGCGCTCGTGAAGGGCCTGCGCGCCATGACGGACTTCGAGTACGAGTTGCAGCAGGCGGACCTCAACTATCGGTTGGATTCCGAGCTCGAGTCCATATTCGTCATGAGCGCCCCGCAGTACGGCTACATCTCCTCGTCGGTGGTGCGGCAGATCTCGTCGTTCGGAGGCGACGTGTCGAGCCTCGTTCCCCCCAACGTGGTGGAAGCGCTGCGCATCCACTATTCATAGGAGACGGCCGGCGAATTCACTGCGTGCCGGACGGCCGCGCGCGATAAGCGGGCGACCGGGGTTTCCCAGATGCGTGTGCGATGCGTGGGTACAACTGCGTAAAGCATCGTGTGTGGTAGTATATTCGGTTGATAGCAACCGTAGGAAGGAGACTTGATGGCTGGCGACAACTTTCCCGGCGAGAGGATCGAGAGCCTTGTCGATGAGCTTGAAGGTATCATCGAGGAAGCCAAGCCTCCTTTTGGCAAGTCCGCCCAGTTCAAGATCATCGAGACCGAGGTGTTCTTCAACATCCTTGATGAGATTCGCATGAGTTATCCCGAGGAGTGGCAGAAGTCCCGCCGCATCCTGAAGGAGCGCGACGAGCTCATGGCGAGCGCCACGGCGCAGGCCGACTCGATCATTGCCGATGCGCAGCAGCAGGCGCTGACCATCGCGGGCGAGCAGGAGATCGTCCGCCTGGCCCAGCAGCAGGCCGATGATATCCGCGAGCGCGCCCAGCAGTACGAGCGCGAGACCCGCTATGCCGCCGAGGACTATGCCGAGCAGGTGTTCACGCACCTCGAGGAGAACCTCAAGTCCCTGACGTCGACGGTCGCCCGCTGCCGCCAGCAGCTCAACGAGGGCGCGAACGGCCAGAACGGTGCCTGGTAACATGGACGCGATGAAGCCGGTCGTCGTCGACCTCGCCGACCGCCTGGAGAATCCCGGCGAGTCGTTCTCCTTAAACGGCCATCTCGATATCCCCGGTTACACGACGGGCGAGAAGGAGCTCTCCCTTCCCGGGGGCGTCTCGTACGACGTGGTGCTCACGAACGCCGGTGACGGCATCCTCGTGACCGGGCTCGTCCGCGCGGCCGTCGACGGGCAGTGCGATCGCTGCCTGGAACCCGCCCACTTCGACATCGCGGGCGAGATCGAGGAGTACTACCTGTTCCACGAGCCCGAGGACGCCGAGGCCTACGAAGACGGCTTCGAGCTCGTCGGTCCCGAGCGGACCGTCGACCTGTCGGGTGCCATCTGGGACGCCATGGTCATGGACACGCCGTTCGTGGTGCTGTGCCGCCCCGATTGCGCCGGCCTGTGCCCGACGTGCGGCGCGAATCTCAACGATGGCCCCTGCGGCTGCGAGGAGAAGGCCGAGCAGGCTTGGATCGATAGCGACGAGAACCCCTTCGCCGCGCTTAAGAACCTTAAGTTCGACGAGTAGGCCTCGCTCGATCGCATCTCTTCCGCCATGGGGGACGGGCGAAGATGGCGGAAGCTCTTCGGGCGGCGGCGTGCCGCAAGTCTGATGTGGAGATTATAAAGGGCTGTACAATGCGGCCGTCTGTGCTAATATCGCTACTTGCGCATATTCGTGCCCAGGGATAAGTAATTAAGGAAGGTCATCATGCCAGTACCTAAGCAAAAAAAGGGCCGCGGAGCCACTCACTCTCGTCGTTCCGCCAACATGAAGATTGACGCCCCCTCCCGCTCCGTCTGCCCTCGTTGCGGCGCCGTCAAGCTTCCTCATCACGTTTGCCCCAACTGCGGCTATTATAAGGATCGTGAGGTCATCATCACCGAGTAACTCGGTGCGACGTCTCGGTCACGTGTCTTTGGGCAACGTGTGAGATATTGAATGTGCATGGCCGGCTCTTGGAGTCGGCCATTTCGCTACGTAGGGGGAGTTTCCATGAACAAGGTTCGCATCGCTGTCGACGTAATGGGTGGAGACGAGGAGCCGCAGGTCGTGCTCGACGGCATCGACGCCGCGCTTGCGGCCGACGCCGATCTCGAGGTGCTCGCGGTCGGTCCCGCCGATATCGTCGAGCCGTTTGCCGAGGAGCGCGAGCGCGTGAGCGCGCTGGTCGCCCCCGACGTCATCACCATGGAGGATGATCCCATCGAGGCGGTCATGCACAAGCGCAAGTCCTCCATCGTGCTGGCGTGCCGCGCGGTCAAGAAGGGGGAGGCCGCGGGCTTCTTCTCGGCGGGCGCCACGGGCGCCATGACGGCTGCAGCCACCGCGTACGTCACGCCGTTCAAGTACCTGACCGATACCGGCGAGAAGCGCCCCATCCGCCCCTGCATCGTGAGCACGATCCCCAATCGCGCCGGCGGCGAGACGGTGTTTTGCGATCTCGGCGCCAACCCGGATGTCGAGCCCGAGGACATGGTGCGCTTTGCGCAGATGGGTGCCACGTACGCCCGAATCGTCTGCGGCATCGCCAACCCCCGTATCGGCCTTCTGTCCAACGGCACGGAGGATACGAAGGGTTCTCACTTCACGAAGTCCTGCTTCCCCCTCATGAAGCAGAAGGTCAAGGGGTTCGCTGGAAACTGCGAGGGAAGCGACTTCACGTCCGGGAACTTCGACGTCGTCGTCTGCGACGGCTTCTCCGGCAACGTTGCGCTCAAGGCCATCGAGGGCACCGCCAAGCTGCTGCTGCATGAGCTGAAGGGCGTGCTTTTGGGCTCCATGGGGGGAAAGGTCGCCGCGCTCCTCATCAAGAAGAGCCTGAAGGGCCTTCAGGCCAAGCTCTCCGGCGACTCGCGCGGAGGCGCGGTCCTGCTCGGTTTGCGCGGCGTGGTCTTGATCGGTCATGGCGCCACGAGCGTGGAGGCCGTCAAGAACGGCACGCTCGCCACCGCGCAGGCGGTGCGCAGTAATCTCGTGGAGATGCTCGCCGCCTCCATGGACAATATCGTCCGGTAATCGGCATCGCCGCGCGGCCGTGCGCGCAAAGCGGGTAGAATCAGCCGTGTGCGACGGTGCGTCGCGCACACGTGTAGAAAGGAGCTGCCCCATGGAGCGTTCTGAGATTTTTGACAAGATCGTCGATATCGCCTCCGACGTCCTCGGCGTCGACGCGTCGAGCATCACCGAGAAGACGACGTTCGATGACTTGAACGCCGATTCCCTGGACCGTCTCCAGCTGGTGACGGCCATGGAGGATGAGTTCGAGCTCGAGATCGACGATGAGAAGCTTATGACCATCGCCTCGGTTTCCGATGCTATCGAGGCCATCGAGTCCGCTCAGGAGGACTAAGTCAGTGACCCTATCCGCAAGGCTGGCTCGGATCGAGGAGATCTGCGGCCACGAGTTTTCCGATCACAAGCTGCTGCGTTCCGCCATCACCCATCCCTCGGCGGTCGAGGGCGAGCCCGTCGACGCCTCCTACGAGCGCCTTGAGTTTCTCGGCGACTCGATCTTGGGGTCCGTCGTGGCGCTCGCGCTGTTCAAGACGTATCCCGATTTCGACGAGGGCAAGCTCACGCGCCTCAAGGTCTCCCTGGTGAGCGGCATGACCCTGTCCCAGGTCGGTCAGGAGCTCGGCATCGACGAGTGCATCATCTTCGGCGCCTCCGAGACGGGCACGGGCGCCCGCGGCATGCATTCAGCGCTCGAGAACGTCTACGAGGCCCTTGTCGGCGCGCTGTACCTCGATGGCGGCTGGGAGGCTGCCGAGGCGTTCATCATGCGCACGCTCAAGCCGCATCTCGCGACGGAGCGCGCCGAGCACCCGACGAACCCCAAGTCGTTTCTGCAGGAGTGCGTGCAGCGCGATCACTTCGAGCCGCCCGCCTACAAGGTTATCGGCAACAGCGGTCCCGCCCATGAGCCGACGTTCACGGCCATCACGCTCGTGGACGGCGTCCGCCGCGGTCGGGGCACCGGCTCCTCCAAGAAGGAGGCGGAGGCCGCAGCCGCCCTCGACGCCCTCGAGCGCATGGGCTATACGCACAACGGGGTCATCTTGCAGCGCAAACTCGGATAGCGGGGTGCGCGCGTGTATCTCAAGTCGCTGACCCTCAAAGGGTTCAAATCCTTTGCCGACCGGGCGCACATGACCTTTGAACCGGGGCTCACGGTCATCGTGGGTCCCAACGGTTCGGGCAAATCGAATATCTCCGACGCCATCCTCTGGGTCCTCGGCGAGCAGAGCGCCAAGCAGCTTCGCGGCCAGGCCATGGAGGATGTCATCTTTTCGGGGTCTTCCGCCCGCAAGGCGGTCGGCGTCGCCGAGGTCACGCTTGTGCTCGACAACTCCGACCACGTGCTGCCGGTCGACTTCAACGAGGTCGCCGTCACGCGCCGCATGTACCGGTCGGGCGAGAGCGAGTACCTCATCAACTCCAGCCCGTGCCGCCTGATGGACATCCAAGACATCCTGCATGATTCGGGCTTGGGCAAGGACACCCATTCGATCATCAGCCAGGGCAAGCTCGACGGCATCCTCCAGAGCCGTCCCGAGGAGCGCCGCAGCCTGATCGAGGAGGCCGCGGGCATCTCCAAGCACAAGCGCCGCAAGGAGCGCGCCGCGCGCAAGATCGCCTCGATGGATGAGCACCTCAAGCGCGCACGGGACATCAGCCGCGAGGTGAACCGCCAGCTCAAGCCCTTGGAGCGCCAGGTGGACCGCGCGCGCAAGCACCGCGACCTGACCGAGCGCGCCCATGAGCTCACGCAGATCCTCGCCGTCGACGAGCTGCGCAGCCTGCAGGCGAACTGGGCCGATCTCGAGTCGCAGGGCAAAGAGGCCGACGCGGAGCTCGAGCTTGCGCGCTACCGCCTGGGCGAGAAGCAGCGGGAGCTCGAGAAGCTGCAGGTCATGCTCGAGGAGAAAGGGCTGTTCGTCGGCGATCTGGGCGAGCAGCGCCGCCATATGCAGGATATCGTCGGCCGCATCGGGTCGGACATGCGCCTGCTCGAGGAAAAGGGCCGCAACATGGTGGCCCGGCTCTCGGAGATGCGCGGGACCCTGTCGGGGTCCGAGCATCAGCGGACGCGCGTCGTCGAGGATCTCGAGCAGGTGCGCTCGCAGCTCGACGAGGTCCGTGCCGCGGCCGAGGTGGCGCAGGCGGATGTGGCCGAGCTCGGCCCGGCCGCCGACAGGCTCCATGCCCGTCGCAAGGAGCTGGATACGCTTCTGAACGCGCTGAACCGTCAGCGCCGCGAGGCGCAGCGCACGGCCGACGATGCCGCGCTCGAGTACGTGAAATCGAAGGAGACCGTCTCCAACGCCGAGCTCGAGGACTCCATGTACGCCTCGAGGCTGGAGCAGATCGATACGCAGGTGGAGGAGCTTCGCTCCTCGCTCGAGAGCCGCAGGTCGCGCGCCGAGGAGCTCGATGCCACGCTCGCAGACGCCCGCTCCAGGCGCGAAGAGGCGAAGGTCGCCGCAGACGAGGCGCGCGCGGCCGTCGACGACCGCCGCGCCAAGGAAGCCCAGGCGCGCACGCGCCACTCGGAGGTCGTCTCCGAGCTCTCCAGCCTCCGCAAGGTCGACGAGAAGATGTCCGACGCCTCGCCGCTGACCGCGAAGCTCGCCCATGCCCATGCAGGGACCGTGCGCGCGCACGTGGGCGATCTCATCGAGGCGCCCCAGGACCTCGAGGAGCTCGTCGAGCAGCTGCTCGCGTCTGACATCGACGCGCTCGTCGTCGACAACGCCGCGGCGCTGTCCTCGCTTGCCGCCTACGCCCTGGACCAGAACCGCTCGAGAGGTGAGGCCACCTTGCTGTCCCGCGAGGTCGCGGCGGGGGAGGGCGACGGCCGTGCCGCGGGCTTCAGGCTCGTCGAGCGCCTTCGCGTGTGCGAGGGGTACGGCAACGTCGTGGCGGCGCTGCTCGGCGGCGTCTACGTCGTCGATTCCGTCTCCGAGGCCCTGGCGGCGCCTGTGGAGCCGGGCGTCACGTACGTGACCCGCGAGGGGGTCCGCGTCAGCTCCGGCGGGCTGGTGCGCGTCGGCTCCGCCGGGGACGCCCAGGCGGGCACGCTCGAGCGCAAGCGCCGGATCCGCGAGCTCGAAGACCTCGAGCCCGAACTCTCGGCCACGCTCGAGCACGCCACGTCGCAGGTCGCCGAGGCGTCGGCGGCGCTGGCGGAGGCCCGTGCCGCCGACGGCGACCTCGCCGGCGAGATCGCGCGCCTGGACGGCGAGCGGACCTCCCTGCTCTCCGAGATCGGCCGCCTGGAGCAGAGCCTCTCGGCATCGCTGTCCGAGCGCTCGAAGGTGGAGCGTCGCCGGGAGCAGGCTGCGGCCGCCGTTCGCGCGGTCCAGCCCAAGCTCGATGAGCTCGCGCAGTCCCGTGACGACGCGCGTGCGCTCGCGGAGGAGCTCACCGCGCAGATCGAGGACGCCAACGACGATCTCGAGCAGCTCCGCATCGAGGATTCCGAGGCTGCGGGCAAGCTCGCCGACGCCAAGGTCCGCGCGGCCCAGGCGGCGGAGCGCCTGCGCAGCCTTGAGGCGCGCGAGCCCGAGCTCGCCCGGCGCCTCGACAACATCGATCGGCGCATCCGCGCCACCAGGCAGGCGTCCCGCTCGCTCGAGGTGCTTCGGCTCCGCGTGGACCCCCTGCACGACCGCTACCAGGCGCTGTCGGAGCGCGCGCTCGATTGGGCCGCCCGCCTGCGCGACCAGGCGCGGCTGGAGGAGGCGGATTCCGCCTCGCTCAAGAAGACGATCGAGGACGCACGCGGCGAGGTCGATGCCGCCCAGGCGGCCGTCGACGCGGCGACGTCCAAGATCTCCGAGTTCAAGGTCCAGCGCGGCAAGCTCGAGGTGCAGGTTGAAAACGCCATCGCCGCCATCACCGCGGATGGAAAGACCGTGCTCGAGGAGGCGCTGTCGCTGCCCGCGCCCGACGATCGTGCCGCGTGCGAACGAGAGCTCGCCGATCTGGTGCGGCAGATCAACAACTTGGGTCCGGTCAACCAGGTCGCGTTCGAGGAGTACGAGCGCCTGCGGGAGCGTGCCGACTACATCGCCGCGCAGCTCGCCGACCTCGAGAGCGCCCGGTCCGCGCTCACCAAGATCTCCGCCGCCATCGACCGCAAGATGCGTCGGCAGTTCCTCGTCACCTTCGAGAAGGTCGACGAGAACTTCCGCGAGGTGTTCTCGATGCTCTTCCCGGGCGGTTCCGCGCATCTCGAGATGACCGATCCCGACCATCCGGCTGAGACCGGCATCGAGGTCGTGGCGCAGCCGCGCGGCAAGAAGATCACCAAGATGATGCTCATGAGCGGCGGCGAGAAGAGCCTGACGGCGCTCGCGCTGCTCTTCGCGGTATACCGTACGCGCACGGTGCCGTTCTACGTGCTCGACGAGGTCGAGGCCGCCCTCGACGACTCGAACCTGAGCAAGCTGATCGGCGCCATCGACTATCTGCGCAAGACCACGCAGCTGCTGGTCATTTCGCACCAGCGCCGTACGATGGAGGACGCCGATGTGCTGTATGGTGTATCCATGCAAGCCGACGGCGTCAGCCGCGTGGTGAGCCAGCGACTTGATCGCAAGACGGGAAAGGTTGTGAATGCATAAATGGGCCTGTTCGATTCTCTGAAGCGCGGTCTCGAGCGCAGCCGCGAGGCCATCAACGAGATCTTCTACTTCGGCGGCGACGTCGACGAGTCGTTCTGGGAGGACCTCGAGGACACGCTCGTCATGGGCGACATGGGCGCCGATATCGCCATGGACGTCACCGATGATCTGCGCGACCTCGCCGCGCGCAAGAACCTGACGAGCGCGCGCCAGCTGCGCGACGCGCTGGCCGACCGCCTTGAGGAGACCTTCACGACGCCGAAGGTCGACCCCTTCACCACGACGCCCTCGGTCGTCCTGTTCGTGGGCATCAACGGCGCCGGCAAGACGACGACGGTCGGCAAGATCGCGAGCGCTGCCGCCAAGTCGGGCATCAAGACGGTCATCGGCAGCGCCGACACGTTCCGCGCCGCCGCCATCGAGCAGCTCGACGTGTGGGGCCAGCGCGCCGGCGTGCCCGTCGTCAAGCGCGAGCGCGGAAGCGATCCCGCGAGCGTGTGCTACGACGTCCTCGATGTGGCCGAGCGCGAGGGCAGCCAGCTCGTCCTGATCGACACGGCGGGCCGTCTGCACACCTCCGCCGAGCTCATGCGCGAGCTCGCCAAGGTCGTGAACGTCACCCGCAAGCGCGCCGCCAAGTGCGCCGGCGGGCCCATGCCCGTCTACGTCGTGCTCGTCATCGACGCGGCGACGGGGCAAAACGGCCTTTCCCAGGCGCTTGAGTTCAACGAGTCGCTCGGCGTCGACGGCATCGTCATGACCAAGCTCGACGGCACCGCGAAGGGCGGTATCGCCATGGCGGTCGCCTCCAAGCTCAAGCTGCCGATCCTGCGCATCGGCGTGGGCGAGCAGGTCGAGGACCTGCAGCCGTTCGACGCGCACGCGTTCTGCCGCGCCCTCGTGGGCGCCGAGTAGCCCTGGCCGAATAACCACCATTTCGATCCATCCGGGAGAGATTCATGTTCGAAAGCCTTTCCGATCGCCTCAACAACACCTTTGACCGCCTGCGCGGTAAGGGCAAGCTGACCGAGGCCGATATCACGAGCGCCATGCGCGACATCCGCATGGCGCTGCTCGAGGCCGACGTCAACTTCAAGGTCGTGAAGGACTTCGTCGCCAAGACGAAGGAGCGCTGCATGACCGCCGACGTCATGGAGTCGCTGACCCCTGCGCAAAACGTCGTCAAGATCGTGCTCGACGAGCTGACCGAGCTGCTGGGCACGACCGAGAGCAAGCTCGTGTTCTCGAACCGCATCCCGAACGTGATCATGCTCGTGGGCCTGCAGGGCTCCGGTAAGACGACGGCCGCCGTCAAGCTCGCCTACCTGCTCAAGAAGCAGGGTCGCTCGCCGCTGCTCGCCGCCTGCGACGTCTACCGTCCCGCGGCAGCCGACCAGCTCGCCACGCTGGGCGGCGAGATCGGCGTGCCGGTGTTTCGCGGAGACGGCGCGCATCCCGTGCAGATCGCCCAGGACGCCGTCCGCGAGGCCATCGACAAGCTGCGCGACGTGGTCATCGTCGACACCGCCGGCCGCCTGCAGATCGACGAGCAGATGATGCAGGAGGCCGTCGACATTAAGCGCGCGGTCAAGCCCGATCAGGTGCTCATGGTCGTCGACGCCATGACCGGCCAGGATATCGTGAACGTGGTGTCCACCTTCGCCGAGCGCACCGACTTCGACGGCGTCATCATCTCCAAGCTCGACGGCGACGCCCGCGGCGGCGGCGCGCTGTCGGTCCGCGCCGTGACCGGCAAGCCCATCAAGTTCGTCTCCATGGGCGAGAAGCCCGATTCGCTCGAGCCGTTCTATCCCGACCGCATGGCCAAGCGCATCCTCGGCATGGGCGACGTCATCGGCATCATCGAGAAGGCCCAGGAGGCCGCCGACGCCGAGACCGTCGCGTCCGCCGAGCGCATGCTGCGCGAGGGCTTCACGATGAATGATATGCTCGAGCAGATGAAGGCCGTCAAGAAGATGGGCGGCATGAAGGGCATCCTCGGCATGCTCCCGGGCGGTCAGAAGCTGCTCAACCAGATGGGCGGCAACCTCGACGAGTCGGTCTTCGCGAAAAACGAGGCCATGATCATGTCCATGACCGCCGAGGAGCGCATGCGCCCCTCCATCATCAACGGCCAGCGCCGCGCTCGCATCGCGCGCGGTTCCGGCACGACGCCCGCCGATGTGAACCAGCTCATGAAGCAATGGGGCGAGATGAACAAGATGATGAGCCGCATGCGCACCATGGCTCAGCAGGCCGGGGCCGGCAAGAAGGGGAAGAAGGGCAAAAAGGGCAAGAAGATGCGCATGCCCGGCATCCCCGGAATGGGCAATATGGGCGGCATGGGCGGCCTCGGCAACCTGGGCGGAATGGGGTCGGGCGGCGGCTCCGAGATGGATATGCTGCGCGAGATGGAGCGCCAGATGCGCCGCAAGTAGGCGCCGCGCCGCATGGCGGTCAATCAGCGTGCTTCGCGTCGAGCGGGAGTTCCATCGTGGTGATGAACTCTCGCTCGTCTGCTGTATCGCGATTGTCGATCTCGTAGAGCTCGAACGGTTGTCCCGTCAGCGGAAGCGCATGCTCCCGTGCAAAGTCGAGCAGCTTGGTGAGCAAGCGGCCGTTCTGCTCGTAGCCGCCCTGGTAGCGGGTGGTGAGATACTGCCCGGCGGGGAGTTCGAAGTTCGCGGGAGCCTTCTCATCCTCCACGATGAAGAAGATGCCGTCGTACACGTTTGTCGCTCCCTGCATGATCGCGTCTTGGGCGAGGAAGGCCCCTATGGGCACCGTCAGCAGATGCGGCATCGTCGATCCGGACCTTCGGTGCAGCTCCTGTATCAGCAGGTCCATCTCCTCGTCGCGCTCGAGGTGTCCGGCCATCTTCATGCAGCGGCGCCGCGGGCGGTCGACGATCTCGATGGCGCCGATGCGCGCCCCCTTGGCCTTCCGGATGGCGCCCACGCGTCGGGCGAGCGTCACCTGCTGCCGCTTCAGCTCGTCGAGCTTGCGCTCGATGATGGCATGCTCGTCTTCCAGCATGGCGATGGTCTTGTCGACGTTTTGCCCCTCGAGGTATTCCGCGATCTGCTTCATGCTGAAACCGATCCCTCGGAGCTCCTTGATGATCGTCAGCTTGTACATGTCCGAGAGGTCGTAGACGCGGTATCCGTTGGGTTCTCGGCGGGGGACGACGATACCCAGTCGCTCGTAGTAGCGCAAGGAGTCCGCGCCGATGCCGAACAGCCCCGACGTCTCGCCGATCCGGTAGGTCTGTTTGAGGGGCGTGCCGTCCATGATTCCTCCATGCGCAGTTGACCTTGGTACGTTACCAAGGTCTAGTCTAGCGCTGTACCGTTTGCTTGAAGATGGAAAGGCTGATATCCGTGTTGCGCACCCGTTTGGCTTCGCTTGACTGGCACGACCTGCTGCGCCGTTTTGCCCTGATCGTGGTCGGTTCCGGAATCCTCACCTTCGGCATCCACAATATCCATCAGGTGGTGGGGATAACTGAGGGCGGCGTGATCGGAGCCCTACTTTTGGCCAACCACTGGCTGGGCATCCCGTCCTCGATCGTGTCGCCCGCCCTCGACATCCTCTGCTACGCCGTGGCGCTTCGACTGCTCGGTGCAGGCTTTTTGGGCTGGTCTGCGGTCTCGAGCGCGTTCATAGCGGGCTTCTACGCCATCTGGGAGCAGCTTCCGCACCTGTTGCCCGACCTTTCCGCTTGGCCGCTCGTGGCGGCCGTCGCCGGAGGCCTGTTTGTCGGAATGGGAGCCGGGCTGGTGGTGCGAGGGGGCGCGTCTGCCGGTGGCGACGACGCTCTCGCCCTGTCCATCCAGAAGGTGAGCGGCTGGCGCCTGTCCCGCTGCTACCTGGTCACCGATTTGAGCGTCCTGCTGCTCTCGCTGAGCTACATCCCCGTGACGAGTATCGTGTACTCGCTGATCACGGTGTTCATATCCTCGCCGCTGATCGATGTCATCGTGGGCATGGGCTCTGATGAGCCGGCAAACGAGCCGCAGGTGGCTTAGGGAAACACCGACCAATTGCTTTCGCGCCGCTCGCCCCCGTGGCGGGCGCCTGCGCGCTCAGGCTGCGTCGGCGCAGCGCAACTGCGCCTTCCTCGCCTTCGCCCGCATCCGCCGCGCCACGGAGACGCCCTGCGCGAAAGCAATTGGTCGGTGTTTCCCTAGACGCGTCCCTCCCGTCCGTTCTTTGGGTCGCGACTCGCGCGAGCCCATGTTTCCCACGCTGGCTGCGGGGTACAATGGGTAGTCGATGCTGTCTACCCTCGAGGAGCGCCCATGAGCAAAGCCGATGAACTGTTCGTTTCCATGTGCTCGGATATTCTGGAGCACGGCACCACGACGGAAGGCGAGAAGGTCAGGCCGCATTGGGAGGACGGGACGCCTGCGTACACCATCAAATCGTTCGGCGTCACGAACCGGTACGACCTGCGCGAGGAGTTTCCCGCGCTGACGCTGCGCCGCACGGCGCTCAAGTCCGCGATGGACGAGATCCTTTGGATCTACCAGCGCAAGTCGAACAACATCCATGATCTCAACTCCCATATCTGGGATGAATGGGCCGACGAGACCGGGTCCATCGGCAAGGCATACGGCTATCAGATCGCGCAGAAGTCCCATTATCCCGAAGGCGACTTCGACCAGATGGACCGCGTGCTTTACGACCTGAAGCACACGCCCTTCTCCCGTCGCATCATGACCAACATGTACACGTTCGCCGACCTGTCCGAGATGCACCTGTACCCGTGCGCCTACAGCGTGACGTATAACGTCACGCATGAGCCGGGCTACGACAAGCCCGTGCTCAACATGGTCCTCATGCAGCGCAGCCAAGACATCCTCGCCGCAAACAACTGGAACGTGTGCCAGTACGCGATCCTGCTCATGATGGTGGCGCAGGTTTCGGATATGGTCGCGGGCGAGCTGCTCCATGTGATCGTCGACGCGCATATCTACGACCGCCATGTCGACATCATCCGCGAGCTCATCGCGCGGCCGCAGCACCCCGCGCCCAAGGTGAGCCTCAACCCCGAGGTTCGCGATTTCTACGACTTCACGACCGATGACCTGATCGTCGAGGGTTATGAGCACGGTCCTCAGATCAAGAACATTCCCATTGCAATCTAAGGAGCATCCATGAGCTGCAAGCTTTCCGCTATCGTTGCCGTGAGCGACGACTGGGGCATCGGTTACGAGGGGGACATGATCGTTTCCAACAAGGCCGACATGCGCCGCTTCGTCGAGCTGACGACCGGCCATACGGTGATCATGGGGCGCAAGACCCTCGACAGCTTTCCGGGCGGCCGCCCGCTGAAGAACCGTCGCAACATCGTGCTGACGCGGGACGCATCGTTCGAGCGCGAGGGCGTGGAGGTCGTGCATAGCGTCGACGAGGCACTGGATGCGATCGCCGACGAGGACGAGGCCTGGGTCATCGGCGGGGAAAAGGTCTACCGCCAGCTGCTCCCGTTCTGCACGGTCGCCGAGGTGACCCGCACCCACTGCCTGCGCCTGGCCGATACGCACTTCCCGAATCTCGATGAAGATGACGCCTGGGAAGTCGTATCGGAATCCGAGCCCGCCCTCATCGGGGCCGACGAGGAGGACCATGGCATCGAATACCGGTTCGTGACCTATCGTCGCCCTGCCGCGGCCGACGAGGAAGAGGACGCAGGGTCCGCATCCGATGGCCAGCAGGCAACCGAATCCCCTAAACGGCCCCAAATCAGGACGATGATCCTGTACCGCTCCAAGCACCACGGCAACACGAAGAAGGTCGTCGACGCGCTCGCGAAGGCGTTTCCCGGCGAGATCGATACGCTGGACGTCGCGACCGTCGACAAGAAGAATCCCAAGGTCGACCTGTCCCCGTACCATCTGATCGGCATCGCGAGCGGCATCTACATGGGGGAGATCGACAAAGACCTCGCGCGCGTCATGCAGGCCTCCGTCGGCACGGGCGACTTCGTGTTCAGCCTGCTCACCTATGGCGGTGCGAGCAAGTGGTACGGCAAGGATATCGACGGCATCTGCCGTGCGACGCATGCCAACTTCCTCGCGGGGCACGGGTGTCCCGGCTTCGACACGTGGGGTCCCTACAAGCTGATGGGCGGCATGAACAAGGGCCGCCCCAACGACGAGGACATCGCCGATATGATCGCGTGGTACGACAACCTGGTTCAGGGTTACGGCGACCCCTTGATCAACGAGTACGAGAAGCGCCGTCGCCGTGCCGCATGGGAGGCCGAGCATCCCGACCCGACCATGATGGATAAGCTCAAGAACACCGGGCGCCACCTGTTCGGCCGCAAGAAGAAGCAGTGAGCCCATGGGTATGGCACCGCAGATCATCCTTATCGACTCGCTTGACGACGAGCGCCTTTCGGCCTACACGCGCCTGACGGAGCGCGAGCTGAGGTCCGTGCTCGAGCCGGAAAAGGGCATCTTCATCGCCGAGAGCGCCAAGGTCATCGAGCGCGCGGTCGACGCGGGGCTCGAGCCGGTGAGTTTCCTTATGGGAGAGCGCTGGCTCGACCAGCTCATGCCTTTGCTTGAGCGCGTTGCCGAGAAGTGGGGCGACGTTCCCGTATTCGTCGCGTCCATGGAGCTGATGGAGCAGTTGACAGGCTTCACCGTGACGCGCGGTGCCTTGGCGGCGTTTCGCCGTCCACTTCTTGCTGCTGCCCCCGATTTCCTGCGTGGGCTTATCGAGCGCGCGGGAGATCGTCCCGTGCGCGTGTGCGTGCTCGAGGGCATCGTGGATCACACCAACGTGGGTGCGATCTTCCGGAGCGCGGCGGCGTTGAATGTCGACGGCATCCTCGTGAGTCCCACCTGCTGCGACCCGCTGTACCGGCGCGCGGTGCGTGTGAGCATGGGCACCGTATTCCAGGTGCCGTGGTGTCGCATCGGCACGGAGGCGCGCGTCTGGCCGCATGACGGCCTGCGCGAGCTGCACGAGGCCGGATTCACCTGCGCCTCGATGGCGCTCGAGGACGATTCCGTCTCGCTCGACGATCCGGCGCTGCTTGAGATTCCCCGTCTTGCGCTGTTTATGGGAACGGAAGGGGCCGGCTTGCAGGCTAAGACGATCGACGGGTCGGACCTCACGATCCGCATCCCCATGGCGCACGGCGTTGATTCTTTGAACGTCGCCGCGGCGAGCGCGGTGGCCTTTTGGCAGCTCTGCCCCCATGCGGACAACGGCTATCATTACCGACCCGGGATGTTCGCCTAAAGAAGCGCTGATATAGTTTGATCAGGAGCTCCCGCATGGCCCCGCCCCATGGCTCGGTCGGGGCCATGCGGGCGCCTGCTGGTTCCGCACCGCCCTCTCCTCCCCATACATTCAGCTTCTCCAAGGGAAAGTGGCTAGAAATTTCTGTTTTGCTGTCAGACGCACGCACGGAAATGTCTGATATTACTGTCTTGACGTTATTGGCTGGTTACGAAGTCGGATTTTGAGGCCTCAAATCCGCGATTTTGGCGTTGCCGGGATACATCGATGCCATCTGGCGGGTTTCCCATCCCTTCGTTCCGGTCCAGCGACAGCAAAACAGAAATTTCTAGCCACTTTCCCCGGAGGGCGCTTCCCTGGGGCCCTCCGACGCGACTGAGGGGAGGACAGCGCCGTTGATCGGTGGTTCCTTGGGGACATATTGATCAATTGCTTTCGTGCCGGGCGGTACCGTGGTGAGGCGAATGCGCGTAAAGGCGAGGAAGGGGTAGGACCTGCCGCTCAGCTATGCGACCGCTTTCGCCTCGGCGTGGCGCAGCCAGTGGCCCCAGTGGTGGTATGCGACAAACAGCACGGCCGTCAGGATCCAGGTTACCGGGTAGACCATGAGCATGGTCTCGATCGCATGATGGGCGGGCACCACGACAAGCAGCCAGATCACGCGGAACACGACGGTGCCCAGGATGGTCAACAGCATCGGGCGCAGGCTTTCGCCGGAACCGCGGATGGCGCCTGAGGTGTTGTCGACGATCGAGTAGAACGCGTAGAACGGCGCGATAAAGTGGATCATGATCGTCGTGTAGTTCGTGACCGCGGGATCGTCGATAAAGATGCGCGAGAGCGGTCCCACGAAGGCGACGAGCAGCGCCGACATGCTGCCGATCAGCGCGACGGTGATCACAAGGGACGTGTGGTAACCGCGGCGCATGCGCTCGTAGTTGCGAGCGCCAAAGTTCTGCGCGGCAAAGGTGGTCATGGACACGCCGAGCGCCTCGGTCACCATCCACACGAAGGCGTCGAGTCGTCCTGACAGGCCCCAACCGGTGACCGCGTCGGTCCCGAACGTGTTGACGGTCGACTGCAGGATGATGTTCGAGATCGAGTAGAGCGACGACTGGATGCCAAGCGGCAGGCCGGTCGAGATCATGCGCTTGCAGATCTTTCCGTCGATGCCGAGCTTCCTCAAATCGAGTCTCCAGGCGCCGTCGGCTTTCATGAGGCGGCGCGTCATGAAGGTCGCGTTGATCGTGAGGGTGATGGCGGTCGCCATGCCGCAGCCCATCGCCTCGAGGCCGAGCACGGCGACGAACAGCACGTCGAGCACGGCGTTGATGAAGCATCCGCTCGCGATGATGAGCGCAGGCGTGCGCGTGTCGCCGACGGAGCGAAGCAGCGCTGAGCCCATGTTGAGCACGAGCGAGCAGACCATGGCTGCGGCGTAGAAGCGAGAATAGGGGACCGCCTCGCCCATGAGGTCTTGGGGAGTGCCCATGAACTCGAGGATGTGCGGGATGAAGATGATGCCGAGCACCGAGATCGTGAGTCCGAGCACCAGGGCGATCGTCATGGCGGTGTGGATGGAGCGCGAGAGGCGCTCGTCGTCATGGCTCCCGAAGAACTGGCCGGAGATGACGGCGCATCCGGCGCCGAGGCCGACGGAGAATCCCACGGCCAGCTCGAAGAGCGACGCGGTGGCCTGCACGCCTCCGAGCGCGAGCTTGCCGCCGAACTGTCCGAGGATGAACGTGTTGATCAGCGCATGGGCCTGCTGGAAAAACGAGCTGAAGAAGATCGGGACGCACAAAAGCAGCAGCTGCTTCCAGATGACGCCCTGCGTGACGTCCAGAGATGCCGCTCCGGCGTGACGAGCTGATCTTCTTCCGAATGCCATCGAGTCCCCCTTACCCACTTCTTCAATCGCGGCCCACCTATGATAGGGGATTGCCGAGCGGCGGGTGCCATCATTCGCGGAATCATGCCGTGCCGGGTGAATCCGTTTCATCGATTGTGTTTGCAGGTTACTCGCTGCGATTATTTGTCTATCGCTTCCGCACTTGGGTATCCTTGTACCATTGCAACCTTACGAGACGGAGTTATCAATGGAGATGGATGATCACAAACGTAGACGAAATATGATCCTCTACGTGCTCATCGCCTTTGCTCTGTACCTGGTGCTCAATCAGGTGCTGTTCCCGCAGCTGACCACCAAGCAGCAGATCACGGGCGTGAGCTTCTCGACCATGCTCGACGACCTGGACGAGAACAAGGTCGAAGACATGGACTACACGGCGGGGCAGGATACCCAGGCCCTGTACACCCTCAAGGGCGATTCCGAGGACGTCGCGTACCGCGCGACTGTCATGCCGGGATCCGAGGACTATCTCGCCCAGAAGATCGACGAGTCCGACGCCAACGTCAACGTCATCATCCCGAGCAACGACTCGGGCACGTGGCTCTACCTGTTGATCACGTTCGCGCCGATCATCATCTTCTTCCTGTTCGGCTGGTGGCTGAACCGCCGCATGAAGAAGGCGATGGGCGATGACAACCCCTCGATGGACTTCTCGGGCGGCTTCGGCGGCTTCGGCGGTGGCGGACTGGGCAAGTCCGGCGCCCGTATCGTCGCCTCCAAGGACGTGGGCGTGACCTTCAAGGACGTCGCCGGCCAGGAAGAGGCCAAGGAGTCGCTCAAGGAGGTCGTCGACTTTCTGGAGAAGCCCGAGCGCTACGAGGCCATCGGCGCCAAGCTGCCGCGCGGCGTCCTGCTCGTGGGCCCTCCGGGCACCGGTAAGACGCTGATCGCCAAGGCCGTCGCCGGCGAGGCGGGCGTCCCGTTCTTCTCGATCTCGGGCTCCGAGTTCGTCGAGATGTTCGTCGGCCGCGGTGCCGCCAAGGTCCGCGACCTGTTCAAGCAGGCCAAGGAGAAGGCGCCCTGCATCGTCTTCATCGATGAGATCGATACGATCGGCAAGAAGCGCGACGGCGGCGGCTTCTCGGGCAACGACGAGCGCGAGCAGACGCTGAACCAGCTGCTGACCGAGATGGACGGCTTCGACAACGCGAAGGGTATCGTCGTCGTCGCGGCGACGAACCGTCCCGACAGCCTCGACCCCGCCCTGCTGCGTCCCGGCCGCTTCGATCGCCGCGTTCCCATGGAGCTTCCCGACCTGACCGGCCGCAAGGCGATCCTCGAGATCCATCTCAGGGACGTAAAGACCCAACCGCCCATCGACCTGACGGCGATCGCGCGCGCGACGCCTGGCGCCTCGGGCGCGGACCTCGCGAACATCATCAACGAGGGCGCGCTGCGCGCCGTGCGCATGGGCCGCAAGCTTGCGACCCAGGAGGACTTCGAGGAGTCCGTCGAGGTCGTCATCGCCGGTCAGCAGCGTAAGTCCACGGTGCTGTCCGATCACGAGAAGCAGGTCGTGTCCTATCACGAGATCGGTCACGCCATCGTCGCGGCAAGCCAGAAGGAGGGCGCGCCGGTCACCAAGATCACCATCGTCCCGCGTACGAGCGGTGCGCTCGGCTACACCATGCAGGTCGAGCAGGACGAGAAGTTCCTGACCACCAAGCAGGAGGTGCTCGACAAGCTCGCGGTCTACTGCGGTGGCCGCGCTGCCGAGGAGCTGATCTTCGGCGAGATGACGACGGGCGCCGCCAACGACATCGAGCAGGCGACCAAGCTCGCGCGCAACATGATCACCCGCTTCGGCATGTCCGAGGAGTTCGGCATGATGGCGCTCGGCACCGTGCAGAACGCCTACCTCAACCAGGACACGTCGCTCACCTGCGCCCCGGGTACGGCCGAGCGCGTGGACGAGGCGGTCCAGAAGGTTATCGCCGATGCTCACGCCCGTGCGCTGCAGATCCTGCGCGAGAACAAGTTCAAGCTGCATGAGCTCGCTCGCTATCTCTACAAGAAGGAGACCATCACGGGCGAGGAGTTCATGACGCTCATGCGCCGCGAGAACCCGTTTATGCCCGGCGCAAACAAGCCCCAGGCGTAAGGTCTTCGCCGCTTGTTGCTTGTGGCGGTCCTGTCGAATGTCGGCAGGGCCGCTTTTTTGCGGTCAGGATGTTTTCCGCATCAAACGCCCCTCGCGACGCCGTCGGCCGTTCATTCATGAACGAACGCGACCTGTTGTTGCATTTGCGCAGGTCGTCTAAAACTGACCCACCTCTTCATTCATAAATGTACGGGAAGGGATGGGTCCGGAAGGCTTTCTGCATAAAGCTTGAACATAGATAGCGATCGCGGGGAAGCATGCGACAATGCCATTGAAACCATTTCGTTGAAAAGGACGAGCATATATGAGCGATACCATCGATTCCGATCTTCGCTTCGCGATTCTGATCGACGCGGACAACGTTGCGGAGAAGTACATCAAGATCATTCTGGAGGAGGTGGCGAACTCGGGAATCGCCACCTACAAGCGCATCTACGGCGACTGGACGAGCCCGCGCCTCGGCAGCTGGAAGAGCTGCCTGCTCGACAACTCGATCATCCCCATGCAGCAGTACAGCTACACCTATGGCAAGAACTCGACCGATTCCGCGATGATCATCGACGCGATGGACATCCTGTACTCGGGCACGGTCGACGGGTTCGCCATCGTGAGCTCTGATTCGGATTTCACGCGTTTGGCGGCGCGCTTGCGCGAGAGCGGCATGGTCGTCATCGGCATGGGGGAGCAGAAGACGCCCCAGCCGTTCATCTCGGCATGCAACTCGTTCAAGTACCTCGACCTGCTGTATGCGGCCCATGTTGCCGAGGAGGAGGCGGAGGATGAGGAGGACGCCGAGCCACCCGCGGCGCGCGCAAAGGCGTCATCGCGCAGGAAGCAGCCGAGCAAGGGCTCTGGGCGCAAGGAGGAGGCGGAGCTGGCCGAGCTCGCTGATGCGCCGGATTCCGGTGAGGTTCCCTTCGGCGAGATGAGCAAGGCCGACCGGCGCCGCCACCTCAAGAAGATCCGCAAGACGGTGAACGCCATCTGCGACAAGTTTTCCGACGACGACGGATGGGTCTCGCTCGCCCAGATGGGCAACGAGCTCTCCAAGCGCCTGCCCGATTTCGACGTTCGCAATTACGGGTATCGCAAGCTCAGCCCGTTCATGAAGTCGCTCGGCGCGTATGAATTCGATGAGCCGACGAGTGCGAACGGACAGCGGCAGATCTACCTTCGCGTCAAGGAGCACTAGCGAGGTGCGGATTCGCCGCCCTTTGCGTTCGGTCGCTCCGTGACGGTCGCGCTGCATGGGGATTGCCGACGCGGCAGGAGGGGGAGCGCTTGCGGGAAGTGTCGAACACCCGGCAACAGTACCCAGTAACGCGGGTGAGACCCCTGTTCGAGGCCCGCACTCTCAGTTCTGGGTACATGTACGGGGTCTTGTTAGCGGGTGTCCTGGTAGAGGCTTCGCTCGGCATCTCGCTATAAGACGAAGGGGGCAGGCGGTAAGGCCTGTCCCCTTCGTGCAAACATGCATGGAAAAGATACGTCCCCGATTTGCACTAGGAGAGAGAGCGGCCGTAGGAGTCGGCTGCCTTGATGGCGGCGATGAACTGCTTGTCGTCGAAGGCGACCGGGTTGGCCTGCCTCCACTCGTTCGTGTTGTGCGCGAGCTCGGTCAGCTGATCCAGATGGCTCTCGTCCAGGTCGATTTCGGCGAGCGTGACGGGAAGGCCCATCTGCTTGTTGAACTTCGCATAGCGCTCGAGCTGCGCCGTGTCGCCCGCATACGCGAACATGACGAGGACGCCGAACGACACGACCTCGCCGTGAAGGTGCGTGCGCCCGGGACGGTGGATGCCGGTCGAGCCGTTGTAGAACGCATGCGCGAGCGTCGAGTTGTAGTAGAAGTCGGGCTGGTTGGTGAGATTGGACACATAGCCCGTGTTCACGACGATATCGAGCGCGATCTGGCGGACGGCCTCGGTCGAACGGTCGGCGCGCACGTCCTCAAGTCCCTGCACGCCCCAGGTCATGAGCGGCTCGGTGCAGGTATGGGCGAGCGCGAGGCCCAGGCTCGCGGTGTGGCCGAGCTCGCGCGTGCTCGTGGCCCATTCGACCTCCGGCTGCTTGGAGAGCGCGTCGCCCACGCCCGCCCAGAAATACTCCGCCGGCGCCTCGGCGATGATGCGGGGGTTTATGAAGATGTGCTTGGGGCAGGGAGGATAGGCATAGCCCTCAAGAGAGCCGTCGTCATGGTAGATGACGGCGATCGCCGTGGCGGCAGAGCAGTTGGAGCAGATGGTCGGCACCGAGAACACGGTCTTGTTCAGCTCCAGCGCCGCCGTCTTCACCGTGTCGATGGCCTTACCGCCGCCGATCGCGAACGCGACGTCTGTCGCCGCGAAGCTCTCGTTCGCAAGAAGCCTGTTCACGTTGGTGCGCGTGGAGTCCTTGCCGTAGACGATCGTGTCGAGCACCTCGATATCCGTCGATTCGAGCACGGCCTTGATGCCCGGTGCCGCGGCTGCCAGGGCCCGCTCGCCGCCGACGAGAACGACGCTTGACGCTCCATAGGAGGACAGCGTTTCCGGTATCGCCTCGAAGCAATTCTCGCCGACGGTGTAGTCGCTCATCTCTATCGTGCGCATGATGCCTTCTTTCTTCTGTGGCGTGAGGAACGTGCGGTCAGCGTCACATTGTAGCCCTGTGAGGCTTCACTCTCGGCCACAGACGTCGCGTTCATATCGTGGAAAGCCTACGCCTGCTCGAAGGGAAACACGATGCCGAACTGGGCGCGGATCTCGTCGAGCTGGCGCATGATCTCCAGCGTTTCCGCGTGGGGCATCTCGGGGCACTCGACCTGACCGCTCTCGATGGCCCGCTTGCAGGCGAGCACCTCGTATTCGTAGCCCGAGATCTGCTCGGGTACCGTGATCTCCTCTTTGAGCTCGCAGCTCAGCCCGTCTGCCGCGTAGACGTAGAGCTGCTGGGGGTTGTTGATGTTCTCAACCATGATGAAGCCGTCGGTTCCACAGATGAGGCCGCGACGGTCGGTCATGCAGTGCATGGTCGTGAACATCGTGGCCATGCGGCCGTCGCGGTAGGTGAGCATGATGGAGTCCTGCCCGTCGACGCCTGTGGCGATGGGCACCATGTGCGCGTCGATGCGCTCGATGCCGTCGCCCATCACCATGCTCGCGAAGTTCAGCGGGTAGACGGTGAGGTCCAGCAGGGCCCCGCCGCACAGCTCGGGTTTGACCATGCGCTCGTTCATGTCGACCTTGTAGCCGAGGTTCGCGTCGACGTTGAGCACGCGGCCGATGGCGCCGCTCGCGATGATGCCGTCGATCATCGCCCGGGAGGGCATGTACCGCGTCCAGATCGCCTCGGCAAGCAGCAGGTTGCGGGAGCGGGCGCACTCGATCATCTCTTTCGCCTGCGCGGCATTCGCGGCGAAGGCCTTCTCGCACAAGACGTGATGGCCTGACTCAAGCGCCGCTATGGTCCAACGATGATGGTGGGAATGGGGGAGCGCCACGTAGACCAGGTCGACCGCGGGGTCCGCCAGCAGCTCCTCGTACGATCCGTAGGCGCGCTCGAAGCCCCATGTGTCCGCGAACGCCCGCGCCCGGTCGGCGTCCCGCGCGGCGACCGCGTAGTTTTCCGCCTCGTCCATCCGAGCGACGGTCGCCGCCATCTGGCTTGAGATGTTTCCCGCACCGAGATATCCGATCCTCATTGCTGTTGCCTTCCTTCGCATGGTGGTTTTATTCGTCTCTCCAAAGTATCACGTAATCGTGGTACCATGCCTCCCAATGGCTGTGAAGGGGACGAGTAGCCGACCACCGTGCACCTCAAGAGAGCAGGCGGCAGCTGAAAAGCCTGCGTGCGCGACCGTGCGAATATCACCCCGGAGCTGCGACCCGAACGGTGGAGCCGGGTATGGGAAAGCGATCCCGTCCTAAAAGGTTCCGCTCAGTAGACGTCGCCGGGACGACCGTCGTCATGTGGTCGGCCGAGTACGGGCATCATGCCTAAGCTGGGTGGTATAGCGAGGAGCTTGATCGCGGCGGTATCGCCGCGTTCCGTGAGCGCTTCGTCCCAGCTTGCAGGGACGGGCGCTTTTTTCATGCACGCGAGCGCCCATTCGACGGGAAGGGAGTATTCGTGGCAAACGAGTACAAGAGCAGCATGAACCTGCCCAAGACCAAGTTCCCCATGCGGGCGGCCTTGGCGCAGCGCGAGCCTGAGCGCCTGAAGCGCTGGCAGGCAAACCATGTCTACGAGCAGATGCTCAAGAAGAACGAGGGCCATGGCAAGTTCATCCTCCATGACGGTCCTCCGTACGCGAACGGCCCCATCCATGTCGGCCACGCGATGAACAAGATCTCGAAGGACATCATCGAGCGCTATCAGGCCATGCAGGGCTACGAGACGCCGTATGTCCCCGGATGGGACTGCCACGGCCAGCCGATCGAGCACAAGGTCGAGGAGATGCTCGGCACCGAGAAGTTCAACGCGACCCCGACCGACAAGATCCGTGAGCTCTGCCGGAAGTTCGCGGTCGAGAACATCGATCTGCAGCGCGAAGGCTTCAAGCGCCTCGGCGTGCTGGGCGATTGGGACAACCCGTACCTGACGCTCTACCATCAGCACGACGCCGCCGATATCGAGGTCTTCAAGGCCATGTTCGACAAGGGCATGATCTATCGCGGCCACAAGCCCGTTCACTGGTGCAAGCACTGCCACACCGCGCTCGCGGAGGCCGAGATCGAGTACGGCGACGAGACCTCGCCGTCCATCTACGTGCGCTTCGAGCTTTTGAGCAAGCCGGCGGGTCTCGAGGGCTTCGACGGTCCGGTGGACTTCGTGATCTGGACCACGACCCCCTGGACCATCCCGTCCGACCAGGCGGTCTCTCTCAAGCCGGGCGCCATCTACACCGCCATCGAGCATGATGGTCGCGCCGAGATCATGCTGAAGGAGCTCGCAGCCAAGGTGTGCGACATCGCCGGCTGGGAGTGCACGCCGGTCATGGTCGACGGCAAGCCCTACGAGGTGCCGGCCGAGACGTTCGACCACCTGCACTACCGTCAGCCCATCTTCGACGACATCGAGGGCGTGGCCCTGCTTGCCGACTACGTGGGCACCGAGGACGGTACCGGTATCGTCCACAACTCTCCCGGTCACGGCGTCGACGACTACTACGTCTGCCTGAAGGAGGGCATGGACATCTGCATGCCCGTCGACGACGACGGCAAGTTCTATGTCGGAGACACGTTCGGCACGGGCGGCCCGTTCTCCGGCATGGATACCGACGAGGCCAACCCGCACATCATCCAGTACCTGCGCGACCACGGCACCCTTGTTGCCGAGGTGAAGATCACGCACAGCTACCCCCATTGCTGGCGCTGCAAGAACCCGGTGCTGTTCCGCGCCACGGACCAGTGGTTTGTCTCCATGGACAAGACCGGTCTGCGCGAAGAGGCGCTCGACGCCATCCAGAACCACGTGCGCTGGTATCCCGAGCATGCCGCCAACCGTATCGGCGCCATGGTGGAGCAGCGTCCCGACTGGTGCATCTCGCGCCAGCGCAACTGGGGCGTGCCCATCCCGAGCTATACCTGCGCCGACTGCGGCGAGAAGATCATGAACGACGAAACCCTCGACGCCGTGATCAAGCTCTTCCACGAGAAGGGCTCCGACGCATGGTTCACCGATGCTCCCGAGAGCTATCTCGGCGACGCCTGCGTGTGCCCCAAGTGCGGCGGTCATCACCTCAAGGCCGACCGCGACATCCTCGACGTGTGGTGGGACTCCGGCGTGTCCTGGCGCGCCGTGTGCGAGGGCCGCGAGGAGCTCGAGTACCCGGCGGACGTGTACCTCGAGGGCTCCGACCAGCATCGTGGATGGTTCCAGAGCTCGCTGCTGACGAGCGTGGGCGCCAACGGCGTCGCGCCTTACAAGGCCGTCGTCTCCCAGGGCTTCACGCTGGACGGCCAGGGCCGCAAGATGTCCAAGTCGCTCGGCAACGTGATCGACCCCAACAAGGTCTGCGACGAGATGGGCGCCGACATCCTGCGCCTGTGGGTCGCGTCGGTCGACACGTCGACCGATGTCGCCATCGACCATGAGATCCTCGCGCGCACCTCGGATGCCTACCGTCGCTTCCGCAACACCTTCCGCTTCCTGCTGTCCGAGCTCGAGGACCAGTTCGACCCCGAGACCGACGGCGTGGCGTTCGACGACCTGCTGCCGCTCGACAAGCTGATGCTCGCCCGCCTGACGCAGGTGCAGGCCGAGGTCGACGCCGCGTATGCCAACTACGAGTTCAACCGCGTGTACCGCACGCTCTACGACTTCGTGGTGACCGAGCTCTCCAACGTGTACCTCGACGCCCTGAAGGACCGCCTGTACTGCGAGAAGGTCGGTTCGCTGGCTCGCCGCAGCGCCCAGACGGTGACGGCGGAGCTGCTGTCCATGCTTCTGCGCGACCTGCAGCCCATCCTCGCATTCACCTGCGACGAGGTCATGGCGTTCGCGCCCGCCGGCTGCCGCGACCATCAGGAGTACGCGGCCCTGCTCGATTGGTACCAGGCGCCGATCTCGCTCGAGGTCGCCAACGAGTACAAGCCGGTGCTCGAGGCCGCGCTCGAGCTGCGCGGTGTGGTCACCAAGGCGCTCGAGGACGCCCGTGCCGCCGGCACGTTCACCAAGAGCCAGGCCACGCGCGTGGTCGCGACCGCCCCTGCGGAGGCATACGCCCTCCTGACCGGGGGCAAGGCCTGCGATCTCGCCGAGTTCTTCATCGTCTCCGAGCTCGAGCTTTCCTCCGGCGAGGAGTTCTCCGCCCGCGTCGAGGCCGCTCACGGCGAGTGCTGCGATCGCTGCTGGAACTTCCGCGAGTCCACCGGCGTGCACGGCGAGCATGCTCACATCTGCGACCGCTGCGCAGAGGCGATCGGCGCGTAAGGTCGCATCGCACCTGGAGCGAGATGCCGCGCGAACCTGAAGTCGCGCGGCATCTTCATGAGGGGGCGGACGCCCGCCCCCGCAGTCTTTTGAAAGGGGTCGCCCGTGGCAGACAACAAGATCAAGCCCTTTGTGCCTGAACGCGCATGGCGCGCGGCTGTCGCGGGCATCCTGTTCGCAGCGTTTCTGATCGTCGACCAGGTCACGAAGGTCATGATGCGCGATGCGGTGAGCGCCGGGTTCACGTCGGCCGACTTCATTCCCGGCATCCTTGAGCTTCGTTTTGCCATGAACACGGGGGCCGCGTTCAGCCTGGGCGAGGGCTTCGGCTTCGTGTTCGTGATCCTGGCGCTGGCAGTCGTCGTCTTCACCGTCGTGTACCTGTGGCGCGCCCCGCTCGTGAGCAGGCTCGAGGTCATCGGTCTCGGCATGCTCGCCGGAGGGGCCGTGGGAAACGCGATCGACCGCATGCTGTTCGGATTCGTCACGGATTTCTTCGCCACGACGTTCATCAGCTTTCCCGTGTTCAACGTTGCGGACATCGGCATCACCTGCGGTGCCGTCATCGCGTTTGTCGGCTTTTTGCTGAGCCCGGCAAACAGGGAGGGCGCGGATGAAAGGGCTGAGAAGGCCCCGCGAGGCGGTGATTCGCGATGAGCGACGTTCGGTATCTCGTGACCTCGCTTGATGCGGGTGTGCGTCTCGACCAGTTCCTGGGCAACCAGGATGCGTGCCCGTCTCGCTCGGCATGCGCCAAGCTCATCGAATCGGGCGCTGTCGACGTGAACGGGGAGACGTGCTATTCCAAAAAGCAGGTGGTTGCAGAGGGCGATCGCGTCGAAGTCGATCTTCCCGAGGTCCGCGATCCTGGTGCGCTCGAGCCGCAGGCCATCCCGCTCGATATCCGATATGAAGACGACTATCTGATCGTGCTCTCCAAGCAGCGCGGCCTAGTGTGCCATCCCGCGCATGGGCACGAGTCGGGCACGCTTGCCAACGCGTTGGTATATCACTGCGGCATCGACCACCTGGGCACGCTGCAGGGCGAGGACCGGCCCGGTATCGTGCACCGTCTGGACCGCGATACGTCAGGGCTCATGCTTGCGGCGAAGGATGACGACACGCAGCGTGCATTGCAGGACCTGATCCGCCTGCGCACGCTCGACCGCCGGTACGTTGCGCTGTGCCACGGCTACATCGCTATGGACTCCGGTACCATCAACACAGGCATCGCGCGCTCGACGCGCGACCGTGTGAAGATGGCGGTCTCCGACGATCCGTTTGCGCGTCAGGCCATCACGACGTTCAAGGTGCTGGAGCGGTTCGAGGCCGAGCGTGGCGATGAGGGCTACACCTTGGTCGAGTGCCATCTGTATACCGGGCGCACGCACCAGATCCGCGTTCACATGCGCCACATCAACCACGCGCTTGTGGGAGATCCGCTGTACGGCAAGGGGAGCGAGCGCGCGAACCTCGGGCTCACGCGGCAGTTTCTCCACTCGTGGCGCGTGAAGTTCACCCACCCGGTGACGGGCCGCGATATCGAGCTGCACGACGAGCTTCCTTGGGATCTTGCCGCCGCCTACGACGAGATCGCTGAGCGTTCCATGGGTCGCACCGAGGCTGGCGACGAGATCATCCCGCTCATCCTGAACGAATAGGGAAATGCCGCCTTTGGGCTTGCGTGGCTGCGAATGGCATGCCACGGGGTACATCCCCGTGGCCCTCTCGCCGCGTGTCCCGTGTGGAACACGCTGACATTGACGTAAATACTGCGCAGTTCCGAGTCGACCCGCGATGCTGCGCTACACTTTTCGGATGTCGTTTATCCTGCATCCGAAGGTGTTCGCATGCTTCCAGATCTCTCGCATTTGACGCCCATCGTCATCTTCAACTTCGTGATCGGGGCGCTGTTCGTCCTGTGCTTCCTCTATCAGGTCGTCTTCTTCCTCGTGGGGATATTCTACGGCGAGGTGAAGATTCCCAAGGCCAAGCGCAACCATCGCTATGCCTTCTTTATCGCCGCCCATAACGAGGAAGCCGTTATCGCCAATCTCATCAAGTCCATCAAGGACCAGGACTACCCGTCTGAGCTCATCGATATCTTCGTTGTCGCCGACGCGTGCACAGACGATACGGCGCGCGTCGCACGTGAGGCGGGCGCCATCGTCTATGAGCGCAACGACCTTGCTCGCAAGGGCAAAAGCTGGGTCATGGACTACGGCTTCGACCGGATTCTCAACGAGTATCCCGGGAAGTACGAGGCGTTCTTCATTTTCGATGCCGACAACCTGCTCTCGCGGAGTTATGTGTCCATCATGAACGATGCCTTTGACCAGGGCTATCTTGCGCTGACGAGCTACCGCAACTCCAAGAACTTCGGAAGCTCGTGGATCTCCGCCGCATATGCGACCTGGTTTTTGCGCGAAGCGCGGTTTCTGAACAACGCGCGCATGATCTGCGGCACGTCGTGCGCGGTCTCGGGTTCGGGGTATCTGGTCTCCGCGAAGATTATCGAGGGCATGCACGGCTGGGATTTCCATACGCTCACCGAGGACATCCAGTTCTCAACGTTCTGCGCGATTCACGGGGTGCGCATCGGGTACGCGCCTGCCGAGTTCTACGATGAACAGCCCGTCGACTTCTCGGCATCCTGGAAGCAGCGTATGCGCTGGACCAAGGGCTTTTACCAGGTGTTCTTCACGTACGGATCCCATTTGGTCAAGTCCATTGCATTTTTCAGGCGATTTGCCGCCTACGATCTGTTCATGACGATCGCCCCGGGCAACCTGCTGTCCCTCATCTCGGTGCTCGTGAACCTCACGTTCATCATCGTCGGCTCCTTAAGCCATGGGTTTTTGGCTACCGATCGCGAGCTCGCGATGTGCTTCGGTTCGCTCATGATGACCCTAGTGTCGATGTACATGACCTTCTTTGTCGCCGGGCTGTTCACCACGGTCTTTGAGCGCAAGCATATCCATTGCACCAGCAGGCTGCGGGTATTCACCAACCTGTTCACGTTCCCGCTGTTCATGTTCACCTATATCCCCATCACCGTGGCGGCCCTGTTCCTGAAGGTCGACTGGGTCCCGACGCCGCACGGCGTGTCCGTGACGCTCGAGCAGGTTATGGACGGTGCGAAGTAGCGGCTTTTAGAGTAAACCCCCGACATTCCACCGTATTGACGGTGTAATGTCGGGGGTTTCATCATGAGTACGTGCCGGGCCGGGACGACGGGATGGGTTGAAACGAACCCGTCCCCAACCAACCCATCCGCAGTGGCCTAGCGGAAGTTAGAGCACATGGGAGTCGGCCGACAGTCCGTACCAGCCGTAGTCATCGAGGGATTCATGAGAATCCGCACCGCTCTCATAGCCCCATGAGTACACATCTATGTTCTGCGCCTCGGTGGTGTAGGTCGTGAACGCGGCGAACAGCAACAGGGAGATGGCGATGATGATCAGCGAGATGACGCCCAGAATGCCAAAGGTCAGGACGTATGCGAAGCGAGAGCTGTTCGTCTGGCACGCGGTGGATGCGCTCGCGCTTTCCACCGGTTGGGGCCCATCGGTGGGAGCGAGATTCGACGACGTGTAGGCGGTAGAGAAATCGGGCTCGTTCATAGGTGCCTCTCGTTGGGGTCAAGTCGATTCATTATAGGCCGCATGCGCCCTCATGTGGTCGGTGACGGCTGGATGTAACAATAATGCGTGCCCGATCGTCGCCGACAATGTCAGCCGGTATACAGCATCAAAAAACTCAATATGCAGCTCGGTGCCAGAAAGGGGAGAAGGGGCATCGTCCGAGTTCGTCTCGCCGTGGCCGCAAGCGCCATGCAGGCGAGGCCAAGCGCGCATCCCGCGAG
Organism: Collinsella ihumii; assembly: GCF_030385545.1. Lineage (NCBI taxonomy): Bacteria > Bacillati > Actinomycetota > Coriobacteriia > Coriobacteriales > Coriobacteriaceae > Collinsella > Collinsella ihumii. The sequence goes on along the minus strand of NZ_JAUEIQ010000006.1, from coordinate 95,507 downwards.
CGCACCGACCGGAGAGATGATGGCTGCGGTGGCAATGAACTTGATGTCGCCTATCCCTAGACCTGGAGAGGCGCGAAGCCATCTCCAGATCAGCTCGAATATCAAAAAGCCCACGCCGATCACCAGGGCGATCAGCGCATGGTGCATGGCGGTTCCAGGGCCTTTGCCAGCGAGCGTTCCGATGAACGCAACCAAGAAGAGTGCTGCGGCCAGCCCGTTCGGATAGGTGCGGGTCTTGGCGTCGATGAAGGCGGCGACGAGCATGAGTGCCCCGACAAGCACCAGGCAGCACGCATGTACGATACCGGGCAACGCATCCATTCCGCCTCCCTTTCGTTGCGATCTCGATGCGCCTCCCATGCTATCGGCTGAGCATGCCCACCTTGCGCGCGCATCGAGAAAACCCGCTGCGGCCTTACCGATTGCCGGACGTATTCTTACAGACGCCTCGGCATCTGCCGAGGTGTCCGCGCGATATGCGAAGATACGGGTAGAACATCCGAGAAAGGAGCGTGGTCGTGTCAGCGTTTAAGCATATTCAGCAGGATCGAGAAGTCGTGCGCGCCCGCATGGATGCAATCCCCAACACCTTAAGCGACGATCTTGTCCGTCGCATCCAGTCCGATCGTGATTGGGGGTGGGTCAACCCGTACCGGTGCGATAACGCGTCCGCGCTGCGCCGCGATCCCCGTCCCGCCGACGACGCCAACATCTGGCGCCCTGCGTTCGTCCGAGACGTCGAGAAGATCATCCACACGCCCGCCTACAACAGGTATGCCGGCAAGACCCAGGTTTTCAGCTTTCGCAGCAACGACGACCTCTCCCGTCGCGGGATTCATGTGCAGCTGGTAAGCCGTATCGCCCGGGATATCGGGTATGCCCTGGGTCTCAACTGCGATCTGATCGAGGCTATCGGGCTCGGCCATGATCTGGGGCATACGCCGTTCGGCCATGCGGGCGAGCGCGCGCTCAACGAGGTGTATCATGCGCGCACCGGCCGCTGGTTTTTCCACAACGTCCATTCGGTCCGCGTGCTCGACGTGCTGTACGGTCGAAATCTCACGCTTCAGGCGCTCGACGGCGTGCTGTGCCATAACGGCGAGTACGAGCAGCGCGTGTTCGAGCTGTCAGGGCTTTCGGATTTCGAGGAGTTCGACCGTATCGTCGAATCATGCTACGAGACGGGCGATATCGCGATTGGCCATCTGCGCCCCATGACGCTCGAGGGCTGCGTCGTGCGCATCTCGGACATCATCGCGTATGTCGGCCGCGACCGCCAGGACGCCATCGAAGCCGGTCTGCTATCGGAGGACGCGTTCGATGATGGGCTCGGAGGGGCGTACAACTCCTGGATCTTGAGCCATGCTTCGGCCGACATCATCCAACACAGCTACGGCAAGGACCGCATCGAGATGAGCGAGGAGCTGTTCGCGGAGATCCGGCGCGCAAAGGCGGAGAACTACGAGAAGATCTACCGCTCAAGCGGCATCGAGGGGGAGCGCGCCGAGGTGCTGTCACGTGCCTTCTCGCTCATGTACGAGCACTGTCTGGGCGATTTGCGCGCGCGTGACGAGTCGAGCTACATCTTCCGCCACCATATCGCGCGCATCCAGGCGGCGCTCGCGCATTACGGCCGCACCTACGAGTGGGAGAAGGATCTGGATCAGACGGTTGTAGACTATATCGCCAGCATGACCGACGGGTATTTTGCCGAGCTCGCCTCCAAGCTGTTCCCGGAGATCCAGTTCCCCCAGCGCACGTACATCAACGAACGGTAGGGATGCCCCGGCCGGTTCATGCCATGCTAGACTAGGACGCTATGGAAACCTTATTTTCGCAACAAGAGCGCACGCAGCAGATCAGGTATGCGCCGCTGGCGGTCCGTATGCGGCCGTCGTCGCTCGACGAGTACGTCGGCCAGCAGAAGGCGGTCGGTCCCGACTCGTGGCTGCGCCGCGCCATCGAGCACGACGTGCTGTCGAGCGTCATACTCTATGGTCCCGCGGGCACGGGCAAAACGACCCTGGCGCACATCATCGCCGCGCACACGCGCAGCGAGTTCGTCGAGGTGTCCGCCGTCACCGGCACCGTGAAGGACTTGCGCCGAGAGATCGAGGAGGCGCAGCGCCGTCTCATGGCGTTCGGCCGTCGCACGATCCTGTTCATCGATGAGATCCACCGGTTCTCCCGCTCCCAGCAGGATGCCCTGCTGCACGCGGTGGAAAATCGAACGGTGATCATGATTGGTGCCACGACGGAGAACCCGTATTTCGAGGTCAACTCGGCCCTGCTCTCTCGCAGCCGCGTCATCGAGCTCGAGCATCTTTCCGACGATGACGTCGCCGTGCTCGTCCGCCGCGCGTGCGAGGACGAACGCGGGCTTGCGGGCAGGTTCTCGCTCGACGACGAGGTCGTCTCGGCCATCTGCACGCTTGCCGCGGGGGATGCCCGCAGCGCGTTGACGACGCTCGAGCTCGCAAGCGAGATCGCCGTGACCAGGCCGGAATCCGACGCCGCCACATCGGACGGGGTCCCGGTGCCCATCACGCTCGATGACGTGCGCATGGCCAACCCTCGCCGTGGCCTTTCGTACGATAAGAGCGGGGACATGCATTACGACATCATCTCCGCGTTCATCAAGTCCATGCGCGGCAGCGACCCGGATGCCACGATCTACTGGCTCGCCCGTATGATCGACGCAGGCGAGGACCCGAAGTTCATCGCGCGCCGCATCATGATCCAGGCATCCGAGGATATCGGCAATGCGGATCCCCAGGCGTTCCTTATCGCGGAGGCGGCCTTCAAGGCGGCCGAGGTCATTGGGTATCCCGAGTGCCGCATCAACTTGGCCCAGGCCGCCCTCTACAACGCGCTCGCTCCGAAAGGCAACGCGTGCGAGGCGGCAATCGACGCGGCCCTGGAGGACGTTCGCACGAGCGGGCAGCGGGAGGTCCCCAACCACCTGCGCGATCGGCACCGTCCGGGATCCGACTCCTACGGCCCCTATCTGTATCCGCACGATTATCCCGCGGGCTGGGTCGAGCAGCGCTATCTTCCCGAGGGCCTTGAGCGCGGCGCGTTCTGGAGGCCGGCGGGACGCGGATGGGAGCAGTACCGCTTCGAGCAGTCCGCGCGCGACCGGAGCGGCAAGGGCCCCCTGGTCGACTGAGCCGGTCTGTTGTTGTGCCGGTCGCGCGACGGTTCCCCGACTTCTGGCGCATGGATTCGGCGCGGTCGGGTAGTATCAGGTAAGGTGCCTCGGCCGAGGCGCCTTGTCGCTATGTACAGGAGGCATCATGGAACCTCTGCAGATCGTGTTGATCGTGCTCGCCCTGGTGGGAGTCTGGGCCGTCATCGAGCTCGCGCTGACGTTGAGGCGCGCACGCTCCACCGTGTCGGCCATCGATAAGACGCTTGGCGACGTGCAGCCCGTCATTCAGCATATCGATTCCACTGTTGAAAGCGCGGCGCCGCTCGTCAAGAAGCTCGAGGTGACGGTTGACGAGATCAAGCCCGTGCTCGATCGCGTCAACGAGACGCTCGATGGGGCCCAGCCCGCCATTTCCCAGATCGAGCCGCTGCTCAAGCAGGGCAGCATCGCGGTCGAGGCGCTGTCGGCGGACCTGATCGAGGTCAACGGTGTGCTGCGCGACATCTCCGATGTGACGGCGGGGATGTCGAGCGCGTCCAACGCGGTGTCGAGCGTGGCCACCGCCGCAACCGAGCGCGTGCACAAGTTCTTCGGCAAGAACGTCGAGCCGCCCGCAACGGGGGAGCGCACCTTGACCGAGCAGACGGGGGAGCCGGCAGCGGTCCCGAGCGCAGACGAGCAGCGTGATGCTGCCGACGATGAGTCGCCGAAGCGCGCCGTGCCCCAGTATTACACCTATTCGGACGGCTCCGCCCCGGCGTCCGCCCCATCCACTCAGGAGGACACCAATGAATAATGCGCCAGCGCCTATTCGTTTGACCGTCTCCGCCGATCCGCATCTCGCACGGCTCGTGCGCATGACGGCGGCAAACGTCGCCATGCTCAGCTCCATGTCGGTCGACCGGGTCGAAGACATCCGTATGGCCGCCGAGGAGGCATTCATCTACGCGTGCGCGGCGAAGCCCATGGGGGAGCTCCCCATCTCGTTCGAGGTCGACGACGAACACGTCGCCATGACCTTCGAGCTCGGTGACGTCGCCTTCGATGAGATCTCCGTCGACACCGAAACCTCCGTGTACGCGGATCTGATTCTGGGCGCGGTGTGCGATTCCTACGAGAAGCGCGAGAACCCCTCCGCGCTACACCTGATGTTGAAAGCAGATGTGTAATGGCCGATAAGACCCCTTCGGGCAAGGCCGCATGGGATAAGGAGAAGACGCACGAGCTCTTCCGCCGTTACAAAGAGAACGGCGACATGGACGCCCGTGAAAAGCTCGTGATGTCCCATCTCAACCTGGTGCGGTTCCTTGCGAACAAGTTCAAAAACCGCGGCGAGCCGCTCGACGACCTCATGCAGGTCGGGTACCTCGGCCTGCTCAAGGCCATCGACCGCTTCGATCCCGATCGCGGCCTCGAGTTCACGACGTATGCGACCCCGACCATCCTGGGTGAGATCAAGCGCCATTTCCGCGACAAGGGTTGGAGCGTCCGTGTCCCGCGCCGCCTGCAGGAGCTTTCCGCGAAAGTGAACCAGGCGACCGATACGCTCACCACCCAGCTGCAGCGCTCCCCGACGGTCGACGAGATCGCCGACTATCTCGGTGCGTCGGCAGACGAGGTGCTGGAGGCCATGGAGTCCTCTTCCGCCTACACCTCGGTGCCGCTCGAGGCTCCCGGCAGCTCCGATTCCGAAGACACGCCGTCCGTCCTCGACCGCTACGCCTCCGAGGATAGCGCGCTGACCTTTACCGACGACCGCCTGGTCATCGAGGAGGCGCTCAAGTCCTTCTCGCCGCGCGAGCGCGAGGTCATCGAGATGCGCTTCTTGAAGGGCATGACCCAGATCGAGATCGCCGAGAAGCTCGGCGTGTCCCAGGTCCAGGTGTCGCGCCTGCTTCGCCGCACGCTCAAGAAGATCCAGGACAAGATCGATCCCGAAGGAGTCATGGGTAAGCGATGAGTTCCCACGTCGACATGCCCGGGCAAGACGATCGCGTCCTGCGCGACACCCGTCTGGCCGCCCTGAGAATCTGGGCCGTGGTCGGTCTGCTCGTTATCGGAGCCATGCTGCTGAACGTCATCGGCGTGCTCGGGCCCGTCGTCGAGTTTCTGGCGATCGGCTCCCTGATCGCGTTCGTGGCATCGCCCATCGTGAACACCCTTGAGCACCGCGGGATCCCTCGCGGCTTCGGGGCGCTCATCGGCCTGCTCGTCGTCATAGCCGCGGTCATCTTGATGTTCACACTGCTTCTGCCCATGCTCGTGGAGCAGCTCGTCGACGTGCTCAACCAGATGCCGCGGTATTTCTCCTCGCTGTCCGCATGGATTCAGGATCTGATCAGCAACTTCCGCTCGCTCACGTCCTCCGATATGTTCAGTGGGCTGAACGACCTGCTCTCCTCGCTGCAAAGCACCGCCACCAGCTTCGTGACAGACCTTGCGGCGGAGCTCGGTCGCGGCGTGATGCCCGCGATCGGCGGCTTCGCCAACACGCTGTTCACGGTGTTCCTCGGGCTGGTGCTCGCGTACTGGCTCGCGCGCGACTACCCCAAGATCCACGGCGAGATCGGTTTTGCGCTCGGCGACAGCAAGGAGGACGACTACCGGTTCATCGTGGCGATCCTGTCCCGCTCGGTCGGCGGCTACATGCGCTCGCAGGTCATCACCTCGATCATCAACGGCGTTATCGTGTTCGTGGGGCTGCTCGTGATCGGGCACCCGTACGCGGGGTTGATGGGCGTGCTGACGGCGCTGTTCCACCTGATCCCCGTCGTCGGCCCCGTGTTCTCGGCGTTCATCGCCGTGCTGATCGCGTTTTTCTATGGTCCGGCGAAGGCCCTATGGACGCTCGTGCTCGTCGTCATCGCGCAGAACGTCACCGATAACGTGCTCAGCCCGAAGATCATGCAGTCGACCGTCCAGGTGCATCCCGCCATGAGCCTTTCCGCCATCGTGATCGGCTCGGCCCTGATGGGGCCGCTCGGCATGGTCATCGCCATTCCTCTGTGCGCGGCGCTCAAGGGTCTGTTCATCTTCTACTTCGAGAAGAACACGAAGCGGCAGCTCGTCAATTACGATGGCGCCATCTTCCAGGGCACGCCGTATCGCGATGAGCAGGGGAATCCCGTCCCCGCCTTCGACGCCCTGGGCGACGACAGCTTCGTCGCCGATTCCGAGCTGCTTCCCGACGACGTCATCTCCGACGCGACGGCGCTGCCCAAGCCCGAGCTCGACAACCCGTGGGCCAAGCTCTCCGAGCTCGTGCCCTTCGGCATGCCGGACGACCAGGCGGACAAGAAAGACTCCGAACACAAGGAGGACCGGCCGCCGCATTAGGCTTCGACCCTCTTGGGTGCTTTCGGATGAATGCGGTATCAGCATGAGCCCTTGGTAGCTTACATACCAAGGGCTCATTGCGTTCTGCGATGTTGCCGGCGCTATCGATGCCTGGGGCTAAGCTTCTTGGATCCGCCCTGTTCCCATCGCCCGTCCGTCATGGTGCTTTTGTTCCCTGCGGCCCAAGCTTATCCGATGCGTGCAATGTCTGCTAAGCTATGTGCGTTTACGCCTATCTAACGCATATGAACCAAGGAGAATGCGACATGACCGCTGCTGTTCCCACCATGACTACCGCGGAGATTCGCTCTGCGTTCCTCAAGTTCTTCGAGGATCGCGGCTGCAAGCTGTTCCCCAGCTCTTCGCTGATCCCCGATGATCCCTCCCTGTTGCTCGCCAACGCGGGCATGAACCAGTTCAAGCAGTACTACCAGGGCAAGAAGACCATGCACGAGATCGGCGCCACGTCGTGCCAGAAGTGCGTGCGCACCAACGACATCGACATCATCGGGTGCGACGGCCGCCACGCGTCCTTCTTCGAGATGCTCGGCAACTTCTCCTTCGGCGGCGTCAGCAAGCAGCAGGCCTGCGCGTGGGCCCTCGAGCTCTCCACGGAGGTGTTCCACCTTCCCATCGAGCGCCTGTACTTCACCGTCTTCACCGACGACGACGAGACCTATGACATCTGGCGCTCCTTGGGCGTCGAGGAGAGCCATATCTCCCGACTCGGCGAGGACGATAACTTCTGGGCGGCCGGTCCCACCGGCCCCTGCGGCCCGTGCTCCGAGATCTACTACGACATGGGCGAGGACGTGGGCTGCGGTCGTCCGGACTGCGCGCCCGGCTGCGACTGCGATCGCTTCCTCGAGTACTGGAACCTCGTGTTCACGCAGTTCGATCGCCAGGAGGACGGCTCCATGCCCGAGCTGCCTCACCGCAACCTCGACACCGGTATGGGCCTGGAGCGCATGAGCGCCATCATGCAGGGCAAGACCTCCTTCTTCGACGGCGACATCATGCAGGGTCTCATCAAGCTGGGCGAGGAGATCTCCGGTGCGACCTATGTGAGCGACGACTATGCCGGCGCGAGCCGCTCCCTGCGCATCATCGCCGACCATGCGCGCTCCGTCGACTTCATGATCTCCGACGGCATCCTGCCGGGCAACGAGGGCCGCGGCTACGTGCTGCGCCGCCTGCTCCGTCGCGCCGTCTTCCACGGTCGCCTGCTCGGCGTGACCGAGCCGTTCCTCGCGCGCTTCATCGACCGCGTGAACGAGCTCATGGGCGATGCCTATCCCGAGCTGCTGAAGAACGTCACGCTCGTCAAGGGCATCGTCAACGCCGAGGAGGAGCGTTTCTCCACGACGCTCGACAACGGTCGCGTCTACCTCGACGACGCTCTCGCCAAGCTGGGTGAGGGCGAGACGCTGGACGGCGCCTCCGCCTTCATGCTGCACGATACCTTCGGATTCCCCATCGACCTGACGGTGGAGATCGCCGAGGGCGCCGGCCATACGGTCGACATCGAGGGCTTCAATCGCGAGATGGAGGCCCAGCGCGAGCGTGCGCGCGCCAACGTCAAGGGCGACGCGTGGGGCACGTTCAACGACGTCTGGACCGAGCTCACCGATGAAATCGCCGAGACCGAGTTCGTCGGCTACGACGCGGATCGCATCGAGGACGCGCGCGTCGTCGCGATCGTCTCCGGCGGCGAGTCCGTGGCCCATGCGGACGCCGGCCAGGAGGTCGACGTCGTGCTCGACCGCACGCCGTTCTACGCCGAGATGGGCGGTCAGGTCGGCGATTCCGGCCACATCGCCTCCGACGCGTGCGCGCTCGCGGTTTCCGATACCCGTGCCCATCACGGCCTGTACGCCCACCACGGCGTCGTCGGCGAGGGCACCATCTCGGTGGGCGACAGCGTCCTTGCCGCCATCGACGTTGACCGCCGTGAGCTCATCCGCCGCAACCACACCGCGACTCACCTGCTTGATGCTGCGCTCAAGCAGGTGCTCGGCGATCACGTCAACCAGGCGGGATCCCAGCTCGACGACCACCGTCTGCGTTTCGACTTCACGCACTTCGAGGCCGTCTCCACCGACGAGCTCGCCCGCATCGAGGATATCGTCAACCGTGAGATCTTCGCCGCCAAGCCGGTCGTCACGCGCGTCATGAGCATCGACGAGGCGCGCGCCTCCGGTGCCGTCGCGCTGTTCGGCGAGAAGTACGGCGACGTCGTCCGCGTCGTGTCCGTGGGCGAGGAGGAGCGTCCCTTCTCCCGCGAGCTGTGCGGCGGCACGCATGCCCGCAACACCGCGGAAATTGGCCTGTTCCGCATCGTCTCCGAGTCCTCGACGGGAAGCAACGTCCGTCGCATCGAGGCGGTGACGAGCATGGGCGCCATGAAGTATCTCGAGGAGAAGGAGCGGATGCTCTCGCAGGCGGCCTCTGCGCTCAAGTGCCGTGACGACGAGGTCGTCGATCGCGTCGCCGCGCTGCAGCAGAGCCTGCACGACGCCAACCAGAAGCTCAAAGCCGCGCTGACCGGCGGCGCTTCCGATGCGATCGGCTCCGCGGTGGACAATGCGCAGGACATGGGCTCCTACAAGCTCGTGATCGCCCAGCTGAGCGGCCTTGAGGGCGCTGAGCTCCGCAACGTGTGGGACACCATCCGCCAGAAGGTCGCCGGCCCTGCCGCATGCGTGCTCGCGACGGTCACCGAGAAGGGCACGCCTGCGCTTCTCGCCGCCGCCACCGACGAGGCCGTCGCCGCCGGGTTCAAGGCGGGCGACGTCATCAAGGCGATCGCTCCGTGCGTCGACGGACGCGGCGGCGGTCGTCCGACCATGGCCCAGGCCGGCGGCAAGGACGCATCCGGTATCCAGGCCGCGCTCGATGCGGCTCGCGCCCAGCTCGGCCTGTAGACCATGGTCGCGCTCGCGCTCGACATAGGGCAGGTCCGCATCGGCATCGCCGTCTCCGACCGGAGCGGTCGCGTGGCGCTGCCCGTCAAGGTCCTTCCGGCCATCGAGGTGACCTCGATGGCCCGGAGCTTCAGGCAGATCGTCGAGGATCACGAACCCGATATCATCGTCTGCGGCCGTCCGCAGACGATGGCGGGTGAGGACGGACCCCAAGCCGAGCGCGTCATCTCGGTCGGTCGCCAGATCGCCGATGCCCTGGACCTGCCCCTCGTCTTTGCCGACGAGCGGTTGAGCTCGCGCGAGGCCAAGCGCATCTTGCGTGAAAACGGCCTTTCGGAGCGAAAGATGCGCGGCAAGGTCGACATGGTCGCCGCCTCGCTGATCCTTCAGGCGTGGCTCGATGCCCAGAACGGAAAGGACGACTGTGCCTAACGAGAATTCCGGCGATTCGCGCCGTCGCACGCATACTCAGCCGGGCTCCCCTCGAGCGGCCCGTCCCGCCTCGGGCGGTACGCGGTTCCGCTCTGCGGGCGCCCAGCCTGCCGCCGCCAATCGCCAGCAGGCGTCTGGAACCAGGTTCCGCACGTCCCCGACTCAGGCGCGGCCGAATCCGCGTCCCGTGCAGCCCGCGACGCGTTCCCGATACGCCGCCCAGTCGTCCACTGCGCGCCGAGGCGGATCGCCGATCAAGGTCATCGTCGGCATCGTCGTCGCCCTGGCCGTGGTCGCCGCCCTCGTGTTCGTGGTCGTCCCCCGTGTTTCCGAGCTGCTCGGCGGCGAGCAGCCTGCCGTCGAGGCCGGGCAGGAGGTGCAGCTCACTATCCCTGAGGGCGCATCGGGAGACGACATCGCCGCCATCCTCGCCCAGAACCACATCATCGACAACCCGAAGGATTATTACGCCGCCGTGAACCGGCTCGATGCATCTATGTCGCTCAAACCGGGCGATTACATCCTGTATACCGGCCAGGATCCCGAAGAGATCGTCCAGCAGCTCGTCGACGGACCCAACGTCGAGGGCAACAAGATCACCATCCAGGAGGGCCTGACCGTCGCGCAGACGGCGGCGCGCGTCGAGGAGACGTTCGGCATCCCCGCCGACGAGTTCATCGCTCAGGCTAAGGCGTCCAACTACGCGGCCGACTACCCGTTTTTGGAGGGCGCGTACGACGATTCGCTCGAAGGGTACCTGTATCCCAAGACCTATTCCTTCACGGATGTTCCGACCGCCGATGAGATTATCCGGGCGCAGCTCGATCAGTTCGTGACCGAGACCTCGTCGTTGGATCTGAACGCGGGTCCCTCTGGCCTGACTGCGCAGCAGATCGTCACGATGGCGTCTCTGATCGAGCGCGAGACCGCCGTGGAGTCCGAGCGTCCCACGGTCGCGAGCGTCATCTACAACCGTCTCGCCATCGATATGCCTCTTCAGATCGATGCGGCCATCGTCTATGCGCGCGGGGGCGGCAGCGACCCTGTCACCTACAGCGACCTTGAGATTGATTCCCCCTACAACGTCTATACGAATTACGGCCTGACCCCTGGTCCCATCTGCAGCCCGAGCATCTCCTCCATCTCGGCCGCGCTGAACCCCGATGACACCGACTACCTGTATTACGTGGCCTCGGCCGCAGGCGACGGGTCCCATAAGTTCAGCTCCGACTACGAGCAGTTCGAGGCCGACAGCGAGGAATACGCGGAGTCGCTGCAATGAGGATCTTTTCACCGAAACGCTACGTAGCCTCTGTCGACCGCATCGACCTGAATGAGCTTTGGGCTCAGGGCAAGCGGGCCATCATGCTCGATCGCGACAACACGCTGGTCCCCCGAGACCGCAAGACGGCTCCTGCGGAGATATGCGCATGGCTCGACCGTGCTCGCGATAAGGGATTCGCGCTCTGCATGGTTTCCAACAACTGGCATCGCGACCAGGTCATGCGGTCTGCGTCCGAGCTCGGCTTGGATGCCATCAGCCATGCCATGAAGCCCGCCCCCTTCGCGTTGCGCGCGGCGCTCAAGCGCATGGGTCGCACCGCCGGGGAGGCCGTGCTCATCGGCGATCAGCTGTATACCGATGTCTGGGCCGGCAACTTCGCCGGCGTGGACACGATTCTCGTGAAGCCGCAAACCGAGGTCGACCTGTGGTACACGCAGATCTTCCGCATCTTCGAGCGTCGCGCGCTGCGCGATCTTACGTGCGAGGAGTAGGCGGTCATGACGGGCACGATGAAACGGGGGTGTGACCACATCTTCTTCGTCGGATTCCTCGGCGCGGGAAAATCGACCCTCGCGCGGAATCTCGGCGTGCTGTTCAATCGACGCTACGTCGATACCGACCGGCTTGTCGAGCGACGGCGAGGACTGTCGGTCTCCCGTATCTTCGAGCTCGAGGGCGAGCAGGCGTTTCGTCAGCTGGAGACCGAGGCACTGGGCTCCCTGGCGTGCGACCGCAGCTTGCTCGTGTCCTGCGGGGGCGGCATCGTCGAGACGCCGTGCAACATCGAGCTTATCAACCAGATGGGCTACTGTGTGTACCTCGATGGCGATATCGACGACTCCCTGCGACAGATCAGGCGCCGCGACACGAGGCCGGACTTTCGCTCGGATGAGCACGCCGCGCGCCTGCTCGAGCATCGCCGGCCCCTGTATCAGCAGGCCGCGGACTTCACGGTCGACATTCGCGGCAAATCGTTCAAGGAAGTTACCTATCTCTGTGCAGAAATGCTTTTGGAGCGTGGATTATTATGACCATTCGGCGTCAACTGGTGAACTTTGGTAAGACGTGCACCGATTTCCGCATCGGATCCGGTGCCCTTGAGGACCTCCCGCGGCTCATCAAGAGCATTGCGGGGGAGCCCAAGCGCGCGCTGCTGGTGCATGATGCGCTTCCCTCCGAGGAGAAACTCGAGTGCGTCAGGCGCGCGCTGGTGGACACCGGGTATTCCGTCGAGTTCATGTCTCTGGCAAGTGTGCCCTCCATCGCCTCGATCGAGACCGCGCAGCGCGTCTTCGCCACGATGGAATCCTGCCACATCACCGCCGACGACCTGCTCGTCGCTGTCGGCGGGGTAGAGGTGTGCTCGGTCGTGTCCTTCTGCACGAGGACCTGGTGCTCGGGCACCTCGGCTCTCGCCATCCCCTTCACGCTCGACGCCATGTGCACGATCTCCACGTCCATGCGCGCCCTCGATGCCGGCTCCTCCCGCGAGATGATCTCCATCCAGCCCGGATGGGACATGATCGTCTGCGATATCGATCTTGTTGTCGGAAAGGCCATCGACCAGGTCGGCATGGGCTATGCGCTGCTGCTTTCCTCCGCGTTCGCGCAGTCCCGCCGCATCTGGGATCAGTTCGCCGAGAAGATCGACGGTATCGTCGACGGCGTCGAGATCACCCTGATCGACGCGCTGTGCAATACCCAGACGGCCCGCGCCTCCGCGGTTCGCTCGGCAAACCCCTCGGCGCGCAACGCCGTGAATTACGGCGTGACGACGATGCATGCGCTGCGCGCGTGCCTGGGGGATGACGTGCCCGACTATCTCCTGTACGCCGAGGGCCTGCGATTCGAGGCGCGCCTTGCGCATGATGCGTGCGGCCTCGACGTCGATCTTGTTTTCGAGCAGGACGACCGCCTGGATGACCTGGGGATCGAGGAGCTGCCGTTCAAGCTCGACGTCGATCGGTTCATCGCGGCGCTCCACGATGCGCGCTTTGTCCGCTCGAATCGCTTCATGCTCTCCCTGCCGAAGAATCCCGGTTCCATCCGCCTCTCCAAGGTTGACGAGGACATCCTGCGTCGCCATGCCGAGGCGTATCTGGCGTCGCGTGCAGAGCTGCTCGAGGAGGGGGATGCGGAGTAGCCCCAAGGGCTCTCTTCCAAGCTGGCGGGTGCATGCGTTCAACAGAGGGTGTAGTATGTCGAGCGGTAACGGTACTCGTGAAAGGAGCGGTCTATGACCGACATTCAGGATGGCCCCGCGGGCCGTATCGCTCGTCTTCGCTCGCTGATGGAGAAGCGCGGCTACGATGCGGTCGTCGTGCGCGACGAAGCGAATCTCCGCTGGATGACCGGCACGATGGGCGTGTTCGACTACACCTTCGAGTTCCCTCACGCGGCCTTCATCACCCATGACGCCTGCTATTTGCATACCGATTCTCGCTACTACAACAGCTTTGCCGAGAATATGCCCGAGGGCAGTCCCTGGCAGGTCGACATGGACGGCTTCGACATTCCCGGTTGGGTCGCCCAGCATGCGCTGGAGTCCCGCAGCCGTGTCGTCGCCATCGAGGACGACATGCAGCTGTCGTTCTACCAGGGCATCCTGCGCGGTCTCGAAGACCGCTCCATCGTCGCGTCGCTGCCCCAGATGCACGGCGACATCCGCCGTATGCGCGCAATCAAGGATGCCGAGGAGATCGAGCTCATGCGCCATGCGCAGTCGATCACCGATCTTGCATTCCAGCACATGCTCGACTACATCAAGCCCGGTCTGACCGAAAAGCAGATCCGCACCGAGCTCGAGAGCTTCATGTTCAACAACGGCGCCGATTCGCTGGCGTTCGGCTCGATCGTTGCGAGCGGTCCCAACACGGCCAACCCGCACGCGGTGTCCAGCGACCGCGTGGTCCAGAAGGGCGATTTCGTCCTGATGGACTATGGTGCGGGGTATCGCGACTACCGCAGCGACATGACGCGTACCGTCGTTCTGGGCGAGCCCACCGACGAGCAGCGCAAGATCTACGACCTGGTGCAGCGCACGCATGAGGAGTGCGTCAAGGCGATCCACGGCGGCGTGGACGGCAGCGACATCCATAACCTGTCGGTGAAGATCATCTCCGATGCGGGCTACGGCGACTACTACGGCCATGGTCTGGGCCACGGCGTGGGCATCGATATCCATGAGCTGCCGAATTTCGGCCGCAAGTCCAACATCGTGGAGGCCGGCGCCGTCATCACCGTCGAGCCCGGTGTGTACCTGCCCGGTGTGGGCGGCATTCGCCTGGAGGACTTCGGCCTGGTCACCGAGGACGGTTTCGAGCCGTTCACCGCAAGCCCGCACGAGCTCCAGGTCATCGACTGCTAAGGAGCTCTTCTGCGACGGGGCTGCGTTCCGGACAGTCCGATACCATATCGCGCGACGATTCACCCACCCCTTCATTCATGAATGAAGGGGTGGGTGAATCAATGAAATCCTGGGCAAACGCTGAAATGGCTTCTCTTCGTTCATGAATGAAGAGAAACTCGGGCACAGGGACCCCGATCGATACGGGCTGCGCCATGTGACCGGAGTCGAGGACGGCGGAGCCTTATCTCCTTTTGGGACTTTTTGCGCAGGGCTGTGACTGGGCGTATACTGTTACAGTTCGCTGTATCACATGAGAAAGGCTCATATCCATGGCTTCGATCACCACTGCCGATTTCAAGAACGGCCTCGGCCTTCGCATCAAGGACAAGGTCTGCACCATCGTTGAGTTCCAGCACGTCAAGCCGGGCAAGGGCGGTGCCTTCGTCCGCTACAAGACCAAGGACATCAAGACCGGCCGCGTCGTCGAGAACACCTGCAACGCCGGCTCCAAGTTCGAGAGCGTGACGCTGACCACCACCGAGATGCAGTATCTCTACAACGACGGCGATCACTACTACTTCATGAACATGGAGACCTACGACCAGGTCCCCGTGCCCGTCGACTTCATCGGCGACAACTCCAAGTGGCTCAAGGAGAACGACGTCTGCCAGCTGCTCTACGCCGATGACGAGCTCATGGGCGTGAACCCGCCGATGTTCATCGAGGTCGAGGTCACCGAGACCGACCCCGGTTTCAAGGGCGATACCGTCCAGGGCGGCACCAAGCCGGCCGTCATCGAGACCGGTGCCACCGTTCAGGTCCCGATGTACCTCAACGTCGGCGAGAAGATCAAGGTCGACACCCGCGACGGCAAGTTCGTCTCCCGCGTCTAGTCGATCGTCCGATCAGCCAGATTGCATAAGGGCGGGGTCGCGCACCCCGCCCTTTTTTCGTTGCGTGGCCGATGTCCGCGTCCCAACGGTGTCGAGATGGGGTATCGTGTACACTGTTTCGTAACGTGGAACCTGCCCGCATTCCGTTGCATGAAATGGGTGAGAACATGTCTGAAGAGATCAAGATCGACGGTATCGCCATCGCGCCCGAGGTGTTGTCCATTATCGTCTCCCATGTTGTCGAGGAGGTCGAGGGCGTCGCCTCCGTTGGCGTGAGGGATCTGGCCACGAATCTCGTGTCGATGTTTTCCGCCAAGAGCGCCGCACCCGCGCTGCCGCCCATCGAGGCCGAGGTTGAGGACAACAAGCTGCACCTGACCGTGCGCGTCACGGTGTTCTTCGGCTATCCCTTCAAGAAGCTCGCCGAAGCCATCCGCGCCGCTACGGTCAAGGCCATCGATGCCCAGATTGGCGTCGAGGTCGCTGCGGTCGACGTCTGCATCGACGGTCTGGTGTTTCCCAAGGAGTAACATACGTGAGTCTTAAAGTTGAACGCGGGCGCACCCTTGCCCGCAGCCAGGCGCTGCAGATCCTGTTTCAGGCGGAGGCGCTTGATAAGCCCGTGGACCAGGTGCTCGACGGCGACTTCCTGCTGTCGAAGGGTCCGTTGAACGAGTACGCCGAGAAGCTCGCTCGCGGCTGCTACGCCAACCTCGACCGCATCGACAACGCGCTGCACGAGGTGTCCGATAACTGGAGCCTGTACCGCATGCCGAGCGCCGATCGAAACCTGCTGCGCATCGCGGTGTACGAGATGCGCCTGCAGACCGACGACCCCATCGATGACGCCGTCGTCATCAACGAGGCCGTCGAGGTCGCCAAGGCGTACGGCACCGATGAGTCGGCTCGTTTTGTGAACGGCGTGCTCGGCCGCATCGCCCGTGCAGACGAGCTGCCCGGTCACGATGTTGAGCCCGAGGACGAGGCCGAGGACGATTCCGACGCCGATGTCGACGTGACCGATGCCGACGATCAAGACGACGAGTCCCATGAGTGATTCCACCCTTCACTCGTTTGACGACCTGACGGGCCGTCTCGATGAGATCATCGCCACCGTCAGGTCCAAGGACACCTCGCTGGAGCGATGCCTCGACCTGTTCGACGAGGCGATAGGGCTCGGCTCCAAGGCCGTCGATATGGTCGATACCTTCGAGCTTTCGCCCCGTGAGGAAGAGCAGCTGGCCGAGAGCATGGATGAGGATGCCGCCCACGGCGGCACGTCTGGTGCAGAGGAGCAGCAGCACTGATGAAGCGAGTGCGCCTCGACGAAGAGATGGTTGCGCAGGGCCTGTGCGCGGATCGCGCGGAGGCCCTGCGCTTATGCATGGCCGGCCTGGTCTCTAGCGCGGGCGAGAGGCTGGAGTCGGCGGCGACGCGCGTCGTCCCCGGGGTCGAGATCCACGTCAAAGGCCACCTGCCCTATGTGGGGCGCGGCGGGCTCAAGCTCGCAGGCGCCCTCGATGCGTTCCAGGTCGATCCGAGCGGCCTGTCCTGCCTGGATATCGGATGCTCGACGGGCGGATTCACCGACTGTTTGCTCCAACGCGGCGCCGACCATGTCGTGGCCGTCGACGTCGGTCGCGCCCAGTTCGCCTGGTCGCTACGAAACGATGAGCGCGTGACGCTGCTCGAGCGCACGAATATCGTCGATGTCCCCGATTTGGGCCATGCGCGCTCGTTCGATCTCGCCGTGTGCGACGTGTCCTTCACGAGCATCCGCGTCATCCTTCCCGCCGTTCTCGAGCTCTTGCGCGACTCAGGGCGCTTCCTCACCCTCGTCAAACCGCAGTTCGAGGCGTCTGCCGACGAGGTGGGCGAGGGGGGCATCGTGCGCGACCCCCGCGTGCACGCCCGCGTGCTTCAACAGACCGTCGCGCTGTTCGCCGAAAGCGGCCTGTATCCCGTCGACATCTGCGCATCCCCCATCACGGGCACCAAGGGAAACCGTGAGTTCTTCCTGCTCGGAGACTGCAGCCTGTACCATGCCCGCAGCTCTGAGGAGCTGGCTTGCCAGTGTACGCACCTCAACGTTAAGGCGGTGAACCTATGAAGATCTTTCTCGTCCCCAACTATCAGAAGAGCGAGGCGGTTCAAAGCGGCCTCACGCTCGAGCTGTGGCTGAGCCGTCAGGGCTACGAGGTGGTGTGGGCGGCGGACCAGAAGTCGAAGATCGCCGCCGAACCCGACATCGATGGCAGTGATCTCGTCATTTCCCTCGGCGGCGACGGCACCCTTCTGCGCGCCGTGCGCATCGTGGGGTCCCGCGAGATTCCCATCCTCGGTCTTTCGTACGGGCATCTCGGCTTTTTGACCGCCGCCAGCCCGGAGGAGCGCGACATCCTGCCCGTCGTTGCCGATGCTCTTGCCGGAGAGATGCATGTGAGCCGTCGCGCCACGATCCATTGCGACGTGTATTCCGTCGACGAGCGCGGGGAGGAGCACACCATCAGCGCATTCGGCCTCAACGACATCGCCCTCACCCGCGGCCCGCTCTCAGATATGGTCGAGTTCGACATCTCGGTATCCGGGCACCATATCGACCGCCTGCGCGGCGACGGCGTCGTCGTGTCGACGGCGACCGGATCGACCGGTTACGCCCTGTCGGCCGGCGGCCCCATCGTGAGCCCCGAATACACCGGGCTCGTGTGCGTGCCCATCGCCCCGCACACCATCCAGGCGCGCGCATTTTTGACGTCGCCTTCCGACATCGTCGAGGTGACGATGTCCCATGACCGGCCCTCCGTGCCCGCCATCGCGGTCGACGGCAGGTTCTTGACGCCGACGGGCGTTGTGGAGCGCCTTGTTTCCCGTCGCGGTGAGGCCGATGTCCTGCTGCTCGACTACGGTCCCGAGAGCTTCTACAATTCCGTCTCCCGCGTCTTTTACGGAGTGCGTCGCAATGATTGATGAGCTGCGCGTTTCCAATCTCGCCCTGATCCGCGAGGCGACGCTGGAGCCCTGCGAGGGCCTGACGGTACTCACCGGCGAGACGGGTGCGGGCAAGACCGCGCTCCTGTCCGCCTTGAAGCTCATCATGGGGGAGCGCGCCGACTCGTCCATGGTCCGTGAGGGAGAATCCTCCGCCACGGTCGAGGGTCGCCTCTTTCTGGGCGCGCGCGATACCGAGGGTACCGTGGTGCTGCGCCGGCTCGCTTCCGATGGGCGCAGCCGCGTCAAGATCGACGGCTCGCTTGCCAGCGTGCGCGAGCTCGCCGAGCGCGTCGGCTCGAATATCGACCTGTGCGGACAGCACGAGCACCAGCGCTTGCTGGATCCCTCTACTCATGTCGAGATGGTCGATGCGTGGGCTGGTCCCTCGGTTACGGGGCCTCTCGAGACGTACCGCGCCGCGCTTTCGGCGGCACGTGCGGCGCAGCGGGAGCTCGATCGGGTGGAGGCCGCCTCGCGCACGCAGGGGTCGCGGCTCGAGGAGGCCCGATTTGCCTACGAGCGCATCTGCGAGGTGGATCCTCGCGAAGGCGAGCTCGAAGAGCTCGAGGAGACGCTGCCGCGCGCGGAGCACGCTGAATCGCTGATCGCGTGCGCGCTTGATGCCGATCGGTACCTTTCGGGCGAGGACGGGTCGCTCGACGCCCTGAACGCGGCGATCGCCGAGCTTTCCCGCATGGGCTCGGTCGATGCCAAGCTTGCCGAGTTCGCCGACTCGCTGGCATCGGCCGCCATCACGCTCGAAGACGTCGCCTCGGAGCTTCGTCGCTACGCCCAGGATATCGATTTCGATCCCGAGCAGCTTGCCACTGCGCAGGATCGCATGGCTGAGCTGCGCGGCCTCATGCGTCAGTGGGGCCCGCGCATGGAAGATGTGTTCGCCAGGCGCGAGGAGGCCTCAGAGTTGCTCTCCCTGGTCGATGATGCCGACGAGCGGGTCCGTCGTGCCAAGGCGGCCCGTGACAAGGCGGAAGGAGAGCTCGCCAAGGCGGCGCGCGCTCTCATGCGTGCGCGCAACGCCGCGGCTCCGCGCTTTTGCCGCGAGGTGGGCAAGCAGATGATGCGCCTCGAGATGGGGCGCGCCGAGCTCGTTTGGGAGAGCAGGGATCTTCCGCGCGCCTCGTGGACGGAGGCGGGTCCTGCCGCCTGCGAGCTGCTGTATCGTAGCGGCGCCGGCCTGACCCCTCGTCCGCTTAGGCGCATCGCCTCGGGCGGTGAGCTTTCCCGCGTGATGCTCGCCTCCAAGGTCGTGCTCGGCGAGGCGGACGGCGTCGACACCCTCGTGTTCGATGAGGTCGATGCCGGCGTCGGCGGCTCCACCGCACGCGCTTTGGCGGTCGTGCTCGCCGACCTGGCCCGGACGCACCAGGTGATCGTCGTGACGCATCTGGCCCAGGTTGCCGTCATGGGCGATCGCCACTACGTCGTCTCCAAAACGGGCGATGACGTTCCCGAGACGCAGCTCATCCCTGTCGAGGGGGAGGACCGCGTGCGGGAGATCGCGCGCATGCTTTCCGGCGATGCCACCCAGGCCTCGCTCGACCATGCACGGGAGATGCTTGCCCGATAGGTCTTTTAGGGACAGGTGATTTTTGTTCATGCCGGTGCGGAGGCACCGGCATGAACAAAAATCACCTGTCCCTAAAAGACCATGCGGGCTTATTTGAGTTTGATGCGGTTGGCCATGTAGTGCTCGAGCGCGTAGCGCAGATCCTCGGAGTGGATTTGCGGGATGAGCTTGCCGGGCAGATAGCTGCGCGACATGGGCATCGTGCGGTCCTTGAGCGTCAGCGCGATATGGCGGATGAGGGCCAGGTCCTCGTCATCGAGCTCGCCCGCTTGGACAAGGTACTCGATCTGCTCGAGTTCAGAGAACATGTGCCAGCGCGTCACCAGGCGCGATTCCTCGTAATCGCGGACCACCTCGTCATCGAGGGCGCGGACGTACGCGATCGCCTCGTCGTAGACGAGATGATAGGCCGAGAGCATCTCGCCTGAGATGCGGAGCTCCACATGCTCGGTCACGCTGCGCTCGACGAACCCCCAGTACGCCTTGATGATGCCATTCAGCTGGCGCTTGTTGCACTCGAAGATCTTCTCCCGTTTGGAGGGGAGCACGAGGTAGTTGATGACGAGCACGATGCCGACGGCCATCAGCACATAGAAGAGGCGCAGCGCCATCGCCGTCGTCTCGTCGATTGTCAGCGAGGTCATCATCAGCGCGAACGAGGTGGCGAAGATGGCCTGGACCCAGCTTCCCGGCGTGCAGGCGTACACCAGCAGGATCATGACCATGCAGAAGCAGTATACGGCGAGCGGGTCGTGGATGATGTGGGACGCCGCGAACACCACGATGCAGCCGATGGCGGTGCCGAGCGGACGCGTGCGCATGCGATGCGTGCTCTCCTCGTAGCTCGGCATGAGGAGCAGAAACGCGTTCAGGGGCACCCAGTAGACATGGTTCGCGCCCCACAGCATGCTCATGGAGCAGGTGATGACCAGAACGACCGAGAGGCGCGTGGCGAATCGGAACTCAAAGGAATCGCTGTCGAGGTGGTGGATGAAGTTGGCCGCGATGTCGCGCAGCGGGGCCACGCGCCAGGGGAGATGCCGGCGGCGCTCGGGGGCCTGGGAGGTGATGAGCATCAGCGTGTGCAGCACGCTGTGGAAGAAGATGCGTGTCCGTCCCTCGGGCAGGTCGACCATGCTGAGAATCATCTTCAGCATGCGGTGGACCGCTGCGCATTCGGCCGGCGTCGACGCGGCGCGCACCTGCCTGACCATCGCGGCGACGTGATGGAAGACGGACAGATCGACATCGTGCTCGCGGCCGGAGCGCCAGGCGGGGTCCGAAAGCAGGTAGATGGCACGCTGGAAGAGTGTGGCGTACAGATAGTATTTCAGTGTCGTGCGGTTCGGCTCCTGGAACAGCTTGCGGCTGCTGAAGCAGAGCCGGTCGAACGTCTTCTCGAGCTTGAGGAATTCCTGGGACAGCAGGGCGGGCGACTCCCCGTCGGCGAGACGGTCGAGCAGCTCCGCCAGGTGCCCGAGGCTCTCATCGAGCTCGCGCTCCGGATCGCGCGAGCGGCCTTTGTACCATCGCGTGAAATACAGCACGACCACCAGCACGACGGTGGCGTAGACCGTGGACGCAAGCTGGATTAAGAACTCGTCGGGCGTGTGCGGGATCAGCTCGAGGAACACGAAGGCCATGACGTATCCGAAGTACGCCTTTTGGTCGAACTGGTTCGACTGGATCACGACGAGCAGGAACGGCACGATGATGTTCAGCGCGATGCAGCAGACGATGTTGAGCGTCGCTAGGTAGGAGAGGATGTTCAAGAAGGGGAGCGTGATGAGGATGCGCCCCAGCAGGGACGTCGAGAAGGCGACGTTGCGCTTGGTGCGAAAGATCACGATGATGGGCGAGATGATCATCGTGAAGGTGCTGCCGAACAGGGCGATGATCGAGGCGAACAGCAGCGTATAGAGCGCGCCGGATGAAAGCGCATCCGAGAGGCGCTCTTTGGCCTGTTGTCCCGCATGCCGTATGTCGACCATCGCTGCCCGTTCGCCGCCGTCAGCCGCGCTGCAGGTGGTCGGCGAGCAGCCTCAGCGCATGGGCGTACCCCTGCAGGCCCTCGCCGGTGATGGTCTTGATGCAGGCCGCGCGCACATACGAGATCTGGCGGAACTCCTCGCGATCCTCGACTGCGGAGATGTGCACCTCGATGCAGGGCAGGCTGACGGCCTTCACCGCATCGAGGAGGCCGACGCTCGTGTGCGTGTAGGCGGCCGGGTTGATGACGATGCCGTCGTAGGTGCCGAGCGCCTGCTGGATCTGGTCGATGAGGTCGCCCTCGTGGTTGGACTGGTATACCGCGACCTCATCGAATCCGGCGTCCGCCCCCGCCTTCTTGCAGAGGGCGACCAGGTCCTCATAGGTCTCGCGACCGTAGATATCCGGCTCGCGCACGCCGAGCATGTTCAGGTTCGGTCCGTTCAGGACAAGTGCTTTCACGGCGCATCCTCCTTACGCGTTGCGTTCGATGGGGCTCAGTGCGCAAGCCCGAGCTCGTCAATGACGGCCTCGGCGGTGCGCTCGGCGCAATCGCGCGACTTGACGATGAGGTCCGCCCAGGCGCGGTACAGGCCCATGCGCTGGTCGGCAAGCTTCTGCACGCCGTCGCGTGCGGATATCGGCCTGCCTGCGGACGAGAGCTCGCCGAGCGGACGGTCGAGCATGATGATACGGCTGTTCTCATGCAGCAGCTCGTAGTTTTCGGGGCGCGTGACCACGCCGCCGCCGCACGAGATGACAAGGCCCGACCGTGCGCCCAGCTCCCGCAGGCACGCGGTCTCCTCCTGCCTGAAGGCCTGTTCGCCCGACGTGGTGATGAACTCCGCGCAGCTGCGGCCGGTGCGTTCGGCGAATGCGGCATCGGCGTCGACGTGCTCGCGACCGAGCATGCGCGCAAGGTTCTGCCCGACGCGGGTCTTCCCACTGCCCGGCATGCCGATCAGGGCGATGTTCTGCGTCGAGGCCGAGAGCCGCTCGGTAACCTCGACGATGCGCGCGTCGTCGATATGCGCGCCCGTGTAGCGCTCGACGGCCTGCGCCGCCTGCGCGACGAGCATCAGCAGGCCGCCCGCGGTGGCGATGCCGAGGCGCTCGGCCTGCATCATGATGCCGGTGCGCGCAGGGTTGTAGACGATGTCGATGACGGCGCTGAGGTTGCCGAAGCGCTCGAGATCGAGGGGCGAGGCGGGGCAGTTGGGGTACATCCCCACGGGCGTGCAGTTGACGATGAGCTCGACGTCGCGGTACGCGTCGAGATCGTCGTAGGTCACCTCAGCGCTGCGTCCGACCGTGATCGCGCGCACGCCCATATCGGACAGGACGGTGCGCGCCGTCGTCCCGGCTCCTCCGCTGCCCCCGAGCACGAGCGCGGTCGTTCCGGCCACATCGATGCCCAGCGACTCGACCAGGAACTTGAACCCGAAGTAATCGGTGTTGTCTCCACGCAGGCGCCCGTCAGCAAGGCGCACGATCGTGTTCACGTTCCCAAGGCGCTCGGCCGCTTCGGCGAGCTCATCGAGATAGGGCATCACGGCCCGCTTGTAGGGGATCGTGACGTTGACGCCCTCCCATTCGTCTCCGCGCAGGAACTCCTCGAGCTGCTCGGGCTCCCGCTCGAAGCGCACGTAGTCCATATCGGCGAGATCGCGGTAGATGGCGGGGGTGTAGCTGTGCTTGAGTGTGCGTCCGAGCACGCCGTAGGGGCGCGTCGCCATCTAGACCACCTCCGTGTACGATCCGATGTAGGTGTAACGCTCGCACACGTCGTCGAGGGCGTCGAGCAGCGTGTTGAGCGCCGGCGTGCCGAAGGGGCAGTCGAGGTCGAAGTAGAACATGAACTCGAAGTCCCGGTTGCCGATGGGGCGGCTCTCGAGCTTGACGAGGTTGATGTCGAGCGCGTAGAGCCGTTCGAGCACCCGGTAGAGCGAACCGGGGGCGTGCGGCAGGGTCAGCATCAGCGACGTGCGTGTGGCGCCGGGGTAGATGCGCGGGGTTGCGGACACGACGACGAAACGGGTGAAGTTGCTCCCCTCGTTTTGGATGTCCTCCCGCAGGACATCGAGCCCGTACAGCGAGGCGCAGTCTCGAGAGGAGAGCGCGGCGATATCGCGACGATCGCTGGTGGCGACGCGCTCCGCCGCCTTCGCGGTGTTTTCGCACACGTGCACGCGCACGCCGAGCTCCTCGATCGCGTCGGAACATTGCGCGAGGGCCTGCTCATGGGAATAGATTTCGCGGATGTCCTCGAGACGCACGCCGGGCTTTGCGAGCAGCTGATGATCGATTTTGAGCCGCAGGGAGCGCACGATGGAGAACCGGTACTGCGCGAGCAGGTCGTAGACGGCGTTCACCGATCCGGCGGTGGAGTTCTCGATGGGAAGGACGCCGAACTCGACCAGGCCGTCGCGCACCGCGCGGAACACGCCCTCGAACGAGGTCATGAACGTGATCTTGGGCACTTTGAACAGCTTGCAGGCAGCGATCTGGCTGTAGGCTCCCTCGACGCCCTGGCAGGCGACGGTGGCTGTGGTGGGGAACGGCTGGTCGACCGGCATGAGCGATGCGAGGGCGCCCGAAGACACGCTCTTGGGGTCGCCCTCGTGCAGGATCTTGAGCTGAGCCGCCTTGTTCATGCTCATCAGCAGCGAGAACAGGCTCGCGACCTCGGGGGCGAGCTCCTCGGGCGCCGCATGGACCAGCGTGTGGAGCTTGTCGCGCTCCCGGGCGGGGTCGAACACCGCCTTGCCGGTGCGCTTTTTTGACGCGGCCACCTCGGCGGCAAGGCCCATGCGTTCGACGAACAGATCGAGGATGTCGGCATCGATCTCATCGAGACGGGCGCGAATGTCGGTTAGTTCCATGGTTGTTCCTCAACGGTAAGGTAGATGGGGGCGGATCGGGAAGCGGGCTCGATCAGGCAGGAAAGCGGAAGCCGTCTTCCAGCATGGCGTCGAGCAGGGCGAGGGCGCACGCGGCCTCGGCGACGGGTACGGCGCGCGGCACGATGCACGGGTCGTGGCGCCCGCGGACGGTAAGGTCCGCGTCCGCGCCCGCGTCCATGTCGACGCTGCGCTGCGGGGTTCCGATCGATGGCGTCGGCTTGACGGCCATGCGCCAGATGACGGGCGCTCCCGTGGAGATGCCGCCCAGGATGCCCCCGGCGTTGTTGGTCTGGGGGCGCACCTCGGTGGCCTCCATGCGGTAGGGGTCGTTGTTCTCGCTGCCGTGCATCCGCGCGGCGGCGAATCCGGCGCCGAATTCGACGCCCTTGACGGCGGGGATGCCGAACGCGATGCGGGCGATGCGGTTCTCCAGGCCGTCGAACATGGGGTCGCCGACTCCCACGGGGACCCCGTAGGCCGCGCATTCAATCACGCCGCCGACGCTGTCCATCTGCTGCTTCGCCTCCAGGATGCACGAGCGCATCCGGCTTGCCGCCATGGAGCTGATACACGGCAGCGGATTGGCCGAAATCAGGGTCGTCTGGGCCTCGTTGAGCTTCATCGGGTCGAGCGGCATGTCCACGACAGGTTCGGGTCCCAGGCTCGCGATGTGGGCGACGATGCGGATGCCGTGCAGGGAGAGCGCCTGCAGGGCGATGCCGCCCGCGATGCACAGCGGGGCGGTCAGCCTCCCGGAGAAATGGCCGCCGCCGGAGACGTCGTGGTTGTTCGCGTACTTGATGCGTGCCGGATAGTCGGCATGCCCCGGGCGCGGGATGCGCCTGAGCTCGGCGTAGTCGACCGATCTCGTGTTGGTGTTGCGGATGATCGCCGCGATCGGGGCGCCGTTGGTGTGCCCGTCGGTGATGCCGGCGATGAATTCCGGCCGGTCGGCCTCCTTGCGCGCGGTCGATGTCGGCGCATGGCCGGGCGCGCGCCGATCGAGGAAGCGCTGCAGCTCGTCCGCGTCGACCGGGATCCCCGCGGGGATGCCGTCGAGGGAGCACCCGATGGCGGGGGAGTGCGACTGGCCGAATATGGAGAGCGTGATCGCGTTGCCGAATACCGATGCCATGCGCTACTCCTCGGTCAGCTCGACGCGTCCGCCGAGCATGCGGTAGTGGTCGAAGAACGCCGGGTACGACTTGCGGACCGCCTCGGCGCCATGGATGAGCACCTCGCCGTCGCAGCGGATGGCGGCGATGGCGGCCATCATGGCGATGCGGTGGTCGTTGTGCGAATCGACCTCGCCGCCGGACAGGCGCTCCTGCCCGTAGATGACGAGGCTGTCATGATCGATGGTGACATGTGCGCCGAGCGCGGCGAGCTCGGATGCCGTCGTGGCCAGGCGATCGGATTCCTTGATGCGCAGGCGGGCGCAGTCGCGAATGATAGTCGTGCCGTCGGCGCACGCCGCGACGGCGGAGATGACGGGCACCAGATCGGGGATGTCCTGCGCGCTCATCGAGAAGGCGTGCAGGTTGTCCGGTTGCACGATGGCGGCTTCTGATGCGCGCTTCGTGCGCGCGCCGAAACGAGAGAGGGCGGCGAGCACGTTGCGGTCCCCTTGGGCGGAGGTCAGGGAGATCCCGCGGACCTCGACGGGCTCGTTTCCGAGCGCTCCCGCGCACAGCCAGAAGGCGGCGTTCGACCAGTCGCCCTCGACCTTGACCTCGCCGGGCGTGCGGTAGACGTTGCCGCTCGAGCGGAAGCGCGTGATGTCGTCAATCCCGTTGGGAGCCGTCATGCGCTCGATGGCGATGTCGACACCGAACAGCTTGAGCGCCTGCAAGGTCAGGTTGATATACGGCCTGCTCTCGATGCGGCCGTGCACCTCGATCTCCGAGTCGCCGGGCAGCAGGGGGAACGACAGCAGCAAACCCGAGATGAACTGCGAGCTCACCGTACCGGGGAGCACGAAACGCCCCGGGCGCAGCCGTCCCGACGTGACGAGCGGGAAGCCGCCGTCGGCGGACAGCGTGCAGCCTGCCGCCATGAGCTCGTCGGTGAGGGGCGTGAGGGGGCGCTCGCCGAGGCGCTGGGCGCCGACGAAGGTCGCCTGCGCCCCGAGTGCGCAGGCGACGGGCAGCATGAAGCGCAGCGTGCTTCCCGACTCGCCGCAGTCGAGCTTGGCGCCCTGGAACGCCTTGAGGATGCCGAGCTCGATGCTCTTGGGAACGGGGTGGACCTCATATCCGTCGTCGACGACGTTGATGCGCGCCCCGAGCGAGGTGAGGCAGCGCACGGTCGCGTCAATGTCCGCGCACGTGGTGTTGCAGACGACATGCGTCGTCCCGCTCGACAGCGCTGCCGCGATGATGAGGCGGTGCGCCATGGATTTCGAGGCGATAGCCGGGACGGATCCGGCGAGCGGGGTCGGGGTAATGCGGGCTAGCATGCGATATCACCCTCCTGCATCTCGAGTCCTTCGGAAATGATCGAGCGGAATTCCTCCAGATCGGTGGGCTCGATGGAGCACGCGCCGATGGCATGCGGGATGACCAGGTCGATCGAATCCCCGCGACGCTTCTTATCATGGAGCGCCGCGGCGTAGATCTCCTCGACGTTGCGGCTGCAGGTGTTCTGGAGCCCGTGGGCGGCAGTCAGGGAGCGGATGCGCGAAGGCACCTCGGCGTCGCAGTACCCGCGGTGCGCGGACGCTGACGCGATGAGGTTCATGCCGATGGCGACGCACGTGCCGTGCCCGAGGCGGTAGCTCTCGGACGCCTCCACCGCATGGCCGATGCTGTGCCCGAAGTTGAGCAGCTTGCGTACGGACGATTCGCGCTCGTCGGCCACCACGACGGCCCTCTTGATGTCGATGTTGCGCGCAACGAGCAAAGCGACGCGCGAGACGTCCTCCATCAGCAGGTCGAGCGTGAGCGGCGTGCGCTCCAGCTCCTCGAACAGGTCGGCGTCGGCGATGGCCGCGTGCTTGATCACCTCGCCGCAGCCGTCGGCGAACTGCTCGCGCTCGAGCGTGGCGAGGCAGCCGATATCGGCGATGACGAGCTTGGGCTGCCAGAAGGCGCCCGCGAGGTTCTTTCCCGCCGCGAGGTCGATGGCGCACTTGCCGCCGACCGAGGAGTCGACCATGGCGAGCAGGCTGGTGGGAACCTGCACGAAGCTGCAGCCACGCATATAGGTTGCCGCGGCAAAGCCGGCCATATCTCCGGTGACGCCGCCGCCCAGGGCGATGACCACATCGGAGCGGGTCATCTCATGGCGGGCCATGAACTCGAGGATCGAGACGTACGTGTCGGCGCGCTTGTGCTCCTCACCCGCCTCGAACGTGAACACGTCGACCGCGTAGCCGGCCTCTTCCAGGCTTTTGCGCACGGGCAGCGCATAGAGCGGGCCCACGTTCGTGTCGGTGACGATCACGGCGCGATCGCCGCCGCACGCCTCGCGCGTCAGCGTGCCGGTCTGCTCGAGCAGCATCGTGCCGATATAGACGCGATAGGGCTGCTTGGTATCGATGTCGAGGATATACATATTCGGCCTTTCGGTGGATTACGATGCGCGTTCGTTGGCGTCGTCGAGGCTCCGCTTGATGCGGTCGCCCTCGGCGAGCAGCATGCGGAGCCGGTCCCGGTCGCCCGCATCGAGCGCGTCGCGATACGCGGAGAGCGCATCGATGAGCCAGGTGATCTCCTGGCTCAGGTTCTTCGCGTCGTCACACATGAGCTCTGCCCACATGGACGGGTTCAGGTGGGCGACGCGCGTGAGGTCGCGATAGCTCCCCGCCGAGAACCCATGATGGACCTGCGCGGTCGGGCTCTTGACGTACGCGTTGGACACGACGTGCGCGAGCTGGCTCGTGAACGCGATGACCGCGTCGTGGGCCTCGGGCGTCGTGACGCTGAACGTGCCGAAGCGAAGCGGCGCGAGCAGCGTGTTCACGCGGTCGAGAAGCGTCAGGCGTGAGATGTCGTCGACGGGCGGCGGCGTGAGCACCATGGGGGCCCCGCAGAAGAGGTCAGCGCGCGCGAAGGCGAAACCCGAGTTCTCGGTTCCTGCCATGGGGTGGGCTCCCACGAACGCGAACGAATGGTCGCGCGCGAGCTCGAAGGCGCGCTCGCAGACGGCGGTCTTGACGCCGGCGGTGTCGATGACCACCGGGCCCGTTCCGGCAGCCGGGTCGGAGCAGGATCCGAGCAGTTCGGCGTGCTCCTCAAGCCATGCGGTGCAGGCGCCGGGGTAGGCGGCGAGCACGATCAGGTCGCACGTGGGGATCGCCCGGTCGTCGAGCTCGCCGGCGATCGTCTCTATGCGCGCGGCGTCCATGGTGTCGGCGCTCGTGTCGTATGCAAAGACCGTCGCCCCGGCCGCGCGGTAGGCGCGGGCGAAGCTGCCCCCGATGAGACCCAGGCCGACGATGCCGATGCGCATGTCCTGCGCCCGGGTGGTCATGATTGATCATCGCCCGTCGAGATGACGGCTCGGATGGCCCGGATGCGGTCCATCGTGCGGTCGAACTGATCCGGGGTGAGCGCCTGGGAGCCGTCCGACCACGCCTTCTCCGGGCAGTCGTGCACCTCGATCTCAAGGCCGTCGGCACCGGCGGCGCAGGCGGCGAGCGCCATGGGTTCCACGTAGCGGGTGTAGCCGGTCGCGTGGCTCGGGTCGGCCACGACCGGCAGGTGGGACAGGTAGTGGAGGACGGGGACCGCGTTCAGGTCGAAGGTGTTGCGCGTGCGCGTCTCGAACGTGCGGATGCCGCGCTCGCACAGGATCACGTTCTCGTTGCCCTCGCTCATGATGTACTCGGCTGCCATGAGCAGCTCGTCGATCGTGCCCGACATGCCGCGCTTCAAAAGGACGGGGGTCGTGGTCTTTCCGACCTCTTTGAGCAGGGAGAAGTTTTGCGCATTGCGCGCGCCGATCTGCATGACGTCGATGCCGCGGTCCACGAACAGCTGGACGTCGCGCGGGTCCATGACCTCGGTCACGATCGGCATGTCGAGCTCTCCTGCCGCCTCGATGAGCAAATCGAGACCCTCGGCTCCCATGCCCTGGTATGCGTAGGGCGAGGTGCGGGGCTTGAACGCGCCGCCGCGCAGCATGGTGGCGCCCGCCTTCTTCACGCGCCGGGCGATGGTCAGGAGGTTCTTGCCCTCTACGGAGCAGGGGCCCGCGATAACCTGGAAGTTGCCCCCGCCGATCTTCACGCCGTGCCCGCAGTCAACCACGGTGTCGGCGGGATGGAACTTCCTGTTCGCCTTCTTGAACGGTTCGGAGACGCGCTGAACGCGCTCCACGATGTCCATGGACTCCAGCAGAAACGGGTCGATCTTGGTCGTGTCGCCGACGAGTCCGATAACGATCTCGTTCTCACCATAGGACACGTTGGTCTGAAGACCCTTTTTCTCGATCCACGAGACAAGGTGGTTGACGGCGTCGTCAGATGCGCTTTTGCGCAGAATGGCGATCATGGCGCTCCTTTCCGGTCAGGGTAATAGGGCAGTGTATACCAAACGTTCGCTCTGCTGCACTGCAGTGTTCAACTTTAACCCGTTCGTAGCCTACTGGGCGAACTTTTAGGGACAGTCCCCTTTGGTTCACGGCGGCGCACGTGCGCCGCCGTGAACCAAAGGGGACTGTCCCTAAAAGTTCGCCGCCGGAAGTTCACGCATGGGACTTGTGTGGATAGTGGCGCGCCCCGCGCTCGGTCGCTATAATCGATTGCGTTGCGCCCCATTAGCTCAGGGGATGAGAGCGTCTGCCTCCGGAGCAGAAGGCCGTTGGTTCGAATCCAACATGGGGCACCAAGCGATTCTGTTGAGAACCGCGTCGGATGACGGCGCTGGTTCTCTTTTTATATTGGCCGACCGTGATGTTCAAGGAGCGCCATGGCACCCCACGATCCCGACTCATACGCCGCAGCGGCGGGAGAGCCGCTTTCCGGCCTTTCCCTCGACGAGGTCCAGCAGCGCATCGATGCCGGACAGGTGAATGTCAACATGGAGCTCAAGACCAAGTCGGTCCGCGAGCTCATCATCGAGAACACGCTCACTCTGTTTAACCTGATCAACGTGATTCTCGCGGTGCTCGTGATCATCACGGGGTCGTTCAAGAACCTCACCTTCCTGCTGATCGTGATTCTGAACACGGGCATCGGGATCTTCCAGTCGCTGCGCTCCAAGCGGATGGTCGACAAGCTCACCCTGCTTGTGAGCAAGCGGGCCCGCGTCATCCGTGGCGGGGAGGAGTCCGAGATCGATCTCGAGCAGATCGTCAAGGACGATATCGTCCGCCTCGGGCGCGGAGACCAGATTCCCGCGGACGCTGTCGTGGTCCAAGGCGAGGCCCAGGTCAACGAGAGCCTGCTGACCGGCGAGAGCGACCTGATCCGCAAGGTCCCCGGCAGCCATCTCATGAGCGGCAGCTTCGTCGACTCGGGCGTCGTATGCGCCCGTGTCGAGCACGTCGGCGCCGACAACTACGTCGCGCGCATCAACAACGAGGCGAAGTATGTCAAGAAGGTCAACTCCGAGATCATGAACGCGTTGAACGCCATCGTGCGGTTCGCGAGCGCCATCATGCTCCCGCTCGGCATCGCGCTCTTCCTGTCGAGCGCCTACGAGTCGTACGCGCGCTGGGCCGCGGCGGCGGGAGGGTCTGCTGCCTCCATCCTGACCTGGCTGTTCTCCGGCTCTGCGGCCTGGGGCGAGGTCAGCGCGGCGATCCTCTCCACGGTCGGCGCCCTTCTCGGCATGATTCCCCAGGGCCTCGTGCTGCTCACCTCCTCGGTTCTCGCCATCGCCACGTTCCGCCTCGCGAGGCGGAACGTGCTCGCGCAGCAGCTGTACTGCATCGAGACGCTTGCGCGCGTCGACGTGCTGTGCCTCGATAAGACCGGCACCATCACGTCGGGGCGCATGGAGGTCGAGGGCGTTTACGCCGTGGGCGACAACGGCCAGGCGGTCCCGCTCGCCGACATCGAGCCCGAGCGCGCCGCTGTCATCGACGCGGCGCTTGCCGGCATCGCGCGCGCGACCTCTGCCGACGCGAACGAGACCTGCCGCGCCATCCTCGACTACTACGCCAAGCGCACGTCCGGCGAGCTCCAGGCCCTCGCCGTCGTTCCGTTCTCGTCGACGAAGAAGTGGAGCGGCGCCTCCTTTGCCGAGGGGGCCTACATCATGGGCGCCGCGCAGTTCTGCCTGCCCGAGCGCGCGTTCGGCGTCGTGCGCGACGCGGTGTTCGCCCTCGCGGAGACCTGCCGCGTTCTGGTGATCGCCAGGGTCGACGGCTTCACGGATGAGGGCGATATGATCGGGGAGGCCCAGCCGATCGGATTCGTCACCATCCGCGATGAGATCCGATCCTCCGCCGCGGACACGATCCGCTATTTCTGCCAGCAGGGCGTCACGCTCAACGTCATCTCCGGCGACGACCCGCGCACCGTGTCCTCTATCGCCAAGGTGGTCGGCGTGCCGGGGGCCGAGTCGTATGTGGACGCCACCTCGCTCGACACCCCCGCCAAGATCGAGGCGGCGATCGATCGCTACCACGTGTTCGGGCGCGTGACGCCCCAGCAGAAGCGCGAGCTCGTCGTTGCCCTCAAGGAGCGCGGCCACACGGTGGCGATGACCGGCGACGGAGTCAACGACGTCTTGGCCCTGAAGGAGGCGGACTGCTCGGTCGCGATGGCCGCCGGCTCCGACGCGGCGCGCAACGTCGCCGAGATCGTGCTCGTCGACAACGACTTCGCCTCGATGCCCGAGGTCGTGGCGGAAGGCCGCCGCTCCATCAACAACCTGCAGCGATCCGCCGCGCTGTTCCTCACCAAGACGCTCTTCTCGATGGGCCTCGCGGCGCTTTGCATCTTCTTCCCGCCCTATCCGTTCCAGCCCATCACGATGACGGTCATCAACTTCTTCTGCATCGGGTTCCCGAGCTTCGTGCTCGCCCTCGAGCCCAACCGTGCGCGCGTGCAGGGCAAGTTCCTCACGAACGTGCTCAAGCGCGCGTGTCCCGCCTCGCTCGCCGTGCTCGTCTCGTGCTGCCTGTGCATGCTCGTCGCCGGCAACTTCGGCCTTGGCGAGCAGGCGCTCTCGACGATGTGTCTCATTTCGACGGCGGCGGTGGGCTGCAGCCTGATCTGGCGCATCTCCTATCCCTTCACGCGGCTGCGCCTCGCGGTCTTCATCTTCGTCGTCGTGGGCCTCGCGTGCGCCATCGTGCTGTTCCCCGAGTTCTTCTCGATCGCGGCGCTCTCGGTGCCCATCATCGCCTCAACGCTTGTTTCAGCCCTCGTCGGCATCGTCCTGTTCTTCACCGTGGCGCGCGTCGTCGACCGCACGGCCGCCAAGCGCAGCCGTTCCGCCACGGGGTTCGGGCGCGGCGTCAAGATGTCGCTGGGCCGCGGTTCCCACAGGGTGACATCGACCGGATCGAGCGCACGCAGGGGGATTCGCACCGTGACCAGCATGGTTTCGCGCCATCGCGAGCAGCGCGACCTGTCTCGTGCCCAGGTGTCCGCCTCGAAGGCGGTCAAATCGGAGTATGACGCCGCGCGCCGCAAGCGCCAGCGCCGTGTGGTGCAATCCTCCTCGGGCATCAAGGTCTCGATGGGGAAGCGCTCGCGACCGGCGTCGCGCGACGATACGTCGCAAGCCGGCCGGTAACATATCTTTCATGCATGCTCCCGCCGGCTCAAGGTCTGCACAACGAGGTGGTATCCTAGTACACAGTCGTGCCGATGCGCGACGCCTGATCACCTGATGAACGTACGCGAAATGGGGATGCTGTGATCTGTCCGCACTGCCTGAAGACAATCGATGACGGGGAGACGTTCTGCCCGCACTGCCATGGGTATGTCGGCGGATCATCGAGCTCCGATTTCGTGTTCTGCGAGGGATGCGGCGCCCGCCTGTCCGTCCATGACCGTACGTGCCCCAAGTGCGGCCGTCCGGCCCCGGGCATCCTGTCCACCGAGTCCTCCTCATCCGATCTTGCCGCCGGCAAGACGGCGAGCTTCCCCCGCTTGACGAAAAGCCTCATCCAGACCGAGGTTCCGGGGGCCGAGCCGGTCTCCGTCGCGCGCGCTCTCGACGATTCGGTCGACCCCTCCGAGACGAACGTGCTCAACAGGAGCGATCTCGAGGAGGCGCAGGGCAAACGACGCGCCAAGAAGGCCCGTCCCGCAGACGAGGACCCCTACCATCCGCATAAGCGCTCGTATAAGGGCCTCATCATCACCCTCGTGGTGCTCGCCCTGATCGGCGGCGCGGCGGTCTTCATCATCAAGGACCCCCTGGGCGTCATGCCCGGGTTCTACCAAGCGTTCCAGCAGGCCGCAAGCGAGACGTTCCCGAGCAGGCAGGTGGGCGAGAACGGCGAGCTGCCGACCGATACGGTGGGGGACGCCACGGGCGACGACGCTTCCGAGCAGCGCACGCTGACCGACGAAGAGGTGTATATCCAGCTGACGACGATCTACGAGCGCATCGTCTCCTACGATTCCGCTGAGGCGATCGGCGAGGTGATCGATGCGTTCAACGGATGGTATCTCGATCCCGACCTGTCCGTTCGCCAGCAGCGCTCGAAATCCGCATACTCGCTGCGCGATTCCATCCAGGCTACGATCGATGAGCTCGACAACCTCAACGTGTCCGAGACGACCGTCTACACTGAGGAGATCGACCATCTGCGCCAGCTCGCCGAATGGATGTACGGCCGCGTCAACCAGATCTGCGAGTCCTGGGACGTATCGCTTGCGATACCCGAAGGGGAGTCGACGACCGCGCAGCAAGACGAGATCTTGGCGCCTATGCGCCGCGCCGGCAACGAGGACCTCGAGAACTTCGATGCCTACGTCAACGAATGGCGTCCCCTCCCGCCCGAGGAGGCCGCAAACGAGTGATTCGCAGCACCCCGGTTATTCGCCGGGGTGCATTTTTGTATGAGTGGAGGCTCCGACGCACGCATCCTTGCCGCGCGATGGCCGCTTCGGTTCGCCTCCGCGCGACCCTGAACCTCACAATTTCCTTGCCATTGTTATGAATCCAGCGGTATTTGCTAGAATTGACGGGATACGTTGTCAATTTGAGCAGAAGGGGTCTCCGTATGTTCGGAAAGAAGCTGTATACCCCCGCTTACGAAGTTGCTGGTGACGAAGTAGCGGTGATCGAGACGTCCAAGGGCACTATCCGCGTTCGCCTTGATGGCGCCGGCGCCCCCATCCACGTCGCCAATTTCTGCGAGCTCGCGCAGGGTGGCTTCTACGATGGATTGAAGTTCCACCGCTATGTCCCCGGTTTCGTCATCCAGGGAGGAGACCCCAACACGCGCGACATGACGCCCGAGCAGGTCGCCGCCGGCCAGGCCGGACCCTCCGGACGCCCGGGCACGGGTGGCCCTGGATACTGCATCAAAGGCGAGTTCACCATCAATCCCAACAACAGCCACGATGACGGTGCGCTTGCGATGGC
This sequence comes from Collinsella ihumii, assembly GCF_030385545.1. Classification (NCBI taxonomy): domain Bacteria; kingdom Bacillati; phylum Actinomycetota; class Coriobacteriia; order Coriobacteriales; family Coriobacteriaceae; genus Collinsella; species Collinsella ihumii. The sequence goes on along the minus strand of NZ_JAUEIQ010000006.1, from coordinate 60,167 downwards.
CCGTTCCATGGATCCCGATTCCGCCGGGTCCCAGTTCTACTTCTGCCTTGGTCCCCAGCACGGGCTTGACTCGGGCTACACCGTGTTCGGCCAGACCCTCGAGGGCCTTGAGGTCATTTCCCAGCTGCGTGCAGGCGACGAGATCGTCCACGTCGACATCGTCCATAAGGAGCTCTAGTGAACGCACAGTATTTCGATCGTGCCCGTGCAGCACTGCGCTCGGGTGACTATTCCGCGGCAGCGAGCATGTTTTTGGCATGCAAGGAGCCCAGCGAGGTGGCCGGCGAGGTCGACCACCTTCGCGGCAACGCCCTGATGAAGCTCGGCCTGTACGCCGATGCCGAGGCCGCCTACACCGAGGCTCTCGAGGACGCCGCATACGGCAAAGCGGGCGCGCTGCTCACCAACCGCGGCAAGGCCCAGGCTGCCCGCGGTGACTACGAGGCGGCGGTTGAGTCCTTCACCGCCGCGACAAAGGACGCCTCCTACGCGACCCCGTACAAGGCCTACCTTGGTCTTGCGAATGCGCTGCTCAAGCTCGACCGCGTGACCGACGCCGGCGTCGCGTTCCGGTCGGCTGCCATCGACGGGGCGAATCCCGCCCCGGCTTCCGCCCTGGCGAGCCTGGGCGACTGCTTCGTCAAGCTGGGCCGTCCCGCCGATGCGGTCGAGTCCTACCTCACGGCGCTCGATTACGTGAGCCCGCATGACGACCCGCGTGCCATCGAGGCCGGCCTCGGCATCGCGTACGCCGCGGCCGGTCGATCCAACGACGCCGTCGATGCGTTCAACCGCGCGACATCCGATGGCATCTATCAGCTCGATTCCGACCAGCAGGCCGCCTTCGAGCAGGCCAAGGAGGACGTCGCCAACCGCGCCGCCATCGTGGCGCAGAGGCAGGCTGCAGCCCCGGCCACGGGCTACGGTGCGCCGCAGCCCGTCGACCCGCTCGATCCCACGGGGAGCACCGGCGGCTTCATGCCCGACCCCTCCGACACCGGCTTTTTCACCATGACCGAGTCCGAGATGATTCAGCAGGACCGCCGCGAGACCAAGATCCGCCGCAAGAAGCGCCACACGGGCCTGAAGGTCTTCATCGTCCTGCTCCTGCTGATCATCATCGCGGCAGGCGGCCTTGGCTTCGCCTACACCCGCGGATTCGGCTTCCCCTCGCAGCAGGACGCCATCTCCGGCCTGCTGCAGGCGGTCAACAGCGGCGAGGATGCCAACCAGTACCTCTCGCCGAACCTGTCCGATGACGCCAAGTCCATGATCACCTCGTCCCTTGAGGGCCTGGGCGACGCGACGGCGACCGTCACGGGCCTCGATGCCGGCATGACCGAAAGCGACGCCACGGTCGACGTCACCATGCCCCAGGGCGGCACGGTGACCTATCAGGTCCACTTCGTCCGCAGCTCCAACCACATCGGATGGGCTGTCGAGTCGCTCACCATGGACTTCGGCACCGATGACCAGCAGGCGGTCGACACGACCGGCACTGCCGCAGATGCGACCGGCTCGGATACGGGCTCTTTGTCCACCGACCTGGACTCCACCGACGTCGCGCCTGACGCCACCGGCACCGACGACTCCTCCTCGACCGATCAGTCCGCCGATGACACCGCAGGCGCGACCGACGGGGACGCCGCGGACGGCACCGCCGATACCATGTAATATTTGCTAGAGCGGCGTCTGTGCCCCCGAGCACGCGCCGCTCTGCACTACACTTCATACAACGTGTGCCACGGCACTGCACGTACCACAAGACCTACAGGAGCGGTTTTGTTTTCTTTGATGGACATGTTATTTGGTCAGTACGGGGGAGACCTCGCTATTGACCTGGGCACGGCCAACACGCTGGTATCCGTGCGCGGCAAGGGCATCGTCATCCGCGAGCCGTCCGTCGTCGCCATCGATAAAAACGACGAGCGCATCTTGGCCGTCGGCATCGACGCCAAGCGCATGCTCGGCCGCACGCCGGGCAATATCGTCGCCGTCAGACCCCTGAAGGACGGCGTCATCGCCGACTTCGACGTGACCGAGGCCATGCTGCGCTACTTCATCGACAAGGCGAGCGAGAAGCGCTATCCCTGGACGCCCCGTCCGCGCGTCGTCGTGTGCGTGCCGTCCGGCGTGACGAGCGTCGAGAAGCGCGCGGTCTTCGAGGCCACGATTTCGGCCGGCGCGCGCCAGGCATACCTCATCGAGGAGCCGATGGCAGCAGCCATCGGCGCCGACCTGCCCGTCGAAGAGCCCACCGGTTCCATGGTCGTGGACATCGGTGGCGGCACGACCGAGGTTGCCGTGATCGCCATGGGCGGCATCGTCGTGTCCCAGTCCATCCGCATCGCGGGTGACGAGTTCGACCAGGCGATCCTGTCCCACGTCCGCGACGCCTACAATCTCGCCATCGGCGAGCGCACGGCCGAGGATATCAAGATCAAGGTCGGTTCCGCCGTGCCGCTCAAAGACGAGCTCGACGTCGAGGTCAACGGTCGCGACGTCATCTCCGGTCTTCCCAAGACGGTGCGCATCGAGAGCGAGGAGATCCGCCGCGCCCTCAACAAGCCGCTCGACGAGATGACCAAGGCGGTCAAGGAGGCGCTCGACGCCACGCCGCCCGACCTGGCAAGCGACCTCATGTACTACGGCATCTTGCTGACCGGCGGCGGTGCGCTGCTGCGCGGTCTCGACGTGCGCCTGCGCGATGAGACCGGCGTCGCCGTCAACGTGAGCCCGACCGCCCTCGACAACGTCGTGAACGGTTGCGCGCGCGTGCTTGAGGCCAACGCGTTCGATGGCGGATTTGTTCAGAGCAACGCTTAACGTCGGAAGGTTGACTTCGTTTGCCCCGTACTCAGAAGTACCCATCATCCCATCTGAATACGAAGAAGCAATCAACGGGACTCGCCCCGTTGATTGTTTTTTGCGTGCTGTCGGTCCTGCTGCTCACGTTCTACATCCGTGAGGGAGAGGCGGGGCCCATCCACGCCGTCCGCTCCGGCGTCGTCACCGCCACGAGCCCCGTGCGCTACGTCGGCTCAGTCGTCGCCTCCCCGTTCAACGCCCTCGGCAACATCTTCTCCAACCTCACGGCGTCGCAGGAGACCTTGAGCGACCTCAAGCAGCAGAACGCCGAGCTGACCGGGCAGGTCGCCCAGCTTGCGGAGGCCAAGGAGACCGCCGAGCGGCTCGAGGGCCTGCTCGGCCTGCAGTCGACCTACAACCTGCAGTCTACCGCGGCGCGCATCATCGGCGGCTCTTCCGACGCGTGGTCGCAGACCGTCACCATCGACAAGGGCTCTCTCGACGGCTTTGAGATCGGCATGCCCGTCTGCAACGCCTACGGGGTCATCGGCCAGATCACCGAGGTCGCGCTGTCTTCCTCCACGGTCCTGCTCATCAACGACGAGACGTCCGGCGTGTCCGCCATGGTCCAGAGCTCTCGGGCCCAGGGGATGCTCCGCGGCCAGGCCGACGGCAGCCTGCGGCTCGAATACGTCTCGACCGACTACGACGTCCAGGTGGGCGACATCGTCATCACCTCCGGACTCGGCGGCGTCTTCCCCAAGGGCCTGCCTTTGGGCACCGTCTCCTCGGTCGAGCGGCGCGACAACGACGTGTACTACGACATCGTCGTGCGCACGAGCGCATCGACTGAGAACAACGAGGAGGTGCTCGTCATCACCGCGCTGTCCGACGACCAGCGCGCCACCGACGAGGACATCGCCGCCGCCAACGACATCGACAGCGTCCAGACGAACACGAGCGATGGTGATTCTCAGGAGTCCGACCAGACAGGGGAAGATGGCTCCACGGACGGGCAAGATAGCTCAGATACTACGGACGAATCGACTGAAGAGTAGGGAGGCGCGACGATGCAACTGAGAGAATCTTCCTATTCGCCCTCGCGCTATCGCGCCCTCGCCGTCGTGGCCGTCCTTCTGCAGATCGCCCTCGCCCCTCAGATCAGCATTGCGGGCGGCACCGTTAACTTCATGCTGGCGCTCGCCATCGTGCTCTCGCTCACCTTCGAGCCGCACAGCGCCGTGTTCATCGGGTTCTTCTCCGGTCTGTTTTTCGACCTGACCTCGTCGGCTCCCGTGGGCCTCATGTCCTTGCTGCTGACGGTCACGAGCTTCGGCGTATCCTCCGCGGCGCATGGCGCCCTCGGCGGCTTCACGCGCGAATCGGTGCGCTTCGCCGTCATCGCGATCATGGCCGTCAACCTTCTCTACGGGCTCTGCCTGTTTCTCATGGGCGTGCAGACCGATTTGATCTGGGCGCTCTTCGGGCACGGGATCGCCTCGACCGTGCTCGACGCCCTCGTCGCCGTGCTCTTTCTCATGGCGAGCGGATCCGGGTCCTCCCAGCGCGGGTTCTCGGCCCGCACGCGTCCCGGCCGCAATACGCGCTACAAGGTACTGAAGTAAGGAGACCTCGCGATGGATGCGCAGATCGTTGTCATCATCGCCGGAATCATCCTCTTCGTCGTGATCATCGCATCGCTGCTGTATCTGAGGAGCGCCGGCGGCAAATTCACCTATGACACCCAGCACGGCACGCGGCCGCGCGCCACGGAAGGGGAGGGCAACACCCAGGGAACGGCGTTCAAGGGCCGTTTCACCATGCTCGCCGCCGGAGCGGGCGCGATCTTCACCGCCATCATCGCTAAGCTGTGGAGCATGCAGATGGTCTCCTCGGATTACTACGAGGAGCTCGCCGTCCAGAACCAGACCCGAACCGTCACCACGCCCGCCCCGCGCGGGCGTATCCTCGACCGCAACGGCGAGCCGCTGGTCACGAACCGCGCGAGCCTGACGGTCGCCGCCTACCGCGACCTTGCCGACGACACCGTCTTGGTCCGTCACCTCGCCAACGTCCTCGGCATGCCCTACATCGCGGTGCGCCGCAACATCCAGGATTACAACCAGGGGGCGCAGAGCCTGCACACAATCGCCTCCGACGTGCGCCGCTCCACGGTCGCCTACATCCAGGAGCATCCGGCGGATTTCGCCGGCGTCGAGGTCGTCGAGCGTACCGAGCGCCTGTACCCCCACGGCGAGCTCGCCGCGCACGTGCTCGGCTACACGGGAACGATCACGCAAGAGCAGCTGTCCGCGCAGCAGGAGGCGCAGGAGGCCGGCGAGGAGTCCCCCGGGACCATCACCTACGAATCGGGCGATATCGTCGGCCAAGCGGGCGTCGAGATCCAGTACGAGAGTCTTCTGCAGGGCATCCGAGGTGAGCAGACCGTCCAGGTCGACGCCTCGGGCAACGTGACCGGCTCCACCGGCGCCGTGCCCCCCGAGCCCGGCAGCGACATCAAGCTCACCCTCGACCTCAAGATCCAGCAGGCGTGCGAGGACGGCCTCCAGCACGCCATGGAGATGGCCAAGCAGTTCGGGAACGAGAACGGTACCCGCGGCGCCTGCGTGTGCCTCGACTGCACGAACGGCGAGATCCTCGGCATGGCGAGCGCGCCCAAGTTCGACCCGTCCGTCTTCATCGGCGGCGTGTCCAACGACGACTGGAGCGCGCTCAACAGCGACGACGGCGGCCACCCCATGATCAATCGCGCCATCGCCGGCGAGTACATGTCCGCATCGACCATCAAGCCCTTCTCCTCGCTCGCCGCGCTGGAGTACGACATCTTCACCTCGACGCAGACGACCGACTGCGTGGGCTGGTGGACCGGCATGGGCGAGGGCAACGGCCGCTGGTGCTGGGACCACTCGGGCCACGGCACCATTAACCTGCGCAACGGCATCGTCATGTCGTGCGACACGGTGTTCTACGAGATCGGCAAGGGCTTCTACTATTCCGAGAACAACTCCGAGGGCTTGCAGGAGGTGTTCCGCCGCTGGGGCTTCGGAGAGTCGACGGGCGTCGACCTGCCCGGCGAGAGCTCCGGGCGCGTCCCCGATGCGCAGTGGAAGTACGACTACTTCTCCAACTGGGAGGATGCCGACCGCACCTGGAACCCTGGAGACATGTGCAACATCGTCATCGGCCAGGGCGACATCCTCGTGACGCCCCTGCAGATCGCCTGTGCCTACGCGGGCATCGCCAACGGAGGCAAGGAGTTCGTGCCGCATGTGTTCCTGTCCGCCGTCAGCCGCGACGGCTCGGGAGACGCGGTGACCTACGAGCCCAGGGAGCGCCTGACGGGCGAGTTCCGCCAGCAGTCCGATCTCGACCTCGTGCAAGACGGCCTTGTCGGCGTCATCTACGAGGAGTCCGCGTCCCAGGCCTCCCACTTCACGAACCTGAGTGTGACGGTCGCGGGAAAGTCGGGCACCGGCCAGAAGACAGGCGAGGACGACTACGGCTGGTTTGTCGCCTATGCGCCCGCCGACAACCCGAAATACGTCGTCGCCTGCCTCGTCGAGCAGGGCGGCTTCGGCTCCAACTCCTCGCTGTACGGCGTGCGTGACGTGCTCGGCGCCATATACGACCAGCCCGATACGGCGGCCGCCACCGCCGGCGACGGCTCACGCTAACGAGTAAGGAGGGACTATGGCTCAGGCTGCCACCTCAACTGAATCGCTGAAGCGCGTGAACAAGTCGCTGACGGCGACCCGCGGCTCGTTTCAGCGCTCCATCAACATCCCCGTGCTGCTTTCCGCGATCGCCCTGATCGCCTACGGAGCGGTCGTCATCTGGACCGCCTCGCTCACCATCGCCGACGCGTCCTTCTCGCGTCATCTGCTCGGTATCGGCTTGGGAGCCATCCTCGGCATCATATGCTGGAAGTTCGATTTCCGGGGGTTTGCGAACCTTTCGACCGCGCTGCTCGTCCTCGACATCGCGATCATCTTCTCTCCCTATATCCCCGGCCTGTCCTATAACGCCATGGGCATGACCGGATGGATCCAGATCCCGTTCATCGGCCTCACGTTCCAGCCCGTCGAGCTTGCGAAGATCCTCACGGTGTTCATCATCTCGGCGCTCGGCGCGCAGTACAACGGGCAGATCGACTCGGTGCGCGAGTACGTCAAGCTCTGCGGCATGCTCGCGGTGCCCTTCGGCTGCATCCTGCTTGCCGGCGACCTCGGCAGCGGACTCGTGGTGTTCTTCTCGGGTGCCGTCGTCATCATGATGAGCGGTCCCAAGAAGGAATGGGTCCTGTCGACCATAGCGATCCTCATCGGCCTGGTCGCGCTGCTCCTTGCCGCGGACTCCGTGGTCGACAGCATCTTCGGCCGTGACATGTTGCTGAAGCAGTACCAGATGAACCGCCTGCTCGTCTTCATCGACCCCTCCGCCGACACTTCCGGCGCCGGCTACAACCTCATGCAGTCCCTCATCGCGGTCGGCTCCGGCGGCTTTTTCGGCAAGGGCATCGGCGCGGCCTCGCAGGCGGGCGAGGGCTTCTTGCCCGAAGCGCACACCGACTTCGTGTTCGCGCTGCTCTCCGAGGAGTTCGGCTTCGCGGGCGCGCTCATCCTGCTCGCCCTGTTCGCGGTCCTCATCTTCTCCACTATCCGCGTCGCCTATCGCACCGATTCGCTATTCTTGAAGCTGGCCGCCGTCGGCATCGTTGGCATCTGGCTGTTCCAGATCCTCGAGAACATCGGCATGTGCATCGGCCTGATGCCCATCACCGGCATCCCGCTGCCGTTCATCAGCTTTGGCTCGAGCTCCATGCTCATGCAGATGGCCAACGTCGGCATCGTCCAGTCCATTTGGCGTACCCGCTCAAAGGCCGCCTAGACCAATAAGGAGGTTTAAGCATGCACCTTCCCATCAATCGGATCGGAGAGGCGCTCAAGATGGGGGTGTCGACCCTGCGTGATTCCGATGAGCCGGTGCGCGTATCGGTCTTCGTCGACGACACGGCGACGCCGTTTCTGATCGATACGGTCCGCGAGGCCTTCGTTCCCCAGACGACGTCCGCCATCGTGCGCGTCTCCAGGCTTTCCGCCGGCTCCACGTCCGTCAAGTCCGACACGGACATCTCCATCGTGCTGACGTGCGGTTCGGCCGATCTGCAGGCTGCGGTCCAGGCGATCGTGGTCGCCGGCGCGCCGACCGTCGTGGTGTGCGAGTCCAGCGTCGAGGCGCCTTTCATCCAGGCCGACACGCCCATGCTCGGCATGATCGCGTCCACGAACAAGACGCATCTGCTCGAGACGCTTGCGCGCTGGATCCTCGACCGCACCGAGAAGATGACGGCGTTCGCCTCCAATTTCGCCTTCATGCGCGTCGCCGCGTCCAACCGCATCATCACCTCCTGCGCCCTGACGAACCTCGCCACCGGCGCGCTCGTCTTCATTCCCGGCGCCGACTATCCGGTCATGACGCTCGCCCAGATCGGCATGCTGCTGGACCTCGCCTCCGTGTTCGGCAAGCCGCTGCGCATCGAGCGCGCCTACGAGGTCGCGGGCGTCCTCGGTTCCGGGCTCATCCTGCGCGCCGCCGCGCGCGCGGCGACCAAGCAGGTGCCGCGCATGGGGTTTGTCGTCAAGGGCCTTGTCGCCGCGGGAGGCACCGTCGCCATCGGCCGTGCGCTCATGGCGGTCTACGAGCACGATGTCGACTACACGCCCGTCAACGACCTCATGGGCAAGATCGTCAGCGGCGCGCGCAGCGTCGTTTCGGGGGTCGCTGGAACGGGTGCGGATGCATCCGACATCGATACCGACTGGAATCCGGAGGTCGCGTGAGAACACCCTACGAGAACCGCTTCCCTGAGCTCGAGCCCCTGCTCGCGCGCGTGGAGAAGCCGAGCCGCTATATCGATCACGAGTGGGGTACGCGCTCGTCTGCCGAGGCGGACTACCGCGTCTGCCTCGTGTATCCCGACGTCTACGAGGTCGGCCTGCCCAACCAGGGCATCGCGATCCTGTACGCCGTCCTGAACGAGCAGGAGGGCATCTCCTGCGAGCGCGGATACGTTCCCTGGATCGACATGGCGGACACCATGCGCGAGGCCGACGTGCCGCTGCTGTCCCTCGAGGGCGCGGCGCCGCTGTCGTCGTTCGATGTCGTGGGCCTGCACCTTCCCCATGAGATGGCCTGCACGAACATGCTCGAGACGCTCGATCTTGCGGGCATCCCGCTGCACGCCGCCGACCGCGGCGAGGACGACCCGCTGGTGATCTCCGGCGGCCCTTCCGTCTACAACCCCGAGCCGCTCGCCCCCTTCATCGATGCGTTCCTGATCGGGGAGGGCGAGGAGCACATCGTCGAGGTGTGCCGCGCCCACGAGCGCCTGCGCGACGCGGGCGCCACGCGCCTCGAGATCCTGCGCGAGCTCGCCAAGATTCCCGGCACGTACGTCCCCAGCCTCTACGAGGTGCGGCACGACGAGGCCTGCACGCCGCACGGCTATACCGTCCCGCGTGCAGGGGAGGATGTTCCCGAGGTCGTCCACAAGCGCGTCGTCGCCGATTTCGGCGCCACCGACCCGGTTCCCCAATCCGTGGTCCCCTTCGCCCAGCTCGTCCACGACCGCCTGTCCATCGAGGTCCTGCGCGGCTGCGCGCGCGGCTGCCGTTTCTGCCAGGCGGGGATGACCTACCGCCCGGTGCGCGAGCGCACGCCCGACCAGATCGTCTCCGCGGTGATGCGCGGCCTGGAGAAAACCGGGTACGATGAGGTGTCGCTGACCTCGCTGTCCACCACCGACCATTCGTGCTGCCCCGAGGTCCTCTCCCGCCTGAACCGCCGGCTTGCCGACACGGGCATCCGCATCTCCATACCCTCCCAGCGCCTCGACTCCTTCGGCATCGATATGGCGCTGCAGGTGGCGGGGGAGAAGAAGGGCGGCCTGACGTTCGCGCCCGAGGCGGGAAGCCAGCGCCTGCGCGACGTCATCAACAAGAACGTCACCGAGGACGACCTCGAGCGCGCGACGCGCGCAGCCTTCGAGGCCGGCTGGCGCCGCGTGAAGCTCTACTTCATGATGGGGCTTCCCGGCGAGACCGATGAGGATATCGTGGCCATCGCGAACCTCGCGGACCGCACCTATGAGATCGCCCGCGAAGTCGTTCCGCCCGCTCAGCGCGGTGGCGTTTCGGTGTCCATCTCCTGCTCGGTCTTCATCCCCAAGGCCGCCACGCCGTTCCAGTGGTGCGCGCAGACCCCCGACGACGAGGTGAAGCGCCGCCAGCAGCTGCTTCTGCGCAGCGTGCGCAACCGCGCCGTGCGCGTGCACTACCATGACGCCGACACTTCGCTGCTCGAGGCGGTCCTCTCGCGCGGCGGTCGCGATATCGCGCCGGTGATCTTGGGCGCCTGGAGGCGCGGTGCGCGCTTCGACGCCTGGACCGAGCAGTTCGACCTCTCCCGCTGGGAGGAAGCTGCTGCGGATGCGGGCATCGACCTGCGCGAGGTGGCGACCGAGCCGTTCGATCTGGACGCCCGGCTGCCGTGGGAGCATGTGAGCCCCGGCGTCTCGCGCGGGTACCTACTCCGCGAGTATCGCAAGGCCCTCGAGGGCACGACCACGGCAGACTGCTCGCGCACGTCCTGCACGGGCTGCGGCGTCTGCCCGACCCTGCACGCAGATAACATCTTGGCAGGTGAGCGCGCATGAGCGATCCCAACGCCGCGAGCTTGTTCAGGCTTCGCACCGAATATGTCAAACGCGGGCGCCTGGCCTATCTCGGCCATCTCGAGGTACTCCACACCCTCGAGCGCATCGTCCGGCGCGCCCAGCTGCCCTATGCGGTCACACAGGGCTTCTCCCCCCATATGCGCCTGGGGGTCACCTCGGCGCTGCCGGTGGGCACCTCGTCCGAGGCGGAGTACTTCGACCTGTTCCTGACGGAGTACGTGCCGGCCGGAGAAGCGCTCGCCCGTCTGACGGCGTCGGCCCCTGCGGACCTGGCCGCGCAGCGCGCATGCTACCTCGACGTCCGCGCCCCCGCGCTGACCGCGGAGATCACGCGCGCCATGTACCGTATCGAGCTGACGCGCGCCGACGGGTTCTCATTCGACGCCGACGAGGTCCGTGCGCTTCTCGACGGCATCGTCGGGCTCGGCGAGATCCGCTATGCCCGCGGCAAGAAGCGCAAGGTGCTCGATCTTGCAGGGACGCTCGTCGGATTCACCTGCGTCGACCTCGAGGGAGGGGGCATCGAGCTTCTCCTCGACACGCGTATCAGCAACGAGGGGTCCTTGCGGCCCGAGATCCTGCTCGCGGCGCTCGATAGAAGCCTTACACCTCAGGTTAAACGTGAAGGTCCTATCGTTTCGACGGGAATCCAGGATTTGGCGGCGATTTCGCGCTATGCTATATGCCGGACTGCCCAGTACGTTGAAGATTCTGACGGATCCCTCTTGAGTCCGATACGTACCGACGAGACACCCGCTGCTCCTCTGACCGTCTCGTCTGTGCCGTCCTTGTGAATTAGCAGGGCATATCTTGACGTGCTCTGTTGACGCGCAATACACCACCTGTTAGGATATTCGGCTGTTGCACTAACTGATGCATGAAGGGCAAAACAATGTACGCAATCGTTTCAACCGGCGGCAAGCAGTATAAGGTCGCCACCGATGATGTTCTGAACGTCGAGAAGATCGAGGGCGAGGTCGGCACCAAGATCGAGCTCCCCGTGCTCTTCCTGAACGATGGCAAGAAGATCATCACGGATCCTGCCAAGCTTGCGAAGGCTAAGGTCACTGCTGAGATCGTCGAGCAGTTCAAGGGCGAGAAGGTGCATGTCTTCAAGTTCCACAAGCGTAAGCGCTATCGTCGCACCCAGGGCCATCGCCAGCAGCTGACCCGTATCAAGATCACGAAGGTCCAGGCCACCTCGCGCGCCAAGAAGGCTGCCGAGACCGAGGCCACGGCTGAGTAGCGCAGTCGCGAACTGTAGAAAGAAGGTAGTTCAACATGGCACACAAAAAGGGCCTTGGTTCGTCCCGTAATGGTCGTGACTCCCGCGGCCAGCGTCTTGGCTGCAAGCGTTATGCCGGCCAGGTCGTGACGTCCGGCACCATCCTCGTCCGTCAGCGCGGCACCCACATCCACCCGGGCGCCAACGTCGGTCGCGGCAAGGATGACACCCTGTTCGCTCTCGTCGACGGCACCGTCGAGTACACGCGTGGCGTCAAGCACCGCGTCAGCGTCCGTCCGACCGAGGTCACCGCGTAACCGCTGCCCTTCATTATCACGCATCTCAGGGAGGCCCTTGGACTGAGTTCCAAGGGTCTTCTTTTATCATGGTGTCAGCTTCTGCCGCGCGGGCGCGCGGCGCACCTACGCATCGATAGATCGACCCGAAAGGGGGCCGCGATGTCCCAGTTCACAGATATCTGCCGCATCAACGTCAAAGGCGGCGACGGCGGTGCCGGCTGCATGTCGTTTCGCCGTGAGGCCTATGTGCCCAAAGGGGGTCCTGACGGCGGCGACGGCGGTCGCGGCGGCAACGTCGTCATCCAGGCGGACGCGCAGCTCTCCTCGCTGATCGACTACCGCTTCAAGCACCATTTCCGTGCCGAGCGCGGCACGCACGGCCAGGGTTCTAGGCGTGACGGCAAAAACGGTGAGGACCTGATCCTCAAGGTTCCCATGGGCACCGTCGTCCGCGAGCTCGATCCCGACACGCAGGAGGTCATGTTCGACATCGCGGACCTCACGCATGACGGCGAGCGCGTCATCGTCGCTCCCGGCGGCACCGGGGGACGAGGTAACACCCATTTCGTGACGCCGACCCGGCGCGCCCCCGCGTTCGCGGAGAAGGGCGAGCCCGCCGAGGAGCACTGGATTGAGCTCGAGATGAAGCTCATGGCCGACGCGGCGCTCGTCGGCATGCCGAGCGTCGGCAAGTCGTCGCTCATCGCGCGCATGAGCGCCGCCCGCCCCAAGATCGCCGACTATCCGTTTACCACGCTCGTGCCCAATCTCGGCGTCGTCCGCGCTGGCGACTACTCGTATGTCGTCGCCGACGTCCCCGGCCTGATCGAGGGCGCCGCGGAGGGCCGCGGCCTGGGGCACCAGTTCCTGCGCCATATCGAGCGCACGGCGCTCATCATGCACGTCATCGACATCGCCGGCGGCTTTGAGGACCGCGACCCCGTCGAGGACTACCGCATCATCAACAGCGAGCTGGCCGCATACGCCTCCGCGCTCGCCGAGCGCCCGCAGATCGTCGTCGCCAACAAGTGCGACATGAGCGGCATGACCGAGCGCGTCGCGCGCCTCAAGGAGGCGGTGCTGGAGGACGGCCATGAGTTCTTCGCGGTGTCGGCGCTGACCGGAGCCGGTTTGCAGACCCTTATGCTCGCCGTCGGCGAACGCGTGGCCGAGCTGCGCCGCGAGCTCGCCGAGACCGACGAGCCCACCGAGGATTTCAGCGAGCTGTGGGAGCGCAGGCGCCATCAGCGCGACCGCCAGTTCCAGGTGGTCGGCGAGGGGCCTGGAATCTGGCGCGTCATGGGCACGGGCGTCGAGCGCCTCTGCGTCCAGACCGACTGGGAGAACGAGGAGGCCGTCATCTACCTTCAGCATCGCCTCTCGCGCATCGGCGTCGACAAGGCGCTCGAGGACGCGGGCTGCGAAGCCGGAGACGAGGTGCGCATCTCGGGGTACTCCTTTGCCTACGAGGGGGCGGACGAGAACGTCTACGAGGAGTACGAGGACGACGAGCTGGCAGGGGAGTAGCGACATGGTTCAAAGCGCTTTGCCGCGGCTGCCCGAGATGGGTGCCGACCCCGAGCGGGAGTACCGTCTCGGCATCATGGGCGGCACCTTCGACCCCATCCATTACGGGCACCTGGTCACCGCCGAGCAGGCGCGCGAGGCGCTCGCGCTCGATCTCGTGCTCTTCATGCCCGCAGGCAAGCCGGCGTTCAAGCAGGACCTCGACGTGACCGATGCCGAGGACCGCTACGCCATGACCGTGCTGGCGACCGCGGCGAACACGGCGTTCGATGCGAGTCGCTTCGAGATCGACCGGGAGGGCGTCACCTACACGATCGATACGCTTCGTGCGCTGCGCGAGCACTACCCGGCCAACGTGAAGCTGTTCTTTATCACGGGCGCCGATGCCGTGGCCGACCTCGTCACCTGGCACGATGCATCCGAGATGGCCGAGCTCGCGACGTTCATCGCGGCGACGCGCCCCGGGTACGATATCGATACGGCGCGCTCCCGCATATCCGCCTCGGGCGTGCCGTTCGATGTCCGCTACATCGAGATCCCGGCACTCGCCATCAGCTCGTCGAACATCCGCGAGCGCGTCAGCCGCGGAAAGAGCGTGCGATATCTGACGAGCGAGTCCGTCATCGGGTATATCCGGAAAAACGGCCTGTACAATAGGCATGTCGTCGAGCGCGTCGACGGCGTGGCGAAGATGTAAGGAAAAGAGGAGGGGCCTTGTCCTCATCAGAGTTCTACGAGATCGAAGACCGCCAGGCGTATCTTGCCCGCATGCGCGAGATGCTTGACGTTCGCATGGCCGACCACCGCAAGCGCCGGAACCATTCGCTCGGCGTCGCGCGCACGGCGGCGTCCCTTGCCGAGACCTACGGTGTGGATCCGTTTCTCGCCGAGGCGGCGGGCCTTGTGCACGATTGGGACAAGGTGCTCGACGAGGCCGAACTGCTCGCGCGCGCCGCTCAGTACGGCATCGAGGTCGCCGGCTCTCCCGCCAACAGCGTCGCCCTCCTGCACGGCCCCGTCGCCGCGATCGAGCTGCCCCAGCTGTTCGGGGAGCTGCCTCCCTGCGTGTTCCAGGCGATTGCACGGCACACCGTCGGCGCCGAGGACATGACCGACCTCGACATGGTCGTGTTCGTGGCAGACGCCATCGAGCCCATGCGCAAGGGCGCGTACGCGGAGAGGCTTCGCGCCCAGGTCGGAAAACTCGATCTTGCGCATCTGTTCTTTGAGTGCTTTGCCGGCGGTCTCGTGTATGTTATTGATACGAGGAGATATCTGTATCCGACGGCTATCACCATCTACAACCACTATGCGCTTGAATTGGCGCGCTAGAAAGGCACGGTATGTCTGACACCGAGATCATCGATACGCCCGAGGCCGCGTCTGCGGCCGACGCCGACGCCATGCTCGAGGGCTTCGGCCTGTCCTCCGACCGCACGGCCGCTTCCGCCTCTTCCTCCGGTATCGAGGCGGCGGAGGTTGCCGCCGTCGCCGCCCAGGCGGCTTCCGATAAGAAGGGCGAGGACGTCTGCGTCCTCGACCTCACCGAGCTTTCCGATGTGTGCGACTACTTCGTGATCGCCACCGGCTCGAACAACCGTCTCGTGGACGCCATCGTCGATGAGGTTGAGGAGAAGGTTGCCAAGGCGTTCAGCGAGCACCCGTTCTCCATCGAGGGCCGTGAGGAGGGCACGTGGATCCTCATGGATTACGGCTCGGTTCTCGTGCACGTCTTCACGCCCGAGGCGCGCGAGTACTATCGCTTGGAGAAGCTTTGGGGCGATGCGCCCATCACCCGCTACGAGGACTGATTCATGGCCGGCCACGAGCCGGCCTTTTTTCTGGGTTGACGCAGCCCTTCATAGATGCGCATCGTCCGGAAGGTCCCTGTGCTACTTGTCTCTGCGCACGACGGCGTCATGGAAGCGGGCGGCGCGACCGAAGCCGACGGCATCCCGTCCGAACTTCTCCCGCACCTTCTCCATGGTCACGGACAGCTCGCGTCGATCGCTGGTCTGGACGCCGCGCTCGTCTACCGGGCAGAACAGGTCCGTCTGGACGCCTCCCGACAAATCGAAGTCGCTGAGGCCCAAGCCGGCCAGGCGGATATGCATACCGGGCGTCCAGATGGAATCAAGCAGCTCTATAGCGACGGGGACGAACACGTTCTCGTCATCGGTGGGATGGGGGAGCTTGCGCTGGATGGTCCTGCCCTTGCCGTATGAGAACTTGAGCTTGAGCGTCACGGTGCGCCCCGCGAGCCCGCGCTTGCGAAGACGCCTTCCGACCGACTCCCCGAGCAGGGCGATCGCGGCGTTCACGTCGGCGCGATCGGTCAGGTCCTCGCCGAAGGTCCGCTCGTTGCTGACCGATTTCACCTCGTCGGGCGCATCGATCGGGGTAACGGAGCTGTGCTCTTTACCGGCTGCGCGAAGCTGCATCATCTCCGCGTTGACGCCGAATACCTGACGTAGGATGCGGACGTCGGCGCGAGCGAGCTGACCGAGGGTATGGATGCCGATGCGCGCAAGCGACGCTTCCGCTGACTTGCCGATGCCGCTCATGGCCCGGACGGGCAAGGGGGCTAAAAATCCCTCTTCGGTGCCGGGGACGATGACGGTCAGGCCCCGCGGCTTGTCGCGCTCGCTTGCGATCTTCGCCACCGTCTTGTTGCAGCCGAGCCCGATCGAGCACGTCACGCCGAGCTCGCTGACGCGTCGCGAGATGCGCCGGCAGATCTCCACGGGGCTTTCAGCTGAGTATCTTCCCGGGGATATGTCGAAAAACGCCTCGTCGATGGATACTTGGTCCACAAACGGCGTCTCGTCGGACAGGATCGCCATGACCTTCGAGCTCATCTCACGGTAGCGATCGAAATGGCCCCTGGTCCAGATCGCATGGGGGCAGAGCCGCTTGGCCTGGGCGGAGGGCATGGCGGAGTGCACGCCATAGGGCCGCGCCTCATAGGAGGCCGTCGAGACCACGCCCCTCTCCTCGGGGCTGCCGCCCACGATGACCGGCTTTCCGCGCCATTCGGGATGATCGAGCTGCTCCACGCTTGCAAAGAACGCATCGAGGTCGAGCAACCCGATAGCCGGTCCCCTCCAAGCGCCGAACAGCGCGGAGGCGAACGCTTCGGAATCGTATGTCTGTTCGCCTTTCATGGATTCAGTATACCGTGCGAGTGAACTTTTGGGGACAGTCCCTTTTGATTCGCGATGGCGCATGTGCGCCATCGCGAATCAAAAGGGACTGTCCCCAAAAGTTCACTTCGAGCGGTTTCATCTTGATTTTGCATGGAGGGCTTGCAATATCCGCTTGAGTGGTCAAAATATGAATTTGCCTGCGGCCATACCGAAGAAGTCGCTCTCACGGGCTTCACCTGCTCGGGCTGTTGGCGTATTATTCCATACTGTTTGTTTGTTGGTGCAGCACGTGCTGCATAAGATGGAGGAGTTTTCATTGGCTGTTAAGATCCGCCTCGCTCGTCACGGTTCTCACAAGCGTCCGTACTACCGTGTTGTCGTCGCCGACGCCCGTTCGCCCCGCGACGGCCGTTTCATCGAGGAGGTCGGCCGCTATAACCCGCTGACCAACCCCAAGACCATCAACCTCGACCTCGAGAAGATCGCTGACTGGCAGTCCAAGGGCGCTCAGCTCACCGACGCCGTCGCCGCTCTCGTTCGCGCCGCCGAGGCCGGTCCCAAGACCGAGACCGTGGTCAAGAAGTCCAAGAAGCAGCTTGCCAAGGAGGCCGAGGAGGCCAAGCGTGCTGCTGAGGCTGCTGCCGCCGAGGCTGAGGCCACCGAGGAGTAACATTGTCCGATCAGCTCACTGAGCGCATCGACGATGAGATGACAGATCTCAAGGGCGAAGAGATGATCTCCGACCGCATCGCAGATCTGGTCGAGTACCTTGTTGTCAACATCGTCGATGACGCCGATGCTGTCAGCCTTGAGGTTATTGACGGTGAGGCATCCTCGACCATCGAGGTCTCCGTAGCCACCGATGACGTCGCCAAGGTCATCGGCCGTCACGGTCGCACCATCAAGGCCATCCGCACGCTCGCCCGTGCTCTTGCAGCGCGACTGGGCACGTCGGTTGAGGTGGAGGTCCTGGGATAACCTTGACGACCGCATATAGGAACATCGCCCGTGTGGTATCTCCGCACGGCATCAAGGGGGAGGTTTCCGTAGAAGCTCTGCGGGGCCTTCCCTTCCTTTTACATGAACATATGACCGTCGCCCTTACCCCGCCCGCGCTCAGGCGCGACAGGTTCTGCACGATCGAGAAGGCCGACGAGGTATCCGGCCTCGCGAAGTTCTCGGGCATCGACGACCTGGACGCTGCGGAGGGGGTTGCCGGCTGCTACGTGCTCGCCCGTGAGGACGACTTGGACCTCGGGCTGCTCGACCGCGCGTTTGACGACCTTGTGGGACGCCCCGTTGTCGATGAGCGCTACGGAGAGCTCGGTACGCTGAGCGAGGTCATGGAGACGCCCGCGAACGACGTGTGGGTCGTTCAGGGCGGTCGCTATGGCGAGGTACTCATCCCCGCCATCGAAGATGTCATCGTCGACCTTCCCGATACGGGTTCGATCTCCGTGCGCATTATGGACGGCCTGATCGACGCCGACGCACCCATGGCAAAGGACGACCCATGCGCATAGAGACCCTCTCGGTGTTCCCCGAGATGTTCGAGCCCGTCATGTCAACCTCCATCCTGGGCCGCGCCCGCCGGGCGGGCATTTTCGAGTTCGAGGCGTACAACCTGCGCGATTGGACGCACGACCGCCATCGCACCGTCGATGACGAGCCCTACGGCGGGGGACAGGGCATGCTCATGAAGGTCGAGCCCCTCGCTGAGGCCATCGAGGACATCGCATCGACGGGGCCTCATCCCCATACGATCTTTTTCACGCCCTGCGGCGAGCCGTTCACGCAGCGCACTGCCGAGCGCCTGGCCGCACACGATCGCATCCTGCTCGTCTGCGGCCGCTACGAGGGGATGGACGAACGGGCCTACGACTATGCCGACGAGCGGATTTCAATCGGCGACTACGTGCTGACCGGCGGCGAACTCGCCGCCATGGTCGTCGCCGACGCCGTCGTGCGCCTGCTTCCCGGTGCGCTGGGTGACGAGATGTCCAACGTCGACGAATCGTTCTCGGGCGGCGTCGAGGGCGGTCTTTTGGAGTACGCCCAGTACACCAGGCCCGCCGACTTCCGCGGCAAGGGCGTTCCCGACGTGCTCCTCTCGGGAGACCACGCCAAGGTCGACGCATGGCGACGCGCGAACGCGATCGAGCGCACCTGTCGGTGGCGTCCCGACCTCATCGAAGGGGCCGGCCTCACCGACAAGGAACGCGCTTTCGCACAGGAGTGCATCGAACGCTATCATAGTGCGGAAGCACCAACATCTACCGAGTAGGGAGCGCTCGTGACACCGCACGCTAACTCAACAGTCCGCGACATCATCGAATGGGTCGTCGTTTTCGCAATCGCGCTCGCAGCGTGGATGCTCGTCCGCACGTTCGTCATCGAGCCCTATATGGTCCCCACGGGATCGATGGAGAATACGATCGAGATCGGCGACCAGGTCTTTGCGCAAAAGGTCACCACCGAGCTCGGTCAGATGCCGCAGCCCGGTGAGATCATCGTGTTCTCGAACCCCGATGCGAGCTCGGACCACGACATCCTCGTCAAGCGCGTCATCGCGACGGCGGGCCAGACCGTCGATCTGATCGAGGGGCGCGTGTACGTCGATGGGCAGCAGCTCGATGAGCCCTACACGCAGGGTTCGTCCTACCCGCTTGCAAGCCAGGCGGAAGGCGTCCTGCTGTCCTATCCCTATACGGTGCCCGACGGCTGCGTCTGGGTGATGGGGGACAACCGCGAGAACTCCGCCGATTCCCGGTATTTCGGTCCCGTTGAGCAAAGCGAGGTCATCGGCGTCGTCGTCTTCCGCTATTGGCCGCTCAACCGCATCGGCACCCTGTAGAAAAATGTTGATTAATGCTCCGATGTGCATCGGCCATCGGTAAATCTATGGGATTACCCGCCCCGCGTAGATCCCTCCTTCGGGCAAAAGTTGCTGGATATTTCTATTTTGCTGTAGCGATGCCGTGCGATCGGGCCTGAAACCCGTCGTCGGGGCCATCCTACCCTTTGCCGATGCCACATATGAGTCATTCTGAGTCATGGCGCCCTCGCCATAAGCGGCCAATATGGGGATTACGGCCAGAACGAACGACTTTAGCTGAGTCTGCTTACAGCAAAACAGAAATTTTCAGCCACTTTCCTCGGTGACGCAGGCATCCGGTGGCTCTCTGGCCCCATAGAAGGAAGGACGGTACCGTTGATCGGCTCCGCCTTAGAACCCTAACGCGTGGGAATAAGGTGCCAGCTCCTATTTTTCCATCTACAGCCAGGCGTATAAGCTATCATCTTGACCGTATGAACAGTATCGTCGAGGGGAATGTAAGGATGGAAAATTCCGCCCTCTCCTTCCAGGAGATTATCCTCCGTCTCCAGCAGTACTGGGGAAGCCATGGCTGCGTCATCATGCAGCCCTACGATTCCGAGGTCGGTGCCGGCACGTTCCACACCGCAACGACGCTGCGCAGCCTCGGTCCCAAGCCGTGGCGCACCTGCTATGCGCAGCCCTGCCGCCGTCCCGCTGACGGCCGCTACGGCGAGAACCCCAACCGCATGCAGCACTACTATCAGTTCCAGGTCCTCATCAAGCCGAGTCCCGCCAACTCCCAGGAGCTCTATCTGGACTCCCTGAAGGCCATCGGCCTCGATCCTGCGGACCATGATGTCCGCTTCGTCGAGGACGACTGGGAGAGCCCGACGCTCGGCGCCTGGGGCCTCGGCTGGGAAGTCTGGCTGAACGGCATGGAGGTCACGCAGTTCACGTACTTCCAGCAGGTCGGCGGTATCGAAGTCGATCCCGTTCCCGTCGAGATCACCTACGGTCTCGAGCGCCTGGCGATGTACGTCCAAAACGTCACCTCGGTCTACGACCTGGTCTGGAGCTATCTGCCCGACGGCACGCCCATGACCTACGGCGACGTGTTCCTCGAGAACGAGCGCGAGTTCTCTGCATACAACTTCGAGGTCGCCAACGTCGAGATGATGCGCGAGAAGTTCGATGATTACGAGCGCGAGTGCCACAGCTGCCTTGAGGCCAAGCTCCCGCTTCCGGCCTATGACTGCGTCATGAAGTGCAGCCATGCGTTCAACATCCTCGATGCGCGCGGCGCGCTGTCCGCCGTCGAGCGCGCAAACTACATCCTGCGCGTTCGCACGGTCGCCAAGGCCTGCTGCGAGGCGTACCTCGCCGAGGTCGCCGGCGCCGACACTACGGAAGGGGAGGTCGCCTAACATGGCTGAAACCCGCAGTTTCCTGTTCGAGATCGGCACCGAGGAGATGCCCTCGGCGCCGCTTATGAACGCGGTCAAGCAGCTTCCCAAGCTGGCTGCCGCGGGGCTCGACGGAGCCGGCCTCGCTCATGGCGATATTCGCGTCATCTCCTCACCCCGCCGTCTCGCCATCCTCACCACCGTCGCGACCGAGACCGAGGCGATCCACGAGGTCAAGCGCGGCCCTGCCGCCAACATCGCCTTCGACGCGGACGGCAACCCTACGAAGGCCGCCGAGGGCTTCGCCCGCAAGTGCGGGCTGGCCGCCTCCGAGCTCGCGCGCCGCGTCGACACCGACGGCCGTGAGTACGTCTTCGCCGAGAAGGACATTCCCGCCGCGCCGGCCCTGCCGCTGCTCTCCGAGCTCTGCCGCTCCATCATCTCCGACCTCGAGTGGCCGAACTACCGCAGCCAGCGTTGGGGTTCTACCCACGAGACGTTCGTGCGCCCCATCCGCTGGATCTGCGCCCTGCTGGGCGACGAGGTCGTCCCGGTGAGCTACGCCGACGTGGAGAGCGGCAACACGACGCGCGGCCATCGCGTGCTCGGCCCCGGCGACCACGTCGTCTTGAACCCCGAGTCCTACGAGCGTGTGCTCGAGGAGAACGGCGTGCTGTCCGAGGAGCGCCGCCGCGAGGTCATCCTCGAGGGCGTCCGGGCCATCGAGTCCGAACGCGGAGGAGCGCGCGTCGACATGCCCAAGAAGGTGTTCGACGAGGTCGTGAACCTCTGCGAGTGGCCGACCGTGCTCGTCGGCACCTTCGACGAGGAGTTCCTGCACGTTCCGCACGAGATCATCTGCGAGTCCATGCTGTCCAACCAGCGCTATTTCCCCATCTACGATGCGCAGGGCCAGCTGACGCGCGAGTTCGTCGTCGTTGGCAACGGCCGGCCCGAGAACGCCGAGCGCATCGTCGACGGCAACGAGCGCGTGGTTCGCGCCCGCCTGTACGACGCGAAGTTCTTCTACGACGAGGACCTCAAGGTTCCGATGGAGGAGTTCCGCGCGCGCCTCGCGAACGTGGCCTTCCAGGAGAAGCTCGGCAGCGTCCTGCAGAAATCGGAGCGCATGGAGGATCTTGCGCTCGCCATCGCCAACGCGGCCCACATCGGGGCACATGCGGCATCCGACGCCCAGCGCGCCGCCCATCTCGCCAAGGCCGACCTCGTCAGCTCCGCAGTCGTCGAGTTCACCAGCCAGCAGGGCGTCATGGGAGGCTATTACGCCAAGGCCGCAGGGGAGAGCGATGAGGTCGCTTCCGCTATCCGTGACCACTACCGCCCCCGCTTCGCCGGCGACGACCTGCCCGAGGGCATCGCGGGCTGCATCGTTGCCGTGGCCGACAAGCTCGACACCATCGTGGGCATGTTCGCTATCGACGAGCCGCCGACCGGTTCGAAGGACCCCTTCGCCCTGCGCCGCAGCGCCATCGGTATCCTGAACATCCTCCGCGAGCGCCTGCATTGCGGCTACGAGGAGCTTGTGGGCCCCGCGCTCGACGCCTACGCCGAACAGGGCCTCGCCTTCGACAAGAATGCCGTCTGCGCCGCCGTGTGCGCCTTCATCAAGGGCCGCATGGAGCAGATGGCCCGTGACGAGAAGATCGCCCCCGATACGGTCGCCGCGGTTTCCGCCGGATCCGTGTCGGCGCCCGTCGACTACTTCGCCCTGGCCCATGAGCTTGAAAACGCGCGCGAGAGCGATCCCGATACGTTCGAGAACCTTGCTACCGCGTACGCGCGTGCAAGCCACCTCGCCGACTCGGACCTCGGCATGGATGTTGACGAGTCCATCATGGGCGATGCCGAGCGCACTCTCATGCATGCCACCGACGCTGCGCTCGAGTACGTGCGGATCGCCTTGGGCAACAAGGACTTCAAGGAGGTCATCTCCGGGCTCGCCGCCCTGCGTGAGCCCATCGACCGCTTCTTCGATGACGTCATGGTCATGGATGACGACCAGGCCCTCCGCGAGAACCGCCTGCGCCTGCTGAACCGCTTCGAGGCCGTCTTCACCGACATCGCCGACATGGGCGCGCTTGCCAAGAAGAAGTAAGCGCCTCGGCACGAATCCTCCCAGCGCGGCGGATACCCTTCGCGGGTGTCCGCCGCGTTTTTCTTTCCGGCCGTGCGATACTGGTGGTCCACTGGTTTTCGGAAAGGAAGCGCCATGGGAACAGAGCCGACGAGATCCGTCACCGTCCACGTCATCTCCGACTCGCTCGGAGACACCGCCTGCGAGATGGTGCTTGCAGCCGCGGGCCAGTTTCCCGAAGGATCGATACGCATCGCCCGTCTACCCAAAGTTTCTGACATCTGCCAGGTTGAACGCTATATCGCGCCATGCATCGCTTCGGGTGAGCCCATAGCCGTCTTCTATACGATCGTCGATCCCAGCCTGCGAGACAACCTCGCTTTCACCCTCCAGCATCTCGGGGTGCCATCGGTCGACTTGCTGGGATCGGCGCTCAACACCATCTCCGATCTGCTCGGCATGGATCCCGCCGGTACCCCCGGCACCATACATCGGACCGACGAGCGCTACTTCCATCGCATCGAGGCGATGGAGTATTTCGTCGAACATGATGATGGTCGCGGAGCCGAGGACCTCTCCGATGCCGACATCGTGCTGCTCGGCGTTTCCAGGACCTCGAAGACGCCGCTGTCCATGTACCTTGCGTTCCAGGGCTACAAGGTCGCGAACATCCCCTTGGCGAACGGTATGGAACCGCCCTCTTCGATCTACGCCGTCGACCCCATGAGGCTGTTCGGGTTGCTGTCGACGACCGATGTCATCGCGAGCATCCGTGACAGCAGGCTCGGCGACGACATGACCCGGGCCGTCGCTTCGTCTTATGCGGACCCCGAGGCCATCGCGCATGAACTCGAGGAGGCGCGAGCGCTCATGAAGCGCCTCGGCTGCTTTGTCGTCAGAACGGACAACAAGGCGATCGAGGAATCCGCCGCCGAGATCATCGGGCACCTGGAAACGGTCCAGGAAGCCCGAGCGAAACGCCGCAACCGTTAACCGTCGTGCATGCAAATCGGGGAAGTACCTGTTTCTTGCACATGCATGCAAGAAACAGGTACTTCCCCGATTTGCATTGCCTGGGATGGTACGGAAACCATTGTGAAACAATCGCTGCATGATATCACCATGGTACACATACTAAGACTCCATGCTTAAACCTTTTACCGTTATCGACTGGTACTAAACCAGTTACGCAGTTGGCTAAACGTGCGTCGTGCCGTATTGCGCAGCCCCTCGAACGGCTAGGATATCCGGTACCGGATGCGGATGGACGTCCGGCAGTTACCACGATAGTGCGTACGGGGGTACGTGAGAAAGGGGATTATCGTGAGCGCACAGCAGCGGATCTATCGCTTTGGCACGGACGATCATGGACGCGATGTGACCGAGGGCTCCTCAAGCATGAATTACATCCTAGGCGGCAAGGGCGCCAACCTGGCCGAAATGGCCCGCATCGGGCTCCCCGTGCCTCCGGGATTCACCATCACCTGCCAGACCTGCGTGGAGTATTCAACTGCCGGCAACACGTGGCCGGAGGGCGCTCTCGATGAGATCGCCGAGGCGGAGGCGGACCTCGAGCGCCGCATGGGCAAGCGCCTGGGCGATCCGGCCGACCCCTTGCTGGTTTCCGTCCGTTCCGGCGCACCGTTCTCCATGCCCGGCATGATGGACACGGTCCTCAACCTCGGACTCAACGATGCATCCGTCCAGGGCCTCATCGCGCAGACCGAAAACCCGCGCTTCGCCTGGGACTCCTATCGCCGCTTCATCCAGATGTTCTCCGATGTCGTGCTCGGCGTCGATGCCGAGCTGTTCGAGAACGCCATCACGCAGAAGAAGCTCATCGCAGGGGTCCGAAGCGATGCCGAGCTTTCCGCCGAGGATCTCGAAGAGCTCGTCGCCGAGTTCAAGCAGATCTTCTCCGAGCATGTGGACGCGACCGACCATCCGGAGCTCCTCGTCGACGGCGAGATCGTCTTCCCGGCAGATCCCGCTTTGCAGCTCCGCCTGGCGATCCAGGCCGTCTTCGGCAGCTGGATGAACGAGCGCGCCATCCTCTACCGCAAGCAAAACGGCATCCCCGACGACCTCGGCACGGCCGTCAACGTCCAGGTCATGGTGTTTGGCAACAAGGGCGCGACCTCTGCGACCGGTGTCGCCTTCACGCGCAACCCCGCCAACGGGGCACGTGAGTTCTACGGAGACTTCCTTGTCAACGCCCAGGGCGAGGATGTCGTAGCGGGCATCCGGAACACCGAGCCCATTTCCGACCTGAAGACGGTTGAAGGCCTCGAGAAGGCGGGTGCGGAGCTCGAGCGCGTCTTCACGGTCCTGGAGAACCATTACCGCGACATGTGCGACATCGAGTTCACCATCGAGCAGGGGCGCCTGTGGATGCTCCAGACCCGCGTCGGCAAGCGCACGGCGACCGCAGCCCTCAAGATCGCCATCGACATGGTCGACGAGGGGCTCATCACGCGCGAGGAGGCGGTCGGGCGCGTCGATCCCGCACAGCTCGATCAGCTGTTGCACCCGCAGTTCGATGCGAGCGTCGAGCTCGACATCCTGGCGCGCGGCCTGAACGCAAGCCCCGGTGCCGCCGTGGGTGAGATCGTCTTCTCTTCCGATGATGCCGTCGCCCGTGCTGCCGAGGGGCATCCCGTCGTGCTCGTGCGCTGGGAGACCAATCCCGACGACCTCAAAGGCATGGTGGCGGCCGAGGGCATCCTCACGAGCCATGGTGGGAAGACGAGCCACGCCGCCGTTATTGCGCGCGGCATGGGCACGCCGTGCGTCTGCGGTGTCGAGGCGTTCCAGATCGATGCCGCAAAGAAGGAGGTTCGCGTCTCCGGCACGGAAATCGTGCTGCATGAGGGCGATATCATCTCCATCGATGGTGCGACGGGTATCGTCGTTGCCGGAGCCGTTCCCTTGGTCTCCGCGGAGCTGACCGGAGACCTCGAGACGATTCTCGCGTGGGCGGACGAGATTCGCCTGTCTGAGGATGGTGGACGTCCCTGCCACGTTCGCGTCAACGCCGACAACCCCGCGGATGCCAAGCTCGCGCTCGATTTCGGTGCCGAGGCCATCGGCCTGTGCCGCACCGAGCACATGTTCCTCGGAGATCGGAAGAACATCATCCAGACCTACATCCTCTCCGATGATGATGCCGAGCGCGCCGAGGCGCTCCAGGAGCTGCTGCGCGTGCAGACGGAGGACTTCGTCCAGATGCTCAAGACGATGAGCGGGCGCCCGATGGTCATCCGACTCATCGACCCGCCCCTGCATGAGTTCCTTGATGATCCGCGCGCGCTTGAGATCTCGATAGCCAAGCGCGAATCCGATGGAGCCGATGAGGCGGAGCTGGCCGCTCTTCGCGACCGTCTGCGTCGAATCGACGCCATGTCGGAGTCTAACCCCATGCTGGGCCTTCGCGGCGTTCGCCTTTCCGTCGTGTATCCCGATCTGCCGCTCATGCAGGTACGCGCGATCACGACGGCCACGGCTCAGCTCATCAAGGATGGCTATGATCCGCGGCCCGAGATCATGGTCCCGCTGGTCGCTATCACCGAAGAGCACGTGCAGACGCGTGAGGTCATCGAACAGGTGATCGCAGAGGTCGAGCGGGATCGCGGCGTCAAGCTCGACATCCCGGTCGGGACCATGCTGGAGCTTCCGCGCGCCTGCCTGGTTGCCGACGATATCGCCCGCCACGCCGACTTCTTCTGCTTCGGCACCAACGACCTCACGCAGACGGCGTTCGGGTTCTCCCGCGACGATGCCGAGGCGAAGTTCATCCCCATCTACCTGCACCGAAAGATCCTCAAGGGCAACCCCTTCGAGACGATCGACGATGCGGTTCTCGAGCTCGTCCGCATGGCGGTTGAGAAGGGCCGGGATGCGAATCCGACCATGCATTTCGGTGTGTGCGGCGAGCATGGCGGCGACCCGAAATCCATCGTGAAGTTCTTCAATGTGGCGGGCGTCGACTACGTGTCCTGTTCACCGTATCGCGTCCCCGTTGCACGACTTGCGGCAGCCCAAGCGAAGCTGAAGCGCGCTTAGCCCGTTGCTGAGGGGGCCGGGTTTTCCGGCCCCCATTCTTTTGGCCGAACCTCTGTTAGACCACCGTGGATACGGAGGCCCTGTAAAAGTGTCCGCGGGCCCCTCTATGATGGAAGTCGCCAAACATAAACCCATCACGGAGGGAGCCCGCATGTACGACATGATACTGCAGCAGGCCGTCGCGCTCGGCGCGGACGGCATGGAGAGGCTGATCTCGGACCTGAAGGCCGCCGTGCTCGCCGAGCTCGGCGCGGGCGGCGGGGAGCCGGTGCGCTGCCCCAGGTGCGGCCGCGCGGGGGCCGCGAGGCGCGGGAGGACGCCGTCGGGCTCCCAGCGGTGGCTCTGCGGCGGGTGCGGGAGGTCGCTCGCGGCGGCCACGGGCGGGGTGCTCGCCCTGTCGAAGCTGGGCGCCGCGACCCGGTCGTCCTACGTGGAGGGCATGGCCGCCGGCGAGAGCCCGAGGTCGCCCGCGGCGCGCTGCGGGGCGTGCCTCAAGACCAGCTGGTTCATGCGCATGCGGGTCCTGGAGGCGATGCGCTCGCAGCTCCAGCCCATGCGGCACGGCGAGGGCGTGTCGGCGCAGGCCGACGAGCCGTACCTCAACGAGTCGCTCTCCGGCGGCCGCGACAGGGCCCGCGACGCCATGCCCCGCGAGCCCCGCCGCAACGGCCACGGCGTGCGCGCCCGCGGGATATCCTCGCTCAAGGTGGCCGTCGTCACGGTCGTGAACGACCTCGGCGACCGCACCGCGGTCGCGGCCGGGCGCGGCAGGCCGTCCGTCGGGGCGGCGAGGGCCGGGATCGCGGCGGCGGACGTGGAGGGCCCCGAGGTCTCCACCGACTCGCCCGCCGCCGCGATCCCGCGCTCGCCGGGGCGGGCGCCGCCTCCCACGACCGCTACGGCTCGAGGGAGGCCGGCGAGGACGAGCCCGGCATGGTCGACGCCCTGCACGAGCGGCTCCGCGGGTTCCTGTGGCGCTTCCGCGGCGTGGCGACCCGCCGCCTGCAGCGCTACCTGTGGTGGTTCTGCTGGGAGGAGCAGGCCAGGCGCTCCGACGCCTCCCGCGAAGCGATGCTGCGCGCCCACGTCGCGAACGGCCGCTACGCGACGGGCCGCCGCGCGCTGGAGGCGGAGGCCCGGCCGTTCTGGGAGTACTGGGAGGCGAGGGCGGCGTAGGGGCGGCCCGTATCCACGGTGGTCTAACAGAGGTATCCTTATTTCATTTGCATCGATGCGGACTCCGCGTTACAGCGAGACTCTCTTCGCGAAATAGTTGCACCCGTTATCGAGGATGATTCCGTTGTCGCTGTTGGAGGTCTAATTCGACCCGCAAATGGAATTGCCCTTAAAGATGGTCGCATTCAGACGTACTCACTGCCGCGTAAGCTCATCCCGGCAATGCAGGTTTTGGAGTACGATCGATCATTTCTTTCGGCACGCATTCTTCTCGATCAGTTCAATGGCAACCTCATCATCTCGGGAGCCTTTGGATTGTTCAGGAAAGACATCGTTATAGCAATCGGAGGTTATGATCCGACTACCGTGGGCGAAGACATGGAGCTTGTGACTCGTTTGCATGTATTCTGTCGCGGCAACGAAATTCCTTATCGAATTCGTTACGCTCCGGATGCTATTTGTTGGAGTCAAGCCCCCGAGACATTTGGAGGCCTCATTCGCCAGCGTCGTCGTTGGCATACCGGTCTGTTTGAATGCATGATCAAGCATGCTCGTCTATTTGCGAACTTCAGGTATGGAACCGTTGCAATGCTGTCTTACACCTACTTTCTCATATATGAGCTGCTCTCACCCATCATCGATCTATTCGGCCTGCTGACGGTTCTTATCGCATTCCTCTTCAACTTCATCAACGTGCCATTCATGATCGTATTCTTTATGATCTATGCATGCTTTGGTGCCGTAATGTCGTTGACAGCGTTTTTCTCTCGTGTACAGACAAGAGATCTTCGCCTGACCGTTCCTGACGATTTTCGCGCAATCCTGCTCTCACTTTTCGAGGTAAGCATTATGAGGTTCATCCTCGCTGTTGTGCGCATGCTGGCACTCATTGGGTACCGCAAGCACAAGAACGTATGGGAAAAGGCGGAACGCACGAAACTTAACGCATCGTAAAGGCTTGCGTTTGCGTACTATATTGTTGATGGAGGATTGATACATGCAAACTTTGATCGTCACGCTTCTTGCAACTTTAGTTGCCCTTGCCATAGCCCTTATCGTGTTGCATATACGCTCAATGCAGCATATGAAGCAAATTGAATGGCGTCTAAATGTAATCGATGGCCGATTGCTCTCCTTAGATCCTATTAAGAATTCCACCTCCGGCCAACAACGTGTGTCCGCGCCTCGACGCACCTCAAAGGATGTCCAGCAGTCAGGCACCCAAAAGCATAAAGCCCAAGCAACAGCACGAAACGGTTCAGTTGCTGCTCGGAAGCATCCCCATGTCGATCCGCGTCCGGATGCCGTCCCATCATCACTTCCCGCTAGTCGATCCTCTGGCATTATTGGATATGGGAACTCAAGAACAGACGAACATGGTGGTACGCCTCTTGAATTCGACCCTTCGACAAATTCGATCATCATAGAGATGGTAGCTTCGGATTAAGGTGTCCAATGTGTTCGACTTAACATGTACGACAGCTATGGGTTGAACATGGATTTATTTAAACTCTTCACTTGTTTATTCAGCATAGGAAAGGTCGGACCTCATGAGTACAGATAACCGGCAGCGCAGCGACCGCTCCCCTGCATCGTTCGTCGTTGGGGTCGGCGCCTCAGCGGGAGGCGTCGAGGCGCTTCAGGAGCTGTTCCAGGCGCTTCCATCGAACAGCGGGCTCGGCTTTGTGGTGATTGGACGACACCGACAGAGCGCTCTCGGTACTCATCGGCAAGCGAGGTGAAGAAGATGTCGATGGGATGGTTGAGCACGGCATGGTCGTAATCGGACAGCCGAAGACGGTTGCCGACGACCTTCAGGTTCTTCTTTGGCGGAATGAGGTAGACGGTGTCGGCTTCGATCTCGACATCCTGTTCGACCTGAAGCACGGGCATATCGGTCTGCTTGCCGAGGATGTCGGCCATGAGGCTCCGGTGGTCGGGAGACAGGTGCTGAATCGGGCACCGGTACCGACGGAACAAGCGGTATCCGTGCCATCAAGGAGAGCGGTGGCCTCACCATCGTCCAGCAACCGGAAAGCGCCAAGTTCGACGGAATGCCCCGCAGCGCAATCAGCACGGGCCTGGTGGACTGGGTGCTTCCCCCGCGCAAGATCGCAGACGAGATCGTGAACTTCGCGCGGTACCACATTGAGCTCATGCCCGAAGACCAAGACGCCTTCAGCGACGAGGAAAGCCTGTCACGCATATACCTGGCGCTCAAGAAGGATGTCGGCATCGACTTCACCTACTATAAGCGCTCGACCATTCTGCGCAGGATCGAACGGCGCCTCATGGTCACGCACACCGCGTCGCTCGCCGAGTACGCCAACGTTCTCGACACCGACAATGCAGAGGTCAGCACCCTTGCCAAAGAGATTCTTATCGGCGTGACGAGCTTCTTTCGCGACCCTGCGTTTTTCGAGGTCCTCAAGAGCCGCGTGATTACGAGCATCGTGAAGAACGCAGGGGAGAGGGAGCCCATTCGCGTGTGGAGCGCAGGCTGCTCCACGGGCGAGGAGGCCTACTCGGTTGCGATCCTGTTCCGCGAGGTGATGGAGGAGCTGCAGATCAAGCGCGACGTGAAGATCTTCGCCACCGATATCGATGTCAAGGCCATCGAGAAAGCGGGAAAGGGCGTCTTCGGGGAGAGCATCATCGAGGATGTGACGCCCGAGCGCCTGGCGCGGTTCTTTGTGAAGCGCGAGAGAACTTATCACATCATCAAAGACATTCGCCAAATGGTCATCTTCGCGCCGCATAACATGCTGTCGGACCCGCCGTTTGGCAAGCTCGACCTCATCTGCTGCCGTAACGTCATGATCTACTTCCAGCCCGTGTTGCAGCGCAGCCTGTTTGCCATCTTCCACACGGCGCTTAAAAACGGCGGGTACCTCTTCCTGGGCAAAAGCGAGACGGCAAACGAATACCCGAACGTATTCCAGCCCGCTTGCTCCACCGAGAAGATCTATATCCACAACGGCGCCGGTAAGATCGACAGCCCCGCGCCCACGTCGTTCAACATTCCAACCGTCCAGGCGGTGCCCACGCGCCACACCATTCCCGACTCCGCGCGCTCGGTCGATTATGGCCTGGAGAGCATCTACACGAACTACCTTGAGCGGTTCTTGCCCGCATCGGTCATCATCAACGAGAACAACGACGTCATCCATTTCTTCGGAAACTACCTCGATTTTGTGAGCATCGCGCCCGGAAAGGCCACCTTCAACCTGTTCACCATCGTGAACAGAGACCTGAGCCTCGCCGCCTCCACCGCTCTGTCACGCTGCCGCTCCGATCATGAATCGGTCACTTACGAGGGGATCCGCGTGGATTGCCCTTCCGGACCGAAGGTCATCGACCTTGTGGCGCAGCCTATCCCCATGCCCGGAAACCTTGATGCCGATCTTGTCGCCATGCTGTTTATCGAGCAGCGAGCGGACGCTCAGCATCAGGAGGGCATCATCGAGAAATACGATATCGAGGCGACAGCCGCGCGCCGCATCGCCGATCTTGAGAGCGAGCTGCGCGAATCGCAAAGCGACCTGCAGTCCACCATCGGTGAGCTCGAGACGGTCAATGAGGAGCTTCAGGCGGCAAACGAGGAGCTGCTCACCGCAAACGAAGAGCTGCAGAGCTCGAATGAAGAGCTGCAGTCGGTCAACGAGGAGCTCTACACGGTCAATTCCGAGTACCAGCAAA
The DNA here is from genome assembly GCF_030385545.1 of Collinsella ihumii. Taxonomy (NCBI): domain Bacteria; kingdom Bacillati; phylum Actinomycetota; class Coriobacteriia; order Coriobacteriales; family Coriobacteriaceae; genus Collinsella; species Collinsella ihumii. Next base: position 28,153 of record NZ_JAUEIQ010000006.1, on the reverse strand, counting down.
AAGTCGATGAGCTCACCATGACGACGAACGACCTCTCGAACTTCCTGTCCTCGACGATGATCGGCATCCTGTTCATCGACGAGAACTTCAACATTCGAAAGTTCACCGAGTACGTTGGTCGTGAATTCCAGTTGATGGATCACGATGTGGGCAGGCCCATACAGATCTTCGCCCATAGCTTCCCCGATGAGGACATCGTGGGAGACGCGGAAACCGTTCTCAAGAACCTCACACCGATCGACCGCGAGATCACAGCGATGAACGGCCGTCACTACACGTTGCGCATCGCGCCCTACCGCACGACGGACAACACCATCAAGGGACTGGTCATCACCATCATCGACAGCCTCGGTAGCGAAGCGCGAGCGCACGCATAGCAGCAAAGGCCCGGGAAGTATATGCATCCCGGGCCTATTCATTTGGCACAGTTGAGCATGGACGCATCCGATCCATGTCCCACGCTCTCTAGTGGAGGCTCCGGCCCCGAGAATTGCCGAAAAATCACCTTCCGAGCCTCCACTGCATAGCAGGACTTCAATGACGGCGCCGCACGTACGGGACAGCGACCCTTACACTTCGAAATACTTCCGCTCAAATAGTTCGACAGGCATCGGGCGATCGTAGTAGAAGCCCTGGCAGATGTTGCAGCCCTCTTCGACCAACACTCGCGCTTGGTCAATCGACTCGATGCCTTCCGCTATGCAGCACATGTTTTGGCTCTTGCAGATATCCGCGATGTTTCGAACGAGCAAGCGGCTCACCTCGTTGCCCGGCAGGTCGCCGATGAGGCTGCGATCGAGCTTGATCGTGTCGAAATGCACGTTTGCGAGCACCGATGCGTTTGAGTAATGCGACCCGAAATCGTCGAGAGCGACGCGCAGACCTAGAGAACGGTATCGCTCGACAACCTCAGAGAGCGTATGGTTGCCCAGGTCGATCGCTGCCTCGGTGATCTCCATTTCAACCTTGTCGACGGGTATCTCCGGATACCTGCTTAGAATCGCAAGCACCGACGCCAACGCCGTGGAGTCAAGCAGCGTGTTGCGCGAAAAGTTGCTCGAGATGGGCACAATGGTAATGCCCCGGCTTTTCCAAGAGCTCATGGTGGCAAGCATCGCATCAAACACGAAGTAATCGAGCTCGCTTATCGTTCCGTCTTCCTCTAGTCGACGAATATCGCTCGCCGGGGCATTGACCACACCGTCGCTGCCGATAGACCTGGCAAGCGCCTCTGCGCCAACAAGGGCTCCGGTGCGCATATCAATTTTTGGCTGCAGATAGATGGTATATACGCCTTGAAGTGGACGGGGCGAAGTGAAGGGCAAGGGGAATGACGTCTGCTCGGTATCGTTCGCCCCATGATCGTTTCGATGTCCTATCCTCACCTTGTGGGAGTTGTCCCGTTTTGCGACAGCGCGCGCTTCCGAGAGGATTCCGTAGACGTCGCACGAGTTATCCGACCACGAGCTTCCCAGTGAGAACCAGTCCGGATGCAGGCTGTGCAAGGCGAGCCGCGCTTGGCCGCATCGTTGGATAAAGCTGTTATAAGGTTGGTTGGGGGAGAGCGCGACGAACTCGATATCGCTTGTATGGAAGACAAGCTCCTCTCCAAACAGTGAGGTGAGCAGCATGCGGACTTTGATATACAGATCGAATACGCCCTTGAATCCAATTTCGTTCGATACATCCTGTAAATCCGCGAGGGTAACGACAAGCATGCCTGCGGAGCCCCAAAGGTTGCGATTGGATCGAGCAAGCATCATCTCGAGATCGCGGTCATCGTGCAAGGAGAAATCAGGCGCAAGAACCATCGGGTCTTTCGATCGAGACGCCCGCGTCAACCTGATCCATTCATGCAAGATGCGGCCGCCGAGACAGGAAGCGAGCGACCAGGAATTGAGATGGTCTGAAGGGCCATCGATGCACAGCGCCATCGTGCAGGCTGCGGCATGGGAGATGGGGATGATGGAGAACCTCCATGGATCTTGATTCTCGGAGCCATCAGGGTGAGAGGCCGAGCGCCTGTGCGATACGAATACGGGTCTGTCGGAACCCACATTCGCTAAAATGAACGGAAAGCGCGAGGCAGGCGTTTTAGAGAACAGGCTTTGGATGCTCATGATTGAAGGCGCCGTCCACTCGTAGAGCACCGTCATGGTCTCGTCATCCTTGGGCATCATGAGCACATAGGCTCTGCGGGCCCGGTAATACAACCCCGCGGCCCTCAGCGCAACGTAGACTGCCTGCGAGGGAGCCTCGGCATCCTGCATGGCGCGCAGCGTCTCCGCGTAGGCGACAAGCTCCTCGCGGCTCAGCGAGTCGATATCGGGAATATCGGACATGTCCGCTCGCACCGTTTGCTGCACCATGGTCAGGTCGCGCAGTGCTAACGGGTCATCGACGACATCCCCATCTTCACTAGCTGATTCAGCCGTGTGCTTCAACGCCATTTCGTATGCATTGAGTGTTGCGACGTTGAAATCGAAGGTGCGTAGGAAACCGAAAACCGTCGATGCGATCAGCCGTACTGACGCGAGCGCCTCTGAAGAGGTGGCATCTGCATCACGGAAGCTGTCCCGCACCGCCTTGAACACGCCTGTCAGTCGACGTTTGACCGCCGAAGAGGACGGAATCTTGGGAAAGAAGATACCGATCGTGGTCTCGTTGTACAAATACGCGATGCAATCGGTGTTCATAAAGACGCCGATTGCCGTTATGAGATCCGCCCGCAGGTTCTCTGAAATACCGCTGGCTCCATCCAGCACAATTGCGCAAATGGCACACACATCATTTTGCGACTCGTCGCCCATCAACGAATTGATGAGCAGCTTGGCATAGCCCTGCGAGTACAGCTGCGTTTCCCGATCTCGAACAGCGGAAATCTCGGATTTGGCCTCCCAGTTCGAACGCGAATCGCATGCGTTCACATAGATCGACGCGATAAGGTCATCGCCCTGTTCTGGCATGCTGACGCATACGGCAATGCGCGCGTTCATTATGGTGCTGCCGGCGCCGACCATGCGATAGCGTGCGACCGACCAGCGTCTTCCTGCCTGGTACCGCTCAACAAGACGGCAGGGATCCAACAACTCACGATACGATGTCTGATCATTCGAAGAGAAGAGCGTGGCGGCACCCATTTCAATCGCGTTGGCATAAGGAATCTCGCGAAGCAAGTGCACCCGACGCTCGTCGCGACGCAACAATAATCGCATTCTGCCACGCGAGATGTTCGCTTGACCAAAACGCATGAGGTAAGGGTACAGCGCTTCGGGAAACGTTCCCTTTACGGGAAAACGATCCTCAAATGCCGAACGGGGCGCCGAGCGCATGCCCACCGCATAGTCGACAGTGCCATCCTCAGATACATGAAGCTGATAGGAGAGGGAACACCACGCGAAATCCCCCGTCGACGGCTGCTTCAAGCGAACGGATACGATTTCACGCTCACGCCCTTGATCGATGGCCCGGAAAAGGGAGTTCAGGTCCTCGATGGAATCAGGGTGGACATGGCCACCATCAATGCACGAAGCAGGGGCATCTTCAAAAACAGAATGGATGCTTTCTCCCTGCTCGTTGAACCCATACACGTCTAGATGCTTATCGGAAGGCGTGTAGACCCACAGCTCGCTATCGGTCCTCATCAAGGCCATCTCGAGCCATGAACGCAGGATTTCGGGATTCTCGAGATTTATGTGAGGGTTTATCCCTGCCAACAGTATGCACCTCCGAGATCAGAACCGGACTCATCCGGCGCATGTTGGCAGCTGGAACACGCTGGAAATATGCGCATATACCATTTTACTCGCTCTGCCTGTTCCTCAATGGTGCATTTCGGATGGGTCGGTTCTTTCACGAACGCGCAACAGAGCGAAAGGCAGAGCGGATTCATAGTTTATGACCACACCTCCTCGAGTGCATGCGCGAGCGCGGCAGCATCGATCGGCTTCGTCACGTAACCGTCCATCCCCGCGCCGCGCGCCTCGGCGGCATCCTCCGCGAACGCGTTCGCGGTCACCGCGATGATGGGGATCGATTTCGCATCGGGGCGTTCGAGTGCGCGGATCGATCGCGTTGCGGCCACTCCATCCATCACGGGCATCTTCATGTCCATGAGGATCGCGTCGAATGCGCCGGAATCGGCATCACGGAATGCTTCAAGAGCGAGCTTGCCGTTGTCGACGCAGGTAACGTCGATCTCGAGAGCGCCGAGCAGGGCCTCGGCGATCATCTGGTTCGTCAGGTTGTCCTCAGCGACCAGCACGCGCCTGCCCGCAAACGACACGGCGCCCTCGTCTGCCGCCTTGCCGCGCACCGCCGACTCATCGGAGGCCTTCTGCTCGGGAGATGATGCGACCTCGAGCGGAATCGTCACGGTGAACACGCTGCCCTCGCCGACTTTGCTCGAGACGGAGATCTCTCCGCCCATCTGCTGGACGAGGTTCTTGACGATCGGCATGCCCAATCCGGTGCCCACCACGCCACGCGGCGCGAACATGGTCTCGCGCGCAAACGGGTCGAAGATGCGGCCCAAGAACTCCTCGGTCATACCAATCCCAGTGTCCGCCACCTCGATTTGGAACAGTCGCGCCTTGCGCGAATCGTCCTCGCGCGCGTCGGGCTCGCTCAGGGTCACATCGACGCGGGCCCCTTCCAGGCTGTACTTCACGGCATTCGATATGAGGTTGTTGAGCACCTGCCCCAATCGCTTCGAGTCGGCGCGCACCCAACGGGACTGCCAGGCGGAATGGAGCTCTATGACTTTATTGCCCTGCTCGGCTTGAGGTCGAGCGAGCTCGACCGACGTCCGAGCGCATTCAACCAAGTCGACCGTTGCCAGATCGAGCGCGCTCTGCTCGACGTTTTGGATGTGGGAGATGTCGAGGATGTCGTTCACGAGCGTCACGAGCTGGTTGCCGGCCTCCTCGAGCAGTGCAAGGCAGCGCATCGTCTGCTCGCGATCATCCGGGTTTCTCCGAATCATCTGCGTGAGGTTCACGATGGCGTTGAGCGGGGTGCGCATGTCATGCGAGATGTTGCTGAAGAACCGCTGCTGCCTGCTCGTCGCCTGACGCGCCGTCTCCAACGCGCTTTCGAGGAGCTCCTGGCGCTGCATCTCCTCGCGCATGGCGTTGTCCACAGCACGGAAGCAGATGATGGCCTCGCCGTTGGAGATCTCCGCGTTCGTGATGCTCGCGACGCTCACCCAGCGATACTCGTCGCCGAATCGCCTGAGGTAGCGGCCCCCGAACTCGGTGACGCCCTCCTGCTCGCGACGACGGATGTTCTCGCACGAGAAGCTCTCGGCGAACCGCTCGAAGGTCTCCTCCTGGACCACCTTGCGCATCTCATCCATGAAATGCGCGTAGGTTCCGGACTTTCCCATGGCGGCCGCCGTATCAGGCGAGGCCTTGACGGTCGTATAGGTCTGATCGAGGTAGTTGATGCGGTAGATGCCGAAATACGTGTTGCCGAGGATGCGGATGATGTCCTCGGACTCGTGCATGGCTCGCGAGCTCTTGCGCTCGCGCAGCACCGTGTAGATCACGACCCCGAGCAGCAGCGCGCACAGCGCGATGAGGGCGAAGAACCCCGGCGTGATCCCGTTCATGAGAAGCGACATCGTGGGTATCGTGACCACGGAGAGCCAGCCCGGATCGAGCTCCGTGAAAAAGACGCTCAGGTTCGTGCCGTCCGGCCCCGCGATGGATGCGTCGCTTTGGTCGAGGAAGCCGGCATCGATCTCTTCTCTCAACCGATTGAGGAATTCTGACGATTCGGGGGACTCCGTGCTCAGCAACCCGCTGCTCACGACGGGCTCGCCGTTTCGGTCGAAAAGGGCGTAGCCCATGCTGCTGTCAGCCGCCCTTTGCGCCGCAACGGCCCCTAACTCGTCGAGCTGGATATCGAACGCCAGAACATTGCCCGAGCCGCTCAAGGCGATAGAGAGCGTGATGATGCTTCTGCCCGTGATCGTATCCGTATAGGCATCCGTCGCATATACCGCGCCACGCGCTTTCAAGGCACCTTGATACCAAGAGGCCTGGCTGTAATCAAAGTCCTCGTCGCCTTCCCATGGATTCGCGGCGATGATGGTGCCGTCGATGACCGCGTAGGGGTCGGCCATCTCCGAATCCATCGTGGAAGCCATGCCGCTGTTGAACCCTTCAAGCCATCGCTGCATCCGAGCGCCGTCGGCGCCGTCACTGATCAACTCGTCCATTCGGCTCGCGCTGTAGCTCAAGAACTGCTCAAACGAGCTCAGGCGCGTCTGAGCCAGCTGCGCATAGCTGGTCGCCAGGCGCGTCGCGAGCTCTTTTGCGTTCTCGAGCATCTGGGTGCGGACAAGCACCGATCCCCACACGATCGCCGCAACCAGAGCGATCCCCAAGAGGACGACCGAACCGATGCGGATGCTGCGGACCCGCGTCTTCTGCTGTGCCATGGTTCCTCCAGTCGGAGCGCTCATCAAGTCATTCATGTACAGTATGGCCTACATTCGTGCGAGCGTAAGCGAGATGTCTGTGACTTTCCGCGGCAAACCGACGTGCCGGGGCGTCTCGTCACCATCGAAGCCCCACATAATTTGTGTTGCGTTCACCACATGCTTGCGTATAATAATTTCGTTTGTTCAACCCATGTGTCGTCACTCAGCGGCACCTCTGGTAAGAGTAAGGATCGAGAAGATGGATTACATCCGCGCAATTGAGCGTCAGGACATCCGCGAGGACATCCCGCAGGTCCGCGTTGGCGACAACGTCAAGGTTCACTATCGCATCAAGGAAGGCGACCGCGAGCGTATCCAGGTCTTCCAGGGCGACGTCATCCGCATGAGCGGTGGCTCCTCCCGTGAGACCTTCACCGTCCGCAAGATCTCCTTCGGCATCGGTGTCGAGCGTACCTTCCCCCTGCACAGCCCCAAGATCGCCAAGCTTGAGGTCGTCCGTCACGGTCGCGTCCGTCGTGCCAAGCTGTACTACCTCCGCGACAAGGTCGGCAAGGCTGCTCGCATCCCCGAGAAGCGCTAGGGATTATTGCAACCCAGCATCTCGCAAGGCCATCCTCCGGGATGGCCTTCTTTTGTTAGATGGGTTGTTTGGGGACGGGTTCGTTTCAACCCATTCCGCGGCGCCGTCATGGTCGAGTCGGAGGGATTTCCCTTTCGCAAGCTATTACAATGGGATTGCCGACAGAAGGGAATCCCATGGCAAATATGACAAGCTCGCTTCCAGCAACCAAGATTGCGGCTGAGCTCACGAGCGCATCGATCGACGAGATCCCCGTGCTGCTCGATCGCTATCGTGACGACCCCCGCACCCAGGTCAAGAAGGCCTGTGAGCGCGCCGCCCGCCGTCGCGAGAAGACGCTTGCCGAGCAGCAGCGTGTCATCGACATGTACCGTTCCATGCGCGAACTCGGGGGCAGCGGCGTTGTCGTAGGCGTTGACGAGGTGGGCCGAGGATCGGTCGCAGGCCCGCTGACCGTGTGCGCCGTCTGCCTGCCGGCAGATCAGATCATCTGGGGCCTCAACGACTCAAAGCAGCTGTCTCCGGCAAAGCGCGAGCTGCTTGCCGCCCGTATCGCAGAGGTAGCGACGGCTATCGGCATCTGCCATATTCCGCCCGCGGAGATCGATGGGTCCGGGATGGCGCGCTGCCTGCGGCGCGCGGTGGCGGGGGCGGTTGAAGATGCGGGCGTCACGCCCGACTGCGTCCTCATGGACGGAAACCCGCTCGGAGCCGTACCCAACGAGCGCGACGTCGTGCACGGGGACGCCACCGTCGCCTGCATCGCCGCGGCGTCGATCGTGGCAAAGGTCACCCGTGACGAGATGATGGTCGAGCTCGACGGCGAATACCCCGGCTACCATCTCGCCCAGTCAAAAGGGTACGCCTCGCCCGAACATATCGCCGCCATCAAGGAACATGGACTCAGCCCCATCCATCGCGTCAGCTTCTGCGGAAACTTTCTCGAGACCGCGCGGCTCTTCTAGAAGGCTGCGTGAAGCCCGACAGCTGAATATGAGACCTCAATCGCGCTGCGACCTCGATCGTTGGCCGTCTGTACGATGCGGATAGGGTTTCGCCGGTTCGCTCGTCAACGTCAACAGGACGGCGGGCGCGCCCCCATCTCCATACTCCTTTCACCTCTTGATAGAAAGGAGCAGCCATGGGCAAACGAAAGCATCGGATCCAGAACAGATTCAAGACGCACGAGGAGTTCATCAACGCGTGCGCCGAAGATCCCGAGATGATCGACACGTTCACCGCGAAGGAGCTCGGCTATCTAGGAGAAGCCCTTGCCTGCTCCTATCTAGAGGCCCAGGGGTACGATGCGATGTGCCAGGGCTACCGTTGTCCGGAAGGCGAAGCGGACCTCGTCATGTTCGACCCGGATAGCGAGGAGGTAGTGCTCGTCGAGGTGAAAACCAGGAGAAACCACACCGACGACGACTGCCTGTACCCCGAGCTCGCGGTCGACGAGCGCAAACAGCGCCGTTACGAGCGCATCGCAGCACGCTACCAGATGGAAAACTTCCCCGTCTTCGCGCTGCGCTTCGACGTGATAGCGGTCACGCTTCGCCCCGGGTTCCTCGCGGAGATCGAGCATCTGGTCTCCGCATTTGAATGGGATTGTCAGCGATGAGCGGCTCGGGTGTCTACGCGGTGCATGCGGCTTGCATACGCGGCGTCGAGGCGTACCCGGTGACCGTCGAGGTCTCCATGGCCGAAGGGATGCCGGGCATCTCGCTCGTCGGCATGGCCGACTCGGGCGTTCTCGAGGCCCGCGGACGCATACGGTGCGCGCTGCGAGCCGCGGGCTTCGAGATTCCCCGGAAAAGCATCACGGTGAATCTCGCGCCGGGAGATATGCGCAAGAGCGGGTCCGGCTTCGATCTTCCCATCGCCGTGGCGATTCTCGCGGCGTCCCATCAGATTCCCGAAGTCGGGCTGGACGACACGCTGCTCGTTGGAGAGCTCGCGCTTGACGGCTCGGTATGCTCGGTGCGCGGGGAGGTCGCCTATCAGCTGCTCGCCCGCGCGTCCGGCTTGGCGCTCGTGACCGCGATCAACGAGCAGCACGTTCCGCTCGATTCCGTGGACCACTTCACGCTTTCGCACATCGGCTCGCTGCGGATCGGCGTTCGCGAAGCCGTCCAGAGGTATCCGCATGGCATGCCAGGCAGCGAGCATCCCGGAGCGCAGCCCGATTTTTCCGATGTCGTGGGACAGGAAGTCGCGAAACGCGGCATGGCGATAGCGGCCGCAGGCGAGCTCGGCCTGCTCATGGTCGGCAGCCCGGGAGCAGGAAAGACCATGCTCGCGCGACGGATGACAAGCATCCTTCCGCCCATCGAGGAGCGGGAGAAGCAGGAGGCGCTCTGCATCCACTCCGTCATGGGGGAGGCGGTCGATGGCCTCCTGAGGGGAGTCCGCCCGTTCAGGAGCCCTCATCACAGCATCTCTGCGGCGGGCCTCATCGGGGGCGGCAGACCCGTGCACCCCGGGGAGATCAGCCTCGCCCACGGAGGCGTCCTGTTCCTGGACGAGCTCGCAGAGTTCTCGACGGGCGTCCTGCAGACCTTGCGCCAGCCGATAGAGGCGGGCGTCGTGCGGCTGGTGCGCGCGGAGGGAGCATACTCCTTCCCGTCGCGGTTCCAGCTGCTGGCGGCCAGCAACCCGTGCCCGTGCGGATACCTCGGTGACCGTGAGATCGACTGCGCCTGCACGCCGCATGCCATCGAGCGATACCGCTCGAAGCTCTCGGGCCCCCTGGCGGACCGTATCGACCTATGCATCGACGTCATGCGTCCGGATCCGGAACTGGTCGTGAAGGGAGCAGAGGGCATGTCGTCTGCCGACCTTCGCGAAATCGTCGAGCGCGGACGAGCGTTCAGGACCTGGCGCGAAGGCCGTGAGGGGAAACCGGAGGACCTCGGACGGAGCAAACGGCCGCTTGACGGCGCGGTCGCCGCCTACCGCCTGGACGGCGGAGGAGAGACGACGCTCATCCAGATCGCGCGTGCCGCCCATCTCACGGGACGAGGCATCGTGCGCCTGAGCAAGATCGCCCGAACGATCGCTGACATCGAGGAGTCCGAGGACGTCAGGCAGACGCATGTCCTCGAGGCATCGATGTTCAGAGGAAGGACCGGTGACGAAGTTGGCTGACACGCGCTATGAGCTCCATCCATCGGATACGCGCTATCCGAAAAGCCTGCTCGACCTGTCGCAGCCTCCCGAGACGCTCTATGTCCGGGGAAACCTCGACGTCCTCGAGGGCCCGGGCCTCGCGGTCATCGGGTCACGCAAGCCGACGCCCTACGGCATCGCCGTCGCCGAGATGGCGGCAACCGTGGCGGCGCAATCCGGCATCACGGTCGTCTCGGGCGGCGCGCGGGGATGCGACCAGGCGGCGGGAAAGGCCGCCCTCGCTGAAAGAGGACGTCACGTCATCGTCCTCGGAACAGGGGCGGACGTCACCTATCCGCCATCGTCTGCCCGCCTGATCGAGCGGACCCTCGAGACCGGGGGCGCCGTCGTCTCGATCGAGCGATGGGGGACGCAGCCGCGCCCCTACGCGTTCCCCAAGCGGAACGCCATCATCGCCGCACTAGCGCGCGCCGTCTTCGTCGCCGAGGCCGGCATGCCGTCGGGCACCTTCTCGACAGCCGATGCGGCCAACAAGCTCGGCAGAGAGATCCTTTCCGTGCCCGGTTCGATCCTGTCGCCCGAATCGCGCGGATCCAACTACCTCATTTCCGTCGGGGCGACCATCATCGTCGATGAGGAGTCTCTCGAGGTCGCCGTCTCGCGGATCTTCGAAACCCTGAGGTTCTCGCGTATCGACCACGCGGAAGAGCCAGGGATGTCGGAGACGGAGCGTCGAATACTGGATGCCTTGGTGTCAAACCCCATGCGGATCGACGAGATCGCGACGATGCTCGGCATCGATGCCGTCAGCTGCCTGAACGTCTTGAGCGGGCTTCAGATGACAGGAAGGATCGAGCGCATCATCGATGGGAGATTCGCGCCCACAAAACGCGCACTTCACGCTCGAGGTGCCATCATGCACAATAGGTAGAACCCGCGCCCGCGCAAGCGGGCGCCATCATGAACGATCGATGGGAGCGCAATGGAGAACAAGATGGTCACGGTAGTGGGCGGCGGTCTCGCGGGCAGCGAGTGCGCCTGCCAGCTTGCCAATCGGGGCATAGCGGTGCGCCTGTACGAAATGCGCCCGCAGGTTTCCTCTCCCGCACACCATACGGGTCATCTCGCCGAGCTCGTGTGCTCCAACTCGTTCAAATCGACCCGATTCGACTCCGCTGCGGGCCTGCTCAAAGACGAGCTGCGCCGTATGGGTTCCGTTCTCCTCTCGTGCGCCGAGCGCGCGGCCGTTCCCGCAGGAGGCGCCCTCGCCGTCGACCGGACCGAGTTCTCCCGGCTGGTCGAGCAGGAAGTCGCCGCGCGCCCCCTGATCACCGTCGTGCACGAGGAGGTCACGGACATTCCCGAGGGCGCGGTGGTCATCGCTGCCGGCCCGCTCTGCTCGCCGGCGCTCTCTTCCAAGGTGATCGACCTTGTGGGTGGGGACTCCCTCTCGTTTTTCGATGCGGCGGCGCCCATCGTGGACGCATCGACCCTCGACATGGACATCCTGTTCAGGCAGTCCCGCTACGATGACGCCCAGGTGGGCGACTACCTGAACGCGCCCATGAACAAAGAGGAATACGAGGCCTTCATCGACGCCCTCGTCAACGCCGAGCGCGTCGTGCTCAAGGATTTCGAGGGAGGGGACCTGTTCCAGGCGTGCCAGCCCGCCGAGGAGGTCGCGCGCACGGGCAAGGACGCCATCCGGTTCGGAGCCATGAAGCCCGTCGGCCTCACCGATCCGCGCACGGGAAGGCGTCCTTGGGCGGCCGTCCAGCTGCGCGCGGAGAACGCGCGGGGCACCGCCTACAACCTCGTGGGCTTTCAGACGAACCTCACGTTCGGCGAGCAGAAGCGCGTGTTCCGCATGATCCCCGGACTCGAGCGCGCGGAGTTCTTCCGCTTCGGCGTCATGCACCGCAACACCTTCGTGGATGCGCCCCACGTGCTCGACCGGACGTTCCGCATCCCCGGCACCTCCGTGCGTCTGGCGGGCCAGATCACGGGAACCGAAGGCTACACCGAGGCGATCGCATCGGGCCTGCTCGCCGCGCTCAACACCTATGCGGATCTCGAGGGGATCGACGGGGTCTCGCTTCCCGTCACCGGCGCGTTCGGCGCGCTCGTGGCCTATGCGACGGACCCGGCCACGTCGGGCTATCAGCCCATGCACGTCAACTTCGGCCTTGTACCGCCGCTTGAGGACGGTCGCCGCAGGTCCAAGCGAGAACGCTACGCCGCCTATGCCGAGCGGGCCGCAAACGACCTTTCCGCCTATTGCGCAAGCAGGCCCGATCTGTTCGGCCGAGGGCCCGTCCGCTAGATGGAGCGGATTCAGGACATCCGCGGCGCCGTCGAAGCCTTCTGCGCGCATATCGAGCGCGTGGAGGGCATGTCCCCGCAAACCGTGCGCGCGTACGCATCCCATCTCGACGCGTATGCGGCATGGGTCGAGCGGTCGCGCCTCGACGGCCTGCGCGTCTCCGTTCGCGACCTGAGACGCTACCTTGCGCAGCTGAGGGAGGCGCGCTACGCCCCCAAGACGATTGCCGCGCACCTGTCTTCCATCCGCTCCCTCTACGCATGGCTCGCGGCCGAGGACGTGATCGAATCCGACCCCGCAGCCGCCATCTCGTCCCCGAAGATCCCCAAGAACCTTCCGCATGCGCTGACCTCCGAGCAGATAGACGAGCTGCTCGCGATCCCCGACGGCTCCAAGCCCGAAGGCATCCGCGACAGGGCGATGCTCGAGGTGCTCTACGCCTCGGGCGCGCGCATCTCCGAGCTCGCGGGCCTCACGCTCGACAGCTTGAATAGAGGCGACGCCACGGTCAGGCTGTTCGGCAAGGGCTCGAAAGAGCGCATCGTCCCGCTGTACCGCCGCGCATGGGAGGCGCTTGACCGCTACCTTCTCGATGCGCGCCCCCGACTGCTCGAGCGCTCAAAGACGGGTGATCCGCAGACGGAGCGCGCACTGTTCGTCTCATCGCGCGGACGGGCCATGAGCGCGGACTCGCTGCGGTACCGCTTCGAGACGCTCGTGCGCCGCGCGGGCCTTCCCGCCGACATCACGCCGCACGCCATGCGCCACACCTATGCGACCGACCTGCTGGAAGGCGGCGCGGACCTACGCAGCGTCCAAGAGCTGCTCGGACATGCGAGCCTGTCGACCACGCAGCTGTACACGCACCTCACCCCTGAACGGCTCAAGGGCGCCCTCAAGCAGGCTCACCCCCGAAGCTGACTCAAATGAAGGAGACGACCGCAGGCCGCCCGCTCCGTCAAACCGTCCGTTGTGCATGTCGCGTGGGAAAATGGGGCAGGGGAGAATTTCCCCTCCACACCGCAGCCGTTCCCTGCTATTATTCTGCGGGTTGCTCAACTGGGCAACGTATCTATCACACACGCGCGGCTACTCGCTGAGCCGTGGTGCCTGGGGGCACGGTAGCATTTTCCCAGGTGGCCAGCGAGGTCGGATGCCTGCGCGGAGGCGAACCACAGGAGGTTATCCATGGCTACCAAGATCAATATCCGCACCCTTCTCGAGGCCGGCTGCCACTTCGGTCACCAGACCCGTCGCTGGAATCCCAAGATGCGCCCCTACATCTTCGGCGAGCGCAACGGCATCTACATCCTCGACCTCAAGCAGACCATCGTCGAGGCCGACCGCGCCTACACCTTCCTGAAGAACACCTGCGCCCACGGCGGCAAGGTCCTGTTCGTCGGCACCAAGAAGCAGGCCCAGGAGGCCGTGAAGTCCGCCGCCGAGCGCGCCGGCATGCCCTACATCAACCAGCGCTGGCTGGGCGGCATGCTCACCAACTTCGTGACCATCCGCTCCCGCATGAACCGCATGGAGGAGCTCGAGGCCATGGTCGCCGACGGTTCCATGGCCCTGCGCGTCAAGAAGGAGCAGGCCGTTCTCGGTAAGGAGCTCACCAAGCTCCAAACCAACCTGGGTGGCGCCCGTGACATGAAGTCCCTGCCCGCCGCTCTGTTCGTCATCGACACCAAGCGCGAGGAGAACGCCATCAAGGAGGCCAAGCGCCTGCACATCCCCGTCGTCGCCCTGATCGACACCAACTCCGATCCGGACGAGGTCGATTACGGCATCCCCTGCAACGATGACGCCATCTCCGCCGTCTCCCTCATGTGCGAGCTCTTCGCCGACGCCTGCCTCGCTGGCACCGGCAAGGAGCAGATCTCCGAGGCCGAGATGGCCGGCACCGCCGAGCCCGAGGCCACCGCTGAGGCTGCCGAGCCCGCGACCGAGGCCGCTGCCGAGTAAGTAACCCTATAGCCTAACGTTCGTTCATCATTGAGTTCGAAAGGAACAGACATGGCTCAGATCACCGCCGCTATGGTCAAGCAGCTCCGCGAGATGACCGACTCCCCGATGATGGAGTGCAAGAAGGCTCTCGTTGAGGCCGATGGCGATATGGATGCCGCCGTTGACATCCTGCGCAAGAATGGCCTTGCCGCTGCCGCCAAGAAGGCCGGTCGCGACACCAACGAGGGCGCTGTCGCCGCATACATCTCCGACGACGCCACCGAGGGTGCGCTCGCCGAGGTCGCCTGCGAGACCGACTTCGTCGCCTCCAACCCCAAGTTCACCGGCTTCGTCGCCAATGTCGCCCAGGTCGCCTGCACCACCGAGCCTGCCGACGTCGACGCCCTGCTCGCGTGCGACATGAACGGTGAGTCCGTCCAGGACGCCCTCACCGAGATGATCCACATCATCGGCGAGAACATGAAGATCACCCGCTTCGCCATCCGCAAGCCGGCCAACGGCGCTGTCGCCAGCTACATCCACATGGGCGGCAAGATCGGCGCTCTCGTTGAGTTCGCCTTCGACAAGCCCGAGACCGCTTCCACCGAGGCCTTCAAGTCCTTCGCCCACGATGTGGCCATGCAGGTTGCCGCCACGGCCCCGATCAGCGCCGTTCGCGAGGACGTGCCCGCCGAGGTCGTCGAGCACGAGGTCTCCATCTACAAGGCTCAGGCTGCCGAGTCCGGCAAGCCCGAGGCCATTCAGGAGAAGATGGCCATGGGCCGTCTCGAGAAGTTCTTCAAGGGCTTCGTCCTGAACGAGCAGGAGTTCATCAAGGATTCCAGCATGTCCATCAAGCAGTACGCCGAGAAGGTCTCCAAGGAGGTCGGCGACAACGTCCGCGTCGTCGCGTTCGACCGTCTGGTTTCCGGCGAAGCCGCTAACTAGTTCATCGTTTCATGATGACCAAGCAGGCTATGGGTTTCGACCTGTGGCCTGCTTTTTTGTGGGCGCGGCACCCATTATTCGCTAGAATGGGTGCAGTCTGACGATTGAAGGAGGACATCTTGTCTGAGTACCTCTACAAACGCGTGCTGCTGAAGCTCTCCGGCGAAGCGCTGATGGGGGAGGGCCGCTACGGCATCGACCCCGAAGTCACCGAGCGTCTTGCCCGTCAGGTCAAGCAGCTCCACGACGACGGCGTTCAGGTCGGCATCGTGGTCGGCGGCGGCAACATCTTCCGCGGTCTCGCCGGTTCCGCCAACGGCATGGATCGCGCCCAGGCCGACTACATGGGCATGCTCGCGACCGTGATGAACGCCCTTGCGCTGCAGGATGCGTTCGAGCGCCTCGACGCGCCGTGCCGCGTCATGAGCGCAATCCAGATGAACGAGGTGTGCGAGCCCTACATCCGCCGCCGCGCCATCAATCATCTCCAGAAGGGCGACATCGTCATCTTCGCCGCCGGTTCGGGCAACCCGTACTTCACGACCGACACCGCCGCCGCCCTGCGTGCATGCGAGATCGGCGCCGAGTGCCTGCTCAAGGCGACCAAGGTCGACGGCGTCTACGACAAGGACCCCGTCTCCAACCCCGACGCCGTCCGCTTCGATCGGATTACCTACCACGAGGTGCTCGTTCGCGGCCTGCAAGTCATGGACTCCACCGCAGCCGCCCTGTGCCAGGACAACCGCATGCCGATCATCGTTCTCAACATCGAGGGCGAGGATAATATCAAAAACGCCCTCAAGGGCGAGCCTGTTGGAACCGTCGTCGTTCAGGAGGATTAATCATGGCCGATATCACCGACAACATGGACAAGACCCTCGAGAACCTGAAGCACAACTTCGCCAAGGTGCGCACGGGTCGCGCCAACGCCAACATCCTGTCCGACATCACGGTCGACTATTACGGTGTCGCTACGCCGATCACGCAGGTCGCCGCCGTCAAGACGCCCGAGGCCCACATGCTTGTCGTCGAGCCCTGGGACAAGGCGCTCGTCAACGCCATCGTCAAGGCCATCTCCGCCTCCGATCTGGGCATCACGCCCTCCTCTGACGGCATGATCGTCCGCCTGCCGTTCCCCGCTCCCACCGAGGAGCGCCGTCGCGAGCTGGTCAAGGAGTGCCGCGAGCTCGCCGAGCAGGCCAAGGTCGCCATCCGCAACATCCGTCGCGACGCCAACAACAAGCTTGAGCGCGACGAGGACCTCACCGAAGACGATGTGCGTCGCGAGCAGGCCAAGGTCCAGAAGCACACCGATGACTACGTCAAGAAGATCGACGAGATGCTGAAGGCCAAAGAAGCAGAGGTCATGGAGATCTAAGTGCACTACGATGAAGCCAAGTTCGCTGAGTACTTCAGCGACGCTCCGGCGGATCTCGATATAGCCCAGCTGGATATGGCGCGCATCCCGCGCCATATCTCCTGCATCATGGACGGCAACGGCCGCTGGGCGACCGCGCGCGGCCTCGCTCGCACCGAGGGGCACAAGGCGGGCATCGTCTCCCTGCGCGAAGTCATCACCGCCGCCGTGCGCCTGGGTGTCGACGTGCTGAGCGCCTACGCGTTCTCGACCGAGAACTGGAACCGCCCCCAGCACGAGGTGAACGTGCTCATGCACCTGTTCGCCAAAACCTTTATCGATGAGCTTCCGCTCCTCAAGCGCGAGAACGTCCGCGTAATGTTCCTGGGCGACATCTCCGCGCTGCCCGAGCGGACGCGTAAGGTCTTCGAGTACGGCCTTGAGGCATGCCGCGACCACACCGGCATGACGCTGGCGCTCGCGGTGAACTACGGTGGCCGGGCGGAGATCGCCCGCGCCGCGCGCTCCATCGCCCGGCTCGTTCAAAAAGGCGATCTCGACGTCGACGCCATCGATGAGTCCTGCGTGGCGAACCAGCTCTACACCGCGGGCCTTCCCGACCCCGAGCTGGTGGTCCGGACGTCTGGCGAGATGCGCGTCTCCAACTACCTGCTTTGGCAGATCGCCTACTCGGAGTTCTACATCACCGATACGTATTGGCCCGATTTCGACCGCTGGGAGCTCGTTCGCGCGATCCTGGCGTACCAAGGACGCGATAGGCGTTTCGGAGGCCTCTCCAAGACGAACTGATGCGTCCTGACCCATGAGGAGTACCGTTGGATCAGATCCACGACAACACCGACCGCGAGCCGTCCGCAAAGGGCGGCTCCGTCTCTCAAACGACCAAGGGCGGCAGGCTGCACGGCCTTCTGGTCCGCACGGGCTTCGGCCTCATCTATGCCGCCCTGTTCATAGGTTGCCTTCTGCTCGGCACGATGCCGACGGCCATCTTCGTCGCCGCGATGAGCTGGCTGTGCTGCTTCGAGTTCTACCGCATGATGCGGCTCGACGGTAAGGTTCCCAACGAGCTTTTAGGCCTTGCTGCCGCGTTCCTGTTCCCGCTGTCCGCGCTCGTCGACCCGCTGTGGCTCACCGCCCTCATCTTCATCCTCGTGCTCTCGATGGGCCTTTGGTACGTCTACTCGCCCCGCACGCGCATCGCCGATGTGGCCGTGACGGCGTTCGGGCCCATCTATACCGGGTTCATGATGTCCGCCATCGTTCTCACCCGCGACGCGCTCCCGGGCTTCGAGGGCGCCTTGCTCTCGATCGGCGTCTGCGCTTCGCTGTGGGTGAGCGACTCATGCGCCTATCTCGTGGGCAGCCGTATCGGGAAGCACAAGATGGTTCCCAAGATCTCTCCCAACAAGAGCTGGGAGGGCTTTGTCGGCGGCCTGTTCGGTTCCGTCATCATCTGGCTCATCCTATGGGCGACCGGCTTGTACGACCTCGAGCTGTGGTTCGCCATCGTCACCGCCCTCATCGTTTCCGTCCTCGGCGTATTCGGCGATCTCATCGAATCCCGTATCAAGCGGGGCGTCGGCGTCAAGGATTCCGGCAACCTCATTCCCGGGCACGGCGGCATGCTCGACCGATCGGACTCGCTGATCTTCGGATGCATCACCGCGTACCTGCTGCTTCACATCGGAGGCGTCCTATGAGCTTTACAGCAACGTGCGGTGAAGACGGCCGCAAGCGCATCGCAATCCTCGGTTGCACCGGATCCATAGGCACGCAGGCGCTCGATGTGTGCCGCCAGCATGCCGACAAGCTCCAGATCGTCGCCCTCACCGCCCATAGCCGGGTGACCGAACTCGTCGCCGCAGCACGGGAATTCAACGTCAAACGCGTCGCTGTGACCGATGAGCGCCGCGACGGCGACCCTGCGCTGCAAGATCTTCCCGACGGATGCGCATGCGCCTTCGGGGCGCAGGCCGCAGTCGACCTTGCCGTATCCGACGACGTCGACTGCGTGCTCGTCTCGATCGTCGGCGCCGCGGGCCTCGCGGCGAGCGCAGCCATTCTCCAGGCCGGAAAGCAGCTTGCCCTGGCCAACAAGGAGTCGCTGGTCGTCGGCGGCGACCTGCTCATGCCGATGGCTCAACCCGGTCAGCTCCTACCCGTCGACTCCGAGCACTCCGCGATCTTCCAGTGCTATCTCGGCGAGCGCGCGGATCAGGCCCATGCCATCTGGTTGACGTGCTCCGGCGGCCCGTTTTACGGATACAGCCGAGATCAGCTCGAGAAGGTCACCGTCGCCGACGCACTCGCTCATCCCACCTGGAACATGGGGGCCAAGATCACCATCGATTCGGCAACCCTCATGAACAAGGGCCTTGAGCGCATCGAAGCGTGCCATCTATTCGGCGTCGATATGGATTTTGTCCGCGTGCTCATCCAGCGCCAGTCTAAGATCCACTCCATGGTGGAATACGAAGACGGATCGGTTATCGCCCACCTGGGCGCCTCGGACATGCGCATCCCCATCCAGTATGCGTTCTCCTATCCCGATCGGTGGTCGACGCCGGCGCCACGCGTCGATTTCCGCACGCTCGGCTCCCTTGATTTCGGCGAGCCCGATACGGGTGCGTTCCGGTGCCTGCATCTCGCAGAGATCGCGGGTCGTACGGGGGGCACCCTGCCGTGCGTGCTCAACGCGGCCAACGAGGTCGCCGTTGCGGCGTTTTTGGACGGGACGTGCTCGTTTACCGATATCGACCGCATCGTGGAATCCTGCATGGACGACCACGATGTCCAGCCCGTCCAATCGCTCGAGCAGCTTGCCGACATCGATCGGTGGGCACGGCGCCGTGCGGCGGAGGCTTGTGCCGCGCGA
The DNA here is from genome assembly GCF_030385545.1 of Collinsella ihumii. NCBI lineage: Bacteria > Bacillati > Actinomycetota > Coriobacteriia > Coriobacteriales > Coriobacteriaceae > Collinsella > Collinsella ihumii. The sequence continues at coordinate 8,528 of NZ_JAUEIQ010000006.1, read as the reverse complement.
TCGTAAGGCATACGCGTCGATAGGCGTCTCATATGGATATGCTCATAAGTGTCGTATCAACGGTCTTCTGGGGCCTGGTCACCATCTCCATCCTCATCTTCATCCATGAGGGCGGTCACTTCCTCGCTGCGCGCGCCTGCGGAATCCGTGTGACCGAATTCTTTCTCGGCATGCCCTGCCGGTTCAACCTCCATACCACGTTGAGGCGGTCGGGTACCAAAATCGGCGTCACTCCCATCCTGCTTGGCGGATACGCCGCCATTTGCGGCATGGACGACCTCGATATCCCGAGCACCCCCGACGTGCTCGCCTCCATCCACCGCCATGGAACCGTCACCGTGGAGGAGCTCGCCCTCGAGCTCGGAATCGACGCGGAGGACGTTCAGGAGGCCTGCATCCAGCTCATGGGTTGGGGGTCCATTGCCCCCGTCTTCGCCGACGACGACCGCAAGCGCGATAAGTACGAGGCGGGCACCTTCGCCGCCCTGCCGCGCGATGCCGCAGGGAACACCGTCTACGACGGCCGGACATTCGATGCCGCCCATGCGACGGGGGAGGGCGAGGCGTGGGAGCCCCCGATGGGACAAGACGCGTTCTTTGAGCACGAGCGGTCGCGGACCTATGCCGGCGTCGGGTTCCTCAAGCGCGCGTTCATGCTCGTAGCCGGTATCGCCGTCAACGTCGTGTTCGGGTTTCTCCTGCTCATGAGCGTGTACTCGATCATCGGCTTCGACGTTCCCGTCGATGTCAACCGGATCGGATCGGTCGTGGAGGGCTCTCCCGCCGATGCGGCCGGTCTCGAATCGGGCGACGTGGTGATCTCGGTCAACGGAGAGCAGACCGATTCGTGGACGGCGCTCGTGACCGCGCTTCAGGCCGCCGGAGACACCGATCCCGGCGCGACCATCTCCTTGGACGTCGAGCGGGACGGCTCCCAGCGCACGGTCGAGATCACCCCCGACGAAGAGGGCCTCATCGGCATCAACGTTCCCTACGAGAACTTCACGCTCAATCCCGTCGACTCGTTCTTCGTCTCAGCGGACTACATCTACCAGACGGTTTCCGGCGTCATCTCCCTGCTCGTGCCCACGCAGACCATGGAGGTCCTCAGCGGCTCGACGTCAATCGTGGGCATCTCGGTCATGTCCGCCCAGGCTGCCGCAAGCGGCCCGGCGATCTATCTGACGTTCGCCGCGCTGATCTCGCTTTCCGTCGGCCTTATGAACCTGCTGCCTATTCCCCCGCTCGATGGCGGTAAACTGGTAATCGAGGTCGTGCAGGCCATCACCCGTCGCAAGGTGCCGCTGCGCATCAGGTCGATCCTGTCCTATGTGGGCGTCGCCTTGTTCATGGCCCTGTTCGTCTACATGCTCCAACAGGACATCACACGTTTCTTCTAGCAGGCTCTCGTGATGAGCGACAGGGGAGGCGCGCGTTCGCCCTAGCCCGCACGCAGGAGATAAGGAGACCCATGGATACCAAGCTACCGCGCCAAAACACCCGTCAGGTCATGGTCGGGTCGGTACCGATCGGCGGGGGCGCTCCCGTCGTCGTGCAATCCATGACGTGCACCGACACCGCCGATGCCGCCGCAACGCTCGATCAGGTTCGCGCCCTTGCCGCCGCCGGCTGCGATATCGTGCGCGTGACCGTGCCGCGCGAAGATGCGCTCGAGAGCTTTCGCGAGGTCTGCGCCGAAAGCCCCGTGCCCATCGTGGCCGATATCCACTTCGACTACCGACTGGCCATAGGTGCCGTCAAGGCCGGGGCCGCAAAGCTGCGCATCAACCCCGGCAACATCGGTTCGTGGGAAAAGGTCGACGCGGTGATCGACGCCGCGGGTCAAGCTGGAACCGTCATCCGCATCGGCGTGAACGCCGGCTCGCTCGAGCGCGATATCGCCGAGCGCCAGGACCTTACCCAGCCGGAAAAGCTCGTCGCCTCCTCCATGAGATTCGTCGAGCATTTCGAGCAGCGCGGTTTTGAGAACATCGTGCTCTCCGCCAAGGCGCACAGCGTTCCGACGACCATCGAGACGTATCGGGCCCTCTCACGCGAGCTGCCCCACGTGCCGCTGCATCTCGGCGTGACCGAGGCGGGGACGGTTCGCCAAGGGACCATCAAGAGCTCCGTAGGGCTCGGCATCCTGCTTGCCGAGGGCATCGGCGACACCCTTCGCGTATCCCTCACAGCCGATCCCGTCGAAGAGCCGCCGGTGGCATGGGGAATCCTCGAATGCCTCGGCATCCGTCGCCGTGGACCGGAGCTCGTGAGCTGCCCCACCTGCGGACGCACCCAGGTGAACCTGATTCCCATCGCCCAGGAGGTGGAGCGCAGGCTGCAGACCGTGACCAAGCCCATCTCCGTCGCCGTCATGGGCTGCGTCGTCAACGGACCGGGAGAGGCGGGCGACGCGGACGTCGGCGTCGCCTGCGGCAAGGGCAGCGCTTTGCTGTTCCGCCACGGCGAGGTGATCCGCAAGATCGACGAGGAGAGCATCGTCGACGAGCTCATGGCGGAGATCGACCGACTGTAGTGCCCGTAATATGCGCAAAAGGGGAGTGTGCCCGATTGCATAGCCGCATGCCCGCCACGTGCGGTAAGATGCATGCCGTGTGTATATAACGACCATCGTGAGGAGATTAAACGTGTCTGCCACCAAACGCGTCATGAAGATGTCGAATCTCTATGCGCCCACGCTCAAGGAGGATCCTGCCGAGGCCGAGCTCGCAAGCCATCGCCTGCTGCTGCGCGCCGGCTTGATCCGCAAGCAGGCAGCCGGCCTCTATTCCTATCTGCCGCTCGCATGGCGGTCGCTCAAGAAGATCGAGGCCATCGTGCGCGACGAGATGGATGCGGCCGGCGCGCAGGAGCTCCTCATGCCGATCCTCACCGACGCCGAGCTCTGGCGCGAGTCCGGCCGTTGGAACGCTTACGGCCCCGAGCTCATGCGCGTCACCGACCGTCATGACCGCGAGTTCGCCCTCGGCCCCACGCACGAGGAGACCGTGACCGACCTCATCACCAACGAGCTGCGCAGCTACAAGCAGCTTCCCGTGAACCTGTACCAGATCCAGGACAAGTTCCGCGATGAGATGAGGCCCCGCTTCGGCCTCATGCGCGGGCGCGAGTTCATCATGAAGGACGGCTACTCGTTCTCCGCCACCCAGGAATCCCTGCAGGAGATCTACGACGACATGAAGCAAGCCTACGCGAACATCTGCGAGCGCTGCGGCCTGCGAGCGCTGCCGGTGGTCGCAGACTCCGGGCAGATCGGCGGCGACACCTCCGTCGAGTTCATGGCGCTTGCCGACGCCGGCGAGGCAGCCCTCGTCTACTGCGACGACTGCGGCTTTGCCGCCGACGAGGAGGCCGCAACGACCTCCGTCGAGGTCACCGAGGGCCCCGGCGACGGTACGCTCCAGAAGGTCCACACGCCCGGCCTCGGCACGATCGAGGCCGTGGCCGCGTTCTTCGGCTTCCCCGAGAACGGCACGCGCAAGTCGCTCGCGCTCATCGCGGAGGACGGGACGCCCGTCGTGTGCATCGTCCCGGGCGATCACGAGCTCAACGAGTGCAAGGCCGAGCACCTCTTCGGCGCCTATCATATGATGTCCGACGAGGAGCTCGAGGCCCATGGCCTGCATAAGGGCTTCATCGGGCCGGTCAACCTGCCTGAGGGCATCCGTCTGGTGGTCGACGAGAACCTCCGCACGTCCAAGAAGTGGGCCTGCGGCGCCAACGAGGTCGACTACCACTTCACCGGCGCCTGCCCCGATCGCGACTTCACCGTCGACGAGTGGGCGGACCTCATCACCGTGCACGCCGGCGACCCCTGCCCCCATTGCGGCAAGCCGCTGGCCGGTGCGCGCGGAATCGAGGTCTCGCAGGTCTTCCAGCTCGGCACCAAGTACTCCGAGGCCATGGGGGCCACCTTCGCCGACGAGAACGGCGAGGAGAAGCCGTTCCTCATGGGCTGCTACGGCGTTGGCATCTCGCGCACGCTCGCTGCCGTCGTCGAGCAGCACAACGACGAGAACGGCATCATCTGGCCGACCTCCATCGCCCCCTTCGAGGTCAGCGTCATCGCGCTCGACAAGAAGGGCGAGGCGTTCGACGAGGCCGCGCGCCTTGCCGACGAGCTGGCCGCCGCAGGCGTGGAGGTCGTGTTCGACGACCGCGCTGAGCGACCTGGCGTCAAGTTCGCCGACAACGACCTCATGGGCTTCCCGTATCAGCTCATCGTGGGCAAGCGCGGCATCAAGAACGGCACCGTCGAGCTGAAGTGCCGTGCCACCGGCGAACGCGAGGACGTCGCCATCGACGAGGTGGTTGCCAAGCTCGCGGAGACGGTTCGCTCTGAGCGTCGATAAGCGATGCGCCCATCGGTAGGATGGACCGGCGGGCATTGTAAACACTGTGTCAGGAGCGATGCGCACTCAGCGGCGCGCATCGCTCCGAGCCGTATCATAACGGGGCGGGGGCTCAGCATATCAAGGAGAGGGGTCGAGGCTTCGCATGCGCGTGCTCGATTTCGACAACACCATCTACGATGGCGAGAGCCCACTTGATTTCTACCTGTTCTCGCTCAGGTTTGCGCCCCGCAACATCCGCTACATCCTTCCTGTGATCTATCACCTGATTCGCTACCAGCGGTCGAAGTCTTCCCGCGAGGATATCGAGAAGGCTATCAACAAGTACATCCATCAGTTCCTGACATCGTTTGACGACATCCCGACCGTCGTGAACGCGTTTTGGGACAGCCATATGCACAAGATCAAGCCCTGGTACACGCCCAGGCCTGACGATGTGATCATCACGGCCTCGTTCAACTATACGATGGATGAGTTCATGAGGCGCACCGGCATTTCCTGCTGCATATGCTCCACGATTGACTACGAAACGCTGGAGCTCATCCACCTCAACTTCGGCGACAACAAGGTCAAGGCGTTCAAAGAGGCCTTTGGCGACGACGTCATCCCGGACGAGTACTATACCGACAACCTGGTTGATCTGCCGATGATGCGCTATGCCAAGAAGGCGTTTCTGGTAAAGGGCAACAGCGTTACCCCGTACGAGGCGGGGTAGGGGGCTGTTGTAACCAAAGATGCGATTTGAAGGCGCTTTCTCATTGCTACCCCGTGTGGCGATTTAGCACAATCTCTTTGATGGGTTGAAACGAACCCGTCCCCAAACAACCCGAACGGGGTTCGATCCCCCTAGGGCGCTAATGAAAAGAGCCCCTACCGAAGTAGAGGCTCTTAGAAATCCGAGGGTGGAGACGAGGGGAATCGAACCCCTGACCTCTTGACTGCCAGTCAAGCGCTCTCCCAGCTGAGCTACGCCCCCGTGGTGCGAGAGATATAATGGCCCAAAATCAGATTCGGCGCAAGACCCAATTTTGAAAATGTGAAGAGGCCTCCACGTTTTGTGGATGTGCCAACGCCTAGTCCATATCCAACCTCCCAAGATACCGAATTCAACCGTTTCGTCGGATCCACCACCTCAACGCAATGAGACATTACGGCCGCACTCCGCACTCGAACACAAGAGAAACAACAAACAACCTGTTACGTTGCTTGCAGCCCCTTGTTCAGCTCAAATAAGATGCATATAGCTATCTCACGCATAGAACAGCATGAACAACAAAGACTGGAGCCAGAGGAGGTCGACATGACGCACGAAGTCGTATTGATTCCAGGAGACGGTATCGGACCAGAGATCACGCGCGCCGCCCAGCGCGTTGTTGCCGCCGCCGGTGTTGACATCAGCTGGCATGAAGTCCAAGCCGGTGCAGGTGTCATCGATCAATACGGGGCCCCTCTGCCCGACCACGTCATCGACGCGATCCGCACCTACGGCGTCGCCCTCAAAGGCCCGATCACCACGCCCGTGGGAAGCGGCTTCCGCAGCGTCAACGTCGCGCTTCGCCATGCTTTCAACCTATACGCCTGCGTGCGCCCCTGCGCCTCCATGCCCGGAGACGGATCGCGCTACGACAACGTGGACCTCGTCATCATCCGCGAGAACTCCGAGGATCTCTACGCGGGCATAGAGTTCGACGCCGACTCCGTGGGGGCGGGCGCCATCGCCGATACCGTGAAGAAGCAGACCGGCAAGGAGCTCGGACCCCAAACGGCGATATCGATCAAACCCATTTCCCGCGCAGCCTCGGAACGAATCGTGCGCTATGCGTTCGAATACGCTCGCGCGAACGGCCGCAAGAAGGTCACAGCGGTGCACAAGGCGAATATCATGAAGTGCACCGACGGCCTGTATCTGCACGTCGCCCGCGACGTTGCCGCAGAGTACCCGGACATCGCTTTCGAGGATAAGATCGTGGATGCTGCGTGCATGGGCCTCGTCATGCATCCCGAAGACTTCGACGTGCTCGTCTTGCCTAATCTGTACGGCGACATCGTGAGTGACCTGTCCGCAGGGCTGATCGGCGGCCTCGGCATGGCTCCGGGAGCCAACATCGGCGACGGATGCGCGATCTTCGAGGCGACCCACGGCTCCGCACCCGATATCGCTGGGCAGGACGTGGCGAACCCCACGGCGGAGATTCTGTCCGCGTGCATGCTTCTCGACCACCTTGGCGAGACCACCGCTGCCGCGCGTATCCGTGCTGCCGTGCGCGTGACGCTGAGCTCTGGGGCCTCGGTCACGCAGGACGTCCGCCGCGCCTTAACCGGCTCATATGATGGCGCCGTGGGCACAACCCAGTTCACCGATGAGGTCATCGACGCGCTCAGCCGTATGGTCGTCTAGCCCGGTCGTCATTGTTGCCCATGACGTTCCCCTGCGTCGGCATGGGCAACAACGACCCCGTCACAAAACGTATCTTCGCGTGGATTTCTCGACACCCTCAAGCGACTTGCTGCGAAAGGCGCGTGCGCTTTGGTATGGTAGATGGTACCGACAAACGTATGTGTACACGTGAATGAAAGGTCCCGATGGAATCCCGCGAATCTGAGATCCAGCGCGACAAAGAAGCGGCGGCTCGCCTTACGAGCGCCATGCTGCATAAGCATTACGATGAGAACGATGTCGATGCCGTGACCGCCTCGTTCGCCGATCCGTTCAGCTGGGTCGGAGCAGGGGAGGAGGAGTACTGCACCGGCCTCGAGAACGTATTGAACGTCTTTCGTCAATTCGCCGGGAAGGTGCCTAAATGCAACCTGACCGACGAGCATTACGACGTCATCGAGGTCGCTAATGGCATCTACGTCTGCTCAGGGCGACTTTGGGTGACAACCGACCCATCGACCAATATCTACCTTCGCGTTCACCAGCGCATTACGACCGTGTTCCGCAAGATCGACGGCGAGCTCAAATGCAACCACCTGCACCTCTCGAACCCGTATGTCGAGATGGTCCCCGGCGACGTCGGCTTTCCGACCGCCATGGCGAAGCATTCCTACGACTACCTCCAAGAATGCCTCAAAGAGAAGCAGCGCGAGATCGACAGCCAGTCCATGGTCCTCAACAGCATCTATGACACGGTCCCATGTTCGATCATTCGATACGCGCGCAAACACGACGGAGCATACGAGCTATTGTTCTCCAATCGCGGCACTGCCGACCTCATGGGGATTTCTGTTGACGATGTACAGCACATCGATTGGAGCGCGGGGTATTGCCCCTTCATGGTAGAGGCTGATGCAAAACGTCTCGCTGACCTTATGGAGGGACTCCGTGTCCCGGGTGACCAGGCGTCCGCGGTTTGCCAGGTGAGGCGCCAGGGAGGCGACTCCATATACGTAAACTCCGTCAACACGTTTATCTCGTCCGATGAGCGGGGCGACATCATCCAAAAGATCGTCTTCGATATCACCGAGCGCATCATGGTCGAGAAGTCTCTTGCGCGTATGAGCTACGAGGACGGGTTGACGCATCTCTACAACCGCACTAAGTTTAGCCAGGAGCTCGATGACGAAAGCTATGCCGACGTCGAGCAACTCGGCATCGCGTACTTCGACATCAACGGCCTCAAAGCCATGAACGATCAGAAGGGCCATGCGGCGGGCGACGATCTAATCTGCCGAACCGCGCGCCATATCTCTGAGGCGTTCTCAGGGTCGACCTTCCGCATCGGAGGTGACGAGTTCGTGGTCATCGACTCCGAATCCGACGAAGACGAATTCAGGAGTCAGGTCGAGCAATCGCTGGAGCTCATGCACGACGATGACATCGAGATCGCCGTCGGTTGCTCCTGGAGAAGCAAACCGTGCAGCATCCTCGAGCAATTCGACGAGGCGGACAGGCTCATGTACCGCGATAAGAGCGCATTCTATAGTTCCAAACTACATGACCGCAGGCGTCGGCAGTAGGTGAGGACAAGCGGGATTGTCATCTGCTTCTTGACGTTTTCCGACGGCGTTTCCCAGCGCATAAGAAAAAGTTGAAATTTCCGCTTGCATTCGCCGCGCGCGTCCCGTATAGTATCTCTCGCACCACGGGGGCGTAGCTCAGCTGGGAGAGCGCTTGACTGGCAGTCAAGAGGTCAGGGGTTCGATCCCCCTCGT
>NZ_JAUEIQ010000005.1:0-186803 GCF_030385545.1 Collinsella ihumii | reverse complement strand
TCTGAAGTTTTCGCCTTCGGGCTGACTGCCCCTATGCCTCCTAATCGAACTTCAAGTGCGCCATATCCGTTCCCGCATCAAGGAGCTCGTCTCTCATCTCCACCGTCTGCGCTTCTGCATACACGCGCACAAGCGTCTCGGTTCCGCTTGGACGCAGCAGCAGCCATGATTCATCCTCGAATTCAAGGCGAAGGCCGTCCATATGGCTTACGCGCACCGGCTCCCTTCCAGCCACGCTTCGAGGGTTGATTCCCGGCAGCATGGTCCTCAGGGCCTCGATGTCTTCGTACTGGAGGCGCAAGTCCCTCCTCGCATAGCTCGTCGAACCCAGCGCATCCTCAAGCTCTTCGACGAGCTCAGCAAGGGTCTTTCCCGACTTCGCCATGAGCTCGCACAGAAGCAAAGCCATGAGCAGGCCATCGCGCTCGGGGAAGTGGCTCGGTATTCCGAAGCCGCCGGTCTCCTCGCCTCCGATAAGCACGCCGCCCTTGAGCATCTCCATATATATGTATTTGAAACCTACGGGCTTCACCACATAACGGCAACCGAGCGCGCGGGCAACCCGCCTCGTCAGAAGCGAGGACGCAAGCCCGAGAACCACGCGCCCCGACATGCCGCGGTTCCGCACGAGATGGCCGAGTATCAAAGAGAACAGCTTGTGCGCGTTAACGAAGCGACCCTTTTCGTCGACCGCTCCCACGCGATCGGCATCGCCGTCGTTGATGAGGCCACAGCAAGCGCCCGCTTCCACCACCGCCTGCTCGCAATCATCGACCCACGGCTCGATCGGTTCGGGACGCATGTCCTCCATATCCTCATCGGATTCACCATGGATCTCGTCAACTTCAACCCCCAGCGCACCGAGCACGGCGGGCAGATAGCCGCGCGCCGCACCGTACATCGGGTCATACACAATATGAAGATGGGCGTTCGCGATCGCGTCGCCGTCAACGAGCGACACCAGGGCGTCAAGGTACGGCGTGGTGAAGTCTACGATGTCGATGGGACCGCGCAGGTCGGTCGGCTCGGGGCCCACCGCCCGCTCGACCTCCGAGACGAATTCCGTTGAGCCGGCGCCCCCGTCGGCGACACGAAACTTGACGCCCAGATAGTCCGCCGGATGATGGGAGCCCGTTATCATGAGGCCTCCGCACGAACGGGCGTCATGGGATATCGTCCACGATAGGGCCGGGGTGGGCGTGTAGCGATCGGATAGCTTTACCACGAGACCGTGGCCGGCGATCACGCGAGCCGCGAGACGGGCGAACTCATCGGCGCCGGGGCGCGTATCGTATCCAACGTATACGATGGCGCCTGGGTGGGACTGCGCCCACAGAGAAGCCGCCGCATCCGCGACGCGAACCACGTTTTCCTCGGTGAACTCACCGTCGCGGCGAGCCCTCCAACCGTCTGTTCCAAATCGAATCATGGCGCCCATGGTCTCATTGCCCCCGTATGGCGTGCATACTACTCAGCATCTTGACTATACCCAGCCCGAACCGATGCAGTCAGCGTTCAAAAGGTCAACAAGTCGGATGCGCGCATCCCGCACGTCGCGCCGCTATATATCCAGCACGCCGGCAAGCGTGCAGGTCGTCAGCACGCCGGCGCCGCAGCACGACCCGACGATGCGGGCCCCATCGGCGCGCCACTGCTCGCAGGCGCGGGCAAACGCCTGGGGATCTTCATGCCACGTCAGCGACCCGTCTTCTCCGCGATGGGGGTACCCCGCGTTCGGCCGCACCGAAACGGGCAGGTCCGTCGCGCGCGTCATGCGCGGAACCGCCTGGGTCGCAGCCTCGATCGAACAGCAGTTGATTCCAACCGAATAGGCGCCGAGCTCCTGGGCCCTCATACAGGCCGCTTCGATATTCAGGCCATCACCCAGCAGGTTCCCCTCGTCGCCGATGGCGAAACTCACCAGCACGGGCATGCCGTCGGCCACATCGGATGTGCCCGCAATCGCAGTCTCCAGATCCCGCAGGGCGGTAAACGTTTCGAGCATGATGCCGTGCGCCCCCGATGCGAGCAGGGCATATGCCTGCCTTCGGTAGGCAGCGCGTGCGCGGCGATGCTCCTCGGAATCCTCTTTGAGCCAAAATATACCGTTCGACCCCATCGAGCCCAAGACGCACGGGGCGCCGGCCCGCTTTGCGCAGTTCACGGCGGCGCTGTTCACGCGCTCGACGGTGTCGGCGATCTCATCGCGCGCCAAAGCCGATTCGTTCGCCTGAAAGGTGTTGGTGAGCATAAGGTCGGCGCCCGCGGCGCGATAGAGCCAGTGCAGGCGGGACACTTCTTGGGGATCGCCAAGATTCCAATAGGCGGCCGGCACATCCTGGCCGCCCGGCTGGCTCATCAACGCCGAGCCCATCGGGCCCTGCATCAACAGCGAGCGCTCGGCAAGCGTCTCGTCGAGCCAGTCTGCGCCCGTGCGATCATACGAGCTCGTATCGAATGACAGCTGCCCGTCCTGAGGCATGTCCGCCTGCCCGTGCCCCGACACGACTACTCCTCACCAACCGAGATGCCCTGGTCCTCAAGATAATTCAGCCAGCGACGCATCGTGTCCTCGGATAGGGCGTGCTCCATCATGCATGCCTCGGCATCTGCCCGCTCGAACTCGACGCCCAGCTCCTGAACCAAAAACGTACGCAGCAGTCGGTGGCGATACCATACCGCCTGGCCCAGTTCGCGGCCGGGTTCGGTCAGGACGACCTTGCCGTAATGCGACTGTTCGACCAGCCCCTGCTCTTTGAGCACGGTCACCGCCTTGTTGACCGAAGCCTTTGAGACGTTGAGCTGCTGGGCGATATCGACCGAACGAATCCCTTCGCCCTGCACGCCCTCCTGCTCCAGGCGGACCATGCACTCGAGGTAGTCTTCGTTAGCGACGGTGAGATGCAGCTTGCGCGAAACATCGGTGGTATCCATGGGGCCATCCTCTCGTTGTACATTCAAGTTAGTTTAGCGCATTCGATCGGGAAGCACCGATGAATTGCCTGCGCGCTGAGCAGCCCCTCAGCGGGAAGAACGCCGGTGTAGACGGTAGCGGCACGGACGCCCACCGCATGACCAGCCGGCACGGGATGAATTATCGGTGTTTCCCCAGAGTCGTTGGCGCCGTCGCATCGCGCTAGGGAGACACTGATTACTTGCTTTCGCGGCGAACGTCCTCGTGCCGGGCACCTGCCGCGGAGCACATGAACAGCGGCTTTTTGGAACAGCCCTGACCGTATGGCCCGTCATGAGAAAAGGGGGATCTTACATGGATCAACCGAACCAGTCCGACGTTCTCGAACGCTTCTTGCGATACGTCCGAGTCACGACGCAATCAAGCGAAGAGCACTGTGATGTCGTGCCGTCCACGGCATGCCAGTTTGACCTGGCAAACCTTCTCGCCGACGAGCTGCGCGGACTCGGAGCCCTCGATGTGGAGGTCAGCGAGCACGCCTATGTCACCGCTCATATCCCGGCGAGCCCGGGGGCCGAAAACGCCCCGCGCCTCGGACTGATCGCGCATCTCGACACCACCGAGGCCGCCCCGGGCGACGGCGTGAACCCCCATGTCGTTCATTACGAGGGCGGCGATCTCGTATGCGGCGTCGTCGATGGCAAAGAGGTCTCCATCAACCCCTCCAAGATCCCCGCGCTCGACGAGGTCGCGGGCGAAGACCTCGTGTGCTCCGACGGCACCACGCTTTTGGGCGCGGATGACAAGGCGGGCGTCGCGGAGATCATGGAGCTCGTCGCCCGCATCTCTCAAGACCCTCTGCTCCCCCACCCGCCGCTCGGCATCTGCTTTTGCCCCGACGAGGAGATCGGCCATGGCGCGGAGCTGCTCGATATCCCCGCTTTCGGCTGCGCGTTCGCCTATACCGTCGACGGGGGCCCTATCGGCGAGCTCGAGTACGAATGCTTCAACGCGGCCGATGTCACGGTGAGCTTCGAGGGCTTCTCCATCCACCCGGGGGACGCCAAGAACCGCATGGTCAATGCCTCCAACCTGTTCGTTGAATTCCACACCATGCTCCCCGCAGTCGAACGCCCCGAGCACACCGAGGGATATGAGGGCTTCATCCATCTTTGCGGCATCAGCGGCACGGTCACGCACGCCACCGCACGCTATATCGTCCGCGATCACGATGCCGAGCGTTTCCAGCAGAAGCTCGACATGATGGAGCGCGCTGCGGGCTTCGTCAACGACCGCCTGGGAGAAGAGCGCGTCTCCGTCGAGATCAAGCCCCAGTACCGCAACATGGCAGAGGTTGTCGCGGGCTACCCGGAGCTGATCGACCGCGCGCGCAACGCGTTCGAGACGACCGGCGTCCCCTGCCGCATCATTCCCATCCGCGGCGGTACGGACGGCGCCCAGCTCTCGTTTAGGGGCCTTCCCTGCCCGAACCTCGCCACCGGCGCCTACTGCTGCCACGGGGTCAACGAGTTCATCCCCGTCTCCTCGTTGGAGAAGATGGTCGACGTCCTGCAGGCCCTCGTCGCCCAGTTCATCTAGATACGGTCGCGCCCGCGACCGAGCCGGCGGATGCGCGCTCGGCCGCAGGCCATGCCCGAGATAGGAGCATGATGGCACACAAGACCCCGCGCAACGTGCGCATCGAGTCCCTGCGGCTGTTCGCCATCGTCGCCATCGCGGTGTTTCACACCTTTCAGCCGCTCTTTTCGCAAGCCACCGCCTGGGCGCTTGCGGGAGACGAGGGGGCTCGATGCGCCGCCGCGGCAGCAGGCGACATCGCCGCCATCGTCGCCGCATCTCCCGTCGCCGTGGGGGCACTCGGATTCATCAACCTCTTCGGGGCCTTTGGAAACTGCATCTTCTTTATGATCTCGGGATACTTCCTGATTCCCCGCTGCGCGCAGGCGTCACGAGATGAGGGGTACTGGCGCATCCAGGGCGTGAATACGCTCAGGAGGGCGGGCGTCATTCTCATCTCGGTCGCCCTCTATGCGCTGCTCGCACTCGCCATCGGACGGTTCATAACCCCCTTGCCCGGCATATCGCTCCACGAGACAGGATGGCTTTTGGGAGGCCTCGAGTTCATCTGGGTGTACCTCGCCGTCATGGTCGTCTCGCCGCTCGTCGGCTGGGCCTGGGAGCGCTGCCGTGCGCGAACTCCGGCGGCGCTTTCCCTTGTGGTTCTCATTTACCTGGTCAACGCCTATATCGCCTTCATCTCTCCGGGAGACGCGGAGCGCGGTCTGCTCGAATGGCGCAAGCTCATGAGCGCGGTCACTTATTTCGCCGCGTTCCTGATCGGAGGGCTGATCGCCCAGCGCGCACTGCACCCGGCAACGGGACGACGCGTCCGCGTTGCGGCCCTCGTCGCCTTCGCAGGCGCGCTGTGCGTCGAGATCGCCCTTTCGGTTGCGGGGCATGTCGACATCCTCGTGGCGACCTCGTTCAAATCGACATCGGCGATATCGTGCGCGCTTGCAGCCATCTCGTTAGCCGCCCGCGCCCAGCCAGCCCGCAGCGCCGCATCTCGGCGCGACGCCCTCATCCGTTCGGCGGCCTCATCGATTCTTGGATTCTATATCCTGCAATCCATGCTGTATTCGCTCTGGCGAGGCGGCGTGGATCTCCTCCTTGCCGATGCGGCGCGATTGATCGGGGCGCATGACACCGTTCTGTGCATATGCGCCGTCCTCGGAGCGGGACTCATCGGCAGCCTGCTCGTCGTAGCCGGCTTTCTTGCGATCGACCATGTGGTCCGCAAGCCGTTGCTGCGCGCCCTTCGCCTCGAATAGCCAAGCCGGTCACGCCATCGATCGGAAATGGGGGCGGCGACCTCGTCGGTCGCCGCCCCCATGCTCTGTCAGGGCTATTCAGCCGTCTCGTCAGAGGACGTAGATGAGCTGTCGTCGGATTCGCTGCTGCTGGAAGACGAGCTCGTCTCGGCCGTACCGTACGCCCAGTCGTCGGAGGAGTTGTTCGCCAGATCGCCGATCGTGGCAGACTCACCGCCCGAACCCATGCTCTGGGGGCCCTGCGGGTCTTCGCCCGCATCGACGCGCGCCATCATCTTTTCCAGCTTGTCCTCGTGCACGAACACGTAGCTCTGGCCGTCGATATACGTATCTTCGCCCGCCCACGAGGGAAGGTTCGCCGACCAGATCTCATCGGTGTTCATGCCGCGCATCGCGTTGACCAGCGACAGGATGTCCTGCGGGGAAAGGTCGGTCACGACCATGGAGGACAGCGAGTCGATGATTCCGCCGATGTTGGCGATGTTCAACTCGTTCAGGATCTTGTTCGCGAGCGCCGCGAGCACCTGGCGTTGATGGCGCATGCGCGTGTAGTCGCCGTCGATGTACTGATAGCGAGCGCGCGCGTAGGTGAGCGCCGTGGCGCCGTCCATATGCTGCCATCCGGGCTCAATGGTGATATCGAGATGCTCGGGGTCGTCGACGCCGTCGGTCGCGTTGATATCGATGCCGCCGACCGCATCGATCAGCTGCTGCATGCCCTCGAAATTGATTTCCGCATAATGGGAGATCTCGACGCCGCACAGCTCGTTGACGGCGCGCACCATGCCCTCGGCGCCGTCGTAGGTATGCGCCGCGTTTATCTTCATGGTCTCGCCGTTGTATTCGATCTTGGTGTCACGAGGGATGGAGATGAGGGTTACCTGCTTATCCGGAGCGTCGATACGCGCCAGGATGATCGAATCCGCGCGGTACGCATCCTCGCCCGGACGACCGTCCGTGCCCAGCAGCAGCATGTAGAACGGCTCCTGGGAGATATTCGTATCGAACAGCAGGTCCGTGAGGCCGGACGTGATGATGCTGCTGTTGTTCAGCCTGCCGGTAATCGTGGAGAACCACATGCCCGCAGCCGTGCCCACGAACGCGAGCAGGGCGACCAGCGTCACCACGACCGCCCGCCGAATCCGCTTGCCCCGACGGCGCTGGCGTGCGCGCTCGGAGTAGCGCCCCACGTTGTCGCGGCTATAGATTCGGCTCGCCGCCCCCGTGCTGGGGCGCCTCGTTTCCTGTACCGGCTTTTTCTTCATACGGCTACCTGCTTTAGTCGTCGAGAGGATCGGGGACGTTTACGCGCTCCACATGCGCTCCGAAATGCACCAGCTTTTCCACGAAGTGCTCGTAGCCGCGGTCTATGTGGTGGATAGCCGACACCTCGGTTCGGCCGTCGGCGACAAGGCCCGCCACCACCAATGCTGCGCCTCCGCGCAGATCGGGCGAAACCACCTGGGCGCCCGAAAAACCCGGAACCCCGTGGATCATGGCGTGGTGGCTCTCTATGCGGATATCAGCACCCATGCGGACAAGCTCGGAGGCGAACATGAAGCGGTTCTCGAAGATGTTCTCGGTAATCACCGAGGTTCCCTCAGCAAGGGCGGACAGGACCATGGCCTGCGCCTGCATATCGGTCGGGAATCCCGGGAACGGCAGCGTCTGAATGTCCACGGGCTTGATGCGCTCGGCGCGATGCACGCGCACGCCGCCGCCGAGGCGGTCGATCTGGATGCCCATGAGCTCGAACTTCTTGATGACCATACCGAGATGGTTGGCGTTGAATCCGTTCACCTCGATGCCGTCGTCATCCGCCTGGAGCGCGCCGGCCACGATGAACGTGCCCGCCTCGATTCGGTCGCCGATCACGCGATGGGTGACGGGGTGGAGCTCGTCGACACCCTCGATCTGGACGACCGGCGAACCGGCTCCCACGATCTTGGCCCCCATCTCGTTCAGCATGTTCGCGAGGTCGACGATCTCGGGCTCGCGGGCGGCATTGTCGATGACCGTGGCGCCCTTGGCGCGCACCGACGCCATGATGAGGTTCTCGGTCGCGCCGACGCTCGCGAACTCGAGCGTGACCGTCGTGCCGCGCATGCCGCCCGTCGCGTCGGCATAGATATAGCCGTGATCGGTGTCGAACGTGACGCCGAGCGCCTCCAGGCCCAAGATATGCATGTCGATCTTGCGCGCGCCGAGGTTGCAGCCGCCGGGCATGGCGATCTTGGCACGTCCGCAACGGCCGAGCAGCGGGCCCATGACCGCCGTGGACGCGCGCATCTTGGCCACGAGCTCATAGGGGGCTTCCCATGAGTGAACGTTGGTCGTATCGATAGCCAAGCTGTGCTCGTCGACGACATCGATGGTCGCGCCGAGACGCTTGAGCACTTTGCCCATCACGTGAACGTCGGAGATGTTCGGCACATTCTCCAAGATGGTCTTACCGGGGGCAAGCAGCGTTGCGGCCATGAGCTTGAGCGCCGAGTTCTTGGCACCCGAGACATGGACGCTCCCGTGGAGCCTATGTCCGCCCTCAACGCGAATGATGTCCAAGCGCGTTCCCTTCAATAGGTATACAAAACATGCCCGGAGGCTAGGCCCCCGGGCATGATGCTTTCCTGACGTATGCTGCCGTACTCAAGCGCGTGAACGCTACGAATCGAGAAGCAGCTTACACCATGCTATTTCATTATAGAGGTAGGCGCGGTGTGCATCGTTCTCCGACAAAACGCTCAACTGGTCTTCAAAACCTTTAATCTTGGCTTGAACCTCATCCGCGTCGACGAGGGCCAGATCTTGAGCGCGATCGGCAAGCACGATGATGACGTCGCTGGCAATCTGCACGTACCCGCCGCTCACGGCGAACGTGCGGTCGACCTGCCCCATCTTCTCGTTGCACACGCGCACGTACCCAGGACCGATGGTGCTGATCTCGCTCGCGTGCAACGGCGCGACGCCCGTCTCGCCATCGGTGGTCGGAAGCGTCACGAACGCCGCCTCCCCATCGTAGGGACATGAATCCGGACACACGATGCGCAGCTCCATAGGCATGGCTTACGCCTCCATCTTCGCGGCGCGCTCGCGCACGTCATCGATGGTGGACGCGTAGCGGAAGGCCTGCTCGGGCAGGTCGTCGCACTCGCCGTCGACGATAGCGGCGAACGAACGGACCGTATCGCCCACGCGCACGTAGACGCCCGGGTTGCCCGTGAACTTCTCCGCCACATGGAAGGACTGGGAGAGGAACTGCTGGATCTTGCGCGCACGGCTGACCGTGAGCTTCTGCTCGTCGGAAAGCTCGTCCATGCCGAGGATCGCGATGATGTCCTGAAGGTCGGAGTACTCCTGCAGGATCTCCTGAACCTTGACGGCGACACGGTAGTGTTCCTCGCCCACAACCGAAGGATCGAGCGCATCCGACGTGCTCGCCAGCGGGTCGATGGCCGGGAACAGGCCCAAGCTCGAGATGCTGCGCGACAGAACAGTCGTGGCGTCGAGGTGCGTGAAGGTGGTCGCCGGCGCGGGGTCGGTCAGGTCGTCTGCGGGGACGTAGACCGCCTGGACGGAGGTGATGGAGCCCGTCTTGGTGGAGGTGATGCGCTCCTGCAGGTCGCCCATCTCGGTGGCGAGCGTCGGCTGGTAGCCCACCGCCGACGGCATGCGGCCGAGCAGGGCCGAGACCTCAGAACCCGCCTGGGAGAAGCGGAAGATGTTATCGATGAACAGCAGCACGTCCTGGCCGCGATCGCGGAAGTACTCGGCCTCCGTGAGGCCCGCCAGGCCGATGCGCAGACGCGCTCCGGGCGGCTCGTTCATCTGACCGTAGACCAGGCAGGTCTTGTCGATGACGCCCGACTCGTTCATCTCGAGGTACAGGTCGGTGCCCTCGCGGGTGCGCTCACCCACGCCCGTGAAGACGGACGTACCGCCATGCTCCTGGGCCAGATTGTTGATGAGCTCCTGGATGAGCACCGTCTTGCCGACGCCGGCGCCGCCGAACAGGCCGGTCTTGCCGCCGCGGATGTAGGGCTCCAGAAGGTCGACCGCCTTGATGCCGGTCTCGAAGATCTCGGTCTTGGTCGTCAGCTCATCGAAGCTCGGCGCGGGATGGTGGATGGGATAGTAATCCTCCACCTCCGGCATGGGCTTGCCGTCCACGGGCTCACCCATGACGTTCCAGATGCGCCCGAGCGTCTGGTTGCCGACAGGCATCTTCATGGGGGCGCCGGTATCGACGGCCTCGATGCCGCGCTGCAGGCCGTCCGTGGAGGACATGGCCACGCAGCGGACGACGCCGCCGGGAAGCTGGCTTTCCACCTCGAGGATGGTTTTGATGCGACCGACGGGCGTCTCGGCGTCGACGACCAGGGCGTTGTAGATGCCCGGGACGCCCTGCTTGAACTTGACGTCCACGACCGGGCCGATGATGCGGACGATGCGTCCGACGCCGGCGGTCGTCTCGGTCGGGGCAACGATGGTATCTGCCATTAATATTCCTCCAATGCAGCGGCGCCACCGACGATCTCGTTGATCTCGGTCGTGATGGACGCCTGGCGCACGCGATTGTAGGTGCGCGTGAGCTCGGCGATGATGGCGCTCGCGTTCTCAGTCGCGGAGTGCATGGCCTTGCGGCGCGCACCCTGCTCGGCCGCGGCGGAATCGATCAGCGCCTGGTGGACAACGGTCAGCACATAGCTCGGAATGAGCCTGGAGAGCACGTGGCTGGCGCTCGGCGCGTACTCGAACGGCGACGTCAGGCGCTGAGGAGCCTGCGCCTCGTTTGCGCGCGGGCCGCGAGCGGTGTGCAGGACCTCGCTGTCGAGCGGCAGGATGCGCTCTTGGCGAAGAACCTGGTCCACACGGTTGCGCGCGTGGTAGTAGATGATGTCCACGCGGCCGAACTTGCCGCTCGCAAAGCCGTCGCACACGTAGCTCGCGATGACGCGAGCGCGCTCGAGGGTCGGGTCGTCCGACTCGCCCTCCACCGCCATGACGACATCGTCGTGGTGGCGGAAGTACTCGCATGCCTTGCGCCCGCACGTGATGAGCTCGATGCGCTTGGCGCCGTGGCGTCGGAAGTGGTCCAGGCGCTTTTCGGCCGCGCGCTCGACGGCGACGTTGAAGCCGCCGGCAAGGCCGCGGTCGGAGTTGATGACGATCAGCAAGGCGCAGTCGTAGGTCTTCGGGTTCACCAGCAGAGGCGAGCTCGGGCCGGCGGCGGTGTCGCCGGCCACGGTGAGCATCACGTCGGTGATGGCGGCGCGATAGGCCTCCGACTGCTTCTCGCGAGTGAGGGCGCGTCCGATCTTAGCCGTCGAGACCATCTCCATGGTGCGCGTGATCTGCTCGGTGGTGGACACCGAGTTGATGCGCTTCTTTATTTCGCGGAGGTTGGCCATGGGGCTCGAGTCTCCTTACGCATTCCCGTCGCCTGCGCCAGCGCCGTTTTGGGCGCGCGCGGCGATGAACTGGTTCTTGTAATCGGCGATAGCCTGCTCCAGCTTGCCTGCGACCTCGTCAGAGAGCTTGGCGTCGCCGATCTGCGACAGCAGGCCGGAATAGGCGCCGTTCAGATACTTGATGAGCCCGTCGCGGAACGGAAGCACCTCGGTGATGTCCAGGTCGTCCAGGAAGCCCTTGTTGCCGGCGAACAGCGCGCTCACCTGATCGGCCACGGCCATGGGGCGGAAGCGAGGCTGCTTGAGCAGCTCCGTCATGCGCGCGCCGTGCGTGAGCTGATGCTGCGTCGCGGCATCGAGGTCGCTGCCGAACTGGGTGAAGCCCTGAAGCTCCTGGTAGCCGGCCAGATCGAGGCGCAGATTGCCCGCAACCTGCTTCATGGCCTTGGTCTGGGCGTCGCCGCCCACGCGCGACACCGAGATGCCGACGTCGACCGCGGGGCGCTGTCCCTGGAAGAACAGGTCGCTTTGCAGGTAGATCTGGCCATCGGTGATGGAGATCACGTTGGTGGGGATGTAGGCCGACACGTCGCCGTCCTGTGTCTCGATAAGCGGAAGGGCCGTGAGCGAGCCGCCGCCGTTTTCGTCGGACAGCTTGCAGGCGCGCTCCAGCAGACGGGAGTGCAGGTAGAAGATGTCGCCGGGGTAAGCCTCGCGTCCCGGCGGACGACGAAGCGTCAGGGACATCTGACGATAGGCGACAGCCTGCTTGGACAGGTCGTCATAGACCACCAGCACGTGGCCACCCGGATTGGATGCGCTCGCGGGCTCGCCGTTCTCCCCGTTGTACATGAAGAACTCGCCGATGGCGGCACCCGCCATCGGGGCGATGTACTGCATGGGCGCCGAATCGGCGGCGGTTGCCGACACGATGATGGTGTAGTCGAGCGCGCCGTGGTTGGCGAGCGTCTCGCGGATGGTCGCAACCGTGGACGCCTTCTGGCCGATTGCGACGTAGATGCAGACCATGCCCTTGCCGCGCTGGTTGATGATGGCGTCGATGGCGATGGCGGTCTTGCCCGTCTTTCGGTCGCCGATGATCAGCTCGCGCTGACCGCGGCCGACCGGAACCATGGCGTCGATGGCGAGCAGTCCGGTCTGGACGGGCTCGCACACGGGCTTGCGCGCGATGACGCCGGGGGCCTTGAACTCGATGGGACGGCGATGCGTCGCGTTGATGGGGCCGCGGCCGTCGATCGGCTGGCCGAGCGGGTTCACCACGCGGCCGAGCATGCCGCGGCCGACCGGGATGTCCATGACGCGGCCGGTGGTACGGCAGGCGTCGCCCTCCTTGATGAGCTCGACATCGCCGAACAGGACGGCGCCGACCTCGTCGCGGTCGAGGTTCTGGGCCAGGCCGTAGACGGTCTTGCCCGTCGCGCTGCTCGTGAACTCGAGCAGCTCGCCCGCCATGGCGCGCTGAAGACCGGCGACATGCGCGATGCCGTCGCCGACCTCGGCGACCGTGGACACTTCCTGCGTGTCGACAGTGGCGTTGAGATCAAGGAGGCGCTGTTCCAGGACGCGCTCGATGTTCTGGGCGTTAATTGCCTCGGACATGTACGCTAAACCTCCCTCATGTTCGAATTCTGCGTCATGATCTTCCGCGCGTTCTCAAGCTGCGTGCGCACAGAGGCGTCGCGGCGCTGGCCGCGCGCGGACAGGATGATGCCGCCGATGATGGTGGGGTCCACATGCTCGATGAGGAACACGCGGGACTCCAGGTCGGATTCGCACTTCTGCGTGATGAGATCACGGAGCTCGTCGTCGAGCGGGATGGCCGTCGTGACGTGAACGCCCACGACATCCTGCTCTTCGTTGACCATCGAGCGGTACAGGTCGAGAACCTCGGGCAGGCGGTCGAGATCGCCTTGCTCCGACATCTTGGCGAGCACCGCCAACACCTCGGGCGAGGCCTCCGACTGCGCGATAAGCGGCGCCAGGTTCTCGTAGACGTGATCTTCTGCCTTGGAGGCCTCCAGCAGCGTGCGCGCATAGGTCTCGAGCCGACGGCTCTCGATGCGGTCGCTACTAGGCATGGAGGCTACCCACTTCCGCTAGGTACTTCTTGATGAGCTCGCGCTGCTTCTCGGGGTCGTCGGCGAGCGCGTCGCCCACGATCTTGCCCGCGACGGCGACGGACACCTTGGCGATGGAGTCCGTGGCGCCCGCGTAGGCGCGCTTCAGCTCGTCGTCAGCACGGTCGTGCGCCTTGGTGATGATGTCCTCGGCCTCGGTATGGGCCTCGGCGACGATGCGGGCGCGCTCCTTCTCGGCGTCACCGCGGGCGGCGAGCACGATATCGGAAGCCTGGCGACGCGCGTCGGCGATGACCTCGTCGGCCTGCTTGCGGACCTCGACGGCATGGGCGCGAGCCTGGTTGGCCTCGTCCATGCTGTCCTCGATGGTCTTCTCGCGCTGCTCGAACATGGCCATAACGCTCGGCCAGGCGAACTTGCACAGAAGCAGCAGGATGATCAGGAAGATCACGAGTGCCGGCACGAACTCCGCAGCCTTGGGGATCAAGATCTCCGCGCCGTTGGACGTCTCCTCGGCGAATGCCATAGAAGGCGCCATGCATGCCGCTGCAGCAAGAATCGCAGACACACGGATGCGATCGAGTTTCATGGCTTCTACTCCCTTAACGACTGGTTGCATTCCCCGACGGGGCGGCTTACTGAACAACCAGCGCAACGACGAAGCCGATGAGCGCCAGCGCCTCAGCGAAGGCGGCGCCCATGATGAAGACGGTGAACGCGCGACCCTGGATCTCGGGCTGACGCGCCATTGCGTTCGCGCAGCCATATGCCGCAAGGCCGATTGCGAGGCCAGCGCCGATAACACCGAGGCCGTAACCGATAACTCCCACAATTCCTCCTTTAGTTGCATGCACTCTTCCGTGCATTCAGGAACTACCTGCTTATATCAAGCGCTTGCGCGCTCGGTACCGAACCTATGGGCCCGACGGGCCCGAGAGACGAAGCGCTACTCCGTCTCCTCCGCCTCCTGGATGTAGACGGCGGTCAGAATGGTGAAGACGTACGCCTGGACAAAGGCGACGAAGATCTCGATGGCGTAGATCACCAGCAAAATGAAGGCGAACAGCACGCCCGGAAGCGCCGCGAGCACGTTGGACGCGGTGACCTCCTGGAGCAGCGGCTGGGCGAACAGCGTGACCATGAGCGCGAAGGAGCCCATGACGATGTGGCCGGCGAACATGTTGCAGAACAGACGGATGGCCAGCGTGATGGGGCGCAGGATGGTCGAGATGACCTCGATGAGCCACACGAGCACGTTGAGCGGGAACATGACGCCCTCGGGAGCCAAGCTCTTGAGGTAGCCGATGGGCCCGTGCGTGCGCACGCCGCAGGCGACGAAGTAGATGAAGACCACCACGGCGAGCGCCGCGGTCGTGGAGATCGTGCCGCTGCCCGGCTTCATGCCCGGGATGACGCCCACGACGTTGTTCGCAAGGATGAAGAAGAACAGCGTGGCCAGAAACGGGAAATGCTTCTTCCAGTTCTTGCCGATGATCTGCTGGCACACGTCGTCTTTGACAAACGAGATGCCCCACTCCATGAGGTTCATGAACACGCCGTGCGGAACGAGCGTGAGCTTCTTCACGAACACGAACATGAGAACAAGCAGCAAAACGGCGGAAACGCACAGCCAAAACGTGTACTGCGTCATGCCCATCATGAGGTCGCCCACGACGGGAATGGAATGGAACTCAGAGACGAGATGGTTGATCTCGCCAGGCAGCTGAGCAAACGCGTCCAAAACTAAACCCTCCTTGAGTACCGCTGCAGCGCGGTCTTATGACCGTCTGAGCGCAAGCGCGCACAACAGCGCAAGCATAGTAAAGTATCCTACTACCATCCCGACCGTAAAGGTCAAGAAACATTTCGGAATCACCATCCATGCAATCCCGCCCGCGACCATGAGGAACCCGAACGAGATGACGATGGACGCCATTCCGCGGCCGATACCGGCGCGCTTCGTTCCATGAAGCACGGGCATGACCGCGCAGAACATGGGCACGACGCCGATAGCGCCCACAAAAGCTCCACCGAAGCCGAATGCGATGTCGCAGCCTGCTGCGAGCGGCATGGCAGCCACGTCCCTTCCGTCTATGATACTGTGCGACAGCATAGCCGACCTACGATGCCGATGACGCATGGGGCTCAACCAATGGATGGAGCCCGCTTGTCGACGAGCGGCCTTGTTGCATGCGAATCGGGAAGGCCGCACCCTCGCACTTGCCGTCACCGCGCCTATCCATGGCGTCAGGCACGACGGCCCGATGCAAGGGCCGCGTGGCCGGCACCTCCCCTACGGCTACAGGGTCCCGAAGATGCGGTCTCCTGCATCGCCCAGGCCGGGCACGATGTACGCGGCCTCGTTCAGGCCCTCATCGATCGAGCAGGTGTACACCCGCACCTCGTCATCCGCCTCGAGCACGCGCGCAAGTCCCTCGGGCGCCGCGACGATGCACAGGAAGCGAATATCGGTTGCGCCGTGTGCGCGCAGGTATTGCAGCGCGGCCTCGGCAGAACCGCCCGTCGCGAGCATGGGGTCCACGACCAGGCAGGTGCGCTCGGCGATATCTCGGGGAAGCTTGGCATAGTACTCATGGGGCTCATGCGTCACCTCGTCGCGGTACATCCCCAGATGCCCCACGCGCGCCGCCGGCACCAGATCGAGCACCCCGTCAACCATGCCGAGCCCGGCGCGCAGGATCGGCACGACGGCGAGCTTTCGACCGGCGATGCGCTTCGCGGTCGTCGCGCTAATCGGCGTCTCGATCTCAACATCCTCGAGCGGCAGATCGCGCGTCGCCTCGTAGCACTCAAAATGCGCGAGCTCTCGAACGAGATCCCTAAATTGCTTGGTCCCCGTCCGCTTGTCGCGCAGGATTCCAAGCTTGTGCTGTACCAGCGGGTGGTCGACCACCGCGACACGAGACCGATCAAACTCCACCATCAAACAACCCTCCAGCCGCATTCCGACTCTCTCGTATAGATATATATGTAGGTGCAGGCGATCCGACGGCAAGCGCGCCCCCATGGGACGACGCCCGGTTTGCAAAAAGAGCGCCCCTTGACAGGGCGCTCGGTCGACGGGGAAACCGGCACCATATGCCCTATACCCGATCTGCCGACGCATAGCCACCGCACCGAAGACGAGAGGGCGCGGCCGGCCCGCATCTCCCCCGCCGTCATGCGCAGGCGCCCGCAACAGGGCGCGCGCCGCGGGGCCTACCGCCGCGGAATGAATTGGTCAGTGTTTCCCAGGGAAACACCGATTGATTGCTTTCGCGGCGGGCGTCTCCGTGGCGAGGCGGATGCAGGCGAAGGCGAGGAAGGCGCAGTGGGGCTGCGCCGACGCAGCCTGAGCCCGCAGGCGCCCGCCACGGGGGCGCCAGGCGCGGAATGAATTAATCGGTGTTTCCCTGATCCAGATCCATGACCTTCGCCACGCGCTGTGCGTGCCGCCCGCCCTCAAAATCAGTGGAGAGGAACACGCGGAGGATCTCCTTGTTGACCTCAGGGTCGGTAAAGCGTCCGGACAGGCAGATGACGTTGCCGTCGTTGTGGCGACGGAACAGGTCGGCGAAATCGGGCGTGACGATCGAGGCGGCGCGGATGCCGGCCACCTTGTCGGCGGCAAGCGCCATGCCGATGCCGGTTCCGCACACGAGCACGCCGCGGTCGGCATCGCCGGAGGCCACCGCATGCGCCACCTTCTCCGCATAATCGGGATAGTCGACCCGGTCGTCTGTGGCGGGGCCCAGGTCCTGGACATCGACGTCGAGCTCTTGGGCCAAAAAGTCGGCGAGCATCTGCTTTTGCTCGAATCCGGCATGGTCGGAAGCGATGGCAACGCGCATGGCTTGTTCCTTTCCAGTCGTCAGGCCCCCTGATATATCAGCATGCGATGGAGGCCGGTATCACTGTATCACGGTTCGCGATCTCGCCACGGCATCGTGCCAGCCCGAAAGGCAATGTGCGACCTCTTCGTCGCTGCCCTGCGGCTCGAAGCGGCGTCCGAGCGCATGGTCGGCGACCAGCTCCTCGCGATCCTCCCAGTACCCGACAGCCAGGCCGGCGAGATACGCCGCCCCGAGCGCCGTCGTCTCCACCGCCTCCGTCTGCACGACCGGAATGCCCAAAAGGTCCGCCTGGAACTGCATGATGAACTCGTTGCGCGACGCCGCCCCGTCGACCGAAAGCTCGGAAAGCTTCATGCCCGCGTCGGCCTGCATGGCGCGCAAGACGTCATAGCTCTGGTACGCCATGGACTCGCATGCGGCGCGCACGAGCGTGGAGCGATCGGAAGCTCCCGTCAACCCCGTGATCAGACCGCGGGCCATGGGATCCCACCAAGGGGCGCCCAGGCCGCTGAACGCCGGAACAAAGTAGCAGCCGTCGTTGCTCGACACCGACCGCGCGATATCGGCCGTCTCGCGTGCGCTGGAGATGATCCCGAGCTTATCGCGAAGCCACTGGATGATGGACCCGGCATGGAAGATCGAGCCCTCGAGCGCGTAGGAGACCGTCCCGCCCTCCGCTATGCCGATGGTAGAGATGAGGCCGTTGCTCGAGTCCACGACCTCGTCCCCGGTGTTCATGAGCATGAAGCAGCCGGTGCCGTACGTGTTCTTGGTGTCGCCGCGATCGAAGCAGCAATGGCCGAAGAAGGACGCCTGCTGGTCCCCGGCAACACCGGCGATGGGAGGCATGTGCGTCATGACCTCGCTCGACACATGACCGAAATCACCCGAGCTCCACCGGACCTCGGGCAGCATCGAGCGCGGCACGCCCATGATCTTCAGCAGCTCGTCGTCCCACTCAAGCGTATGGATGTTGTAGAGCATCGTGCGGCTCGCGTTGGTCATGTCCGTGGCATAGACCAAGCCGTTCGTCAGGTTGTAGATGAGCCAGGTGTCGATCGTGCCGAACATGAGCTCGCCGGCCTCGGCGGCCTCGCGCGCACCGCTCACGTTGTCCAGAATCCACTTGATCTTCGTGCCCGAGAAGTACGGGTCGAGCTTGAGGCCGGTCTTCTCGCGCACGACGTCCTCGCACCCCGCGGCGATGAGCTCGTCTACGATGGGGGCCGTGCGGCGGCACTGCCAACCGATCGCGTTGTAGATGGGCTGGCCGCTGTCTCGATCCCACACCACGCACGTCTCGCGCTGGTTGGAGATGCCGATCGCCGCGATGCGGTCGGAATGGATACCGCTTTTGAACTGGACTTCGGCCATCACGGCGATCTGAGAGGCGAGGATCTCCGTGGGATCCTGCTCGACCCATCCGGGATGCGGATACGTCGTCTTGATGGGCTTCGACGCCTGCGCGACGATGCAGTCGTACTCGTCGACGATGATGGCGCGCACCGATGTGGTGCCCGAGTCGAGCGCCATGATATAGCTGGCGCCGGGCAGGGTCCCGACGCGATCGACCAGACCGAGATCGTTAAAAAGGAAAGCCATGGCTAATGCACCTTACGATAGGAAACGGAACAGGAAGCGAGGGCGGACTCGATGTCTGCGGCGGACAAGGCCCCCTGCCGGATGATGTCCAGCTCGCCATCGAGCAGCGACACGATGGTCGACGCATCGTGGCAAACGGTCTCGCCTGCATCGATGGCGGCGTCAACCCCTGCAAGAATGCGAGCCTCCACCTGCGCAAACGATGCCGGCGCGGGAGCTCCGTGCGTATTGGCGCTCGTTACGGCCAGCGGCGAGCCGCATGCGCGGACAAGCGCCTGGACGACAGGAGACGCCGACGCGCGCAGCGCAACCGTGCCGTCCGCAGCTCGCATGAACCGCGGAACGCGATCGGAGGCCTTGACGATCAGGGTCAGGGCGCCGGGCCAAAACGCACGGGCCAGCACGTGGACGCCCTCGGGAACATCTACGCCGAACGCATCGAGATCGCGCTCGCCGGCAACGAGCCAGGGAACGGTCTGGCGGACGTCACGCCGCTTGAGTGTGAAGATGCGGCCGTACCCGGTCGCGGGCGCGGGCGCCTCATCCCCCGACGACGCATATGCGCCGATCGCCACGCCGATGCCGTAGACGGTCTCCGTAGGCGTCAGGATGAGGCCGCCCGCGGTCAGAACCTGCGCCGCATCGCGGATAGCCAGAGGATGCGGGCCGGAGCCTCCGCCCACCCGATAGATCCGCTGCATGCGACGACCACTCCCTTTGCCTTCGTCCGTTTTGCGTAAACGATTTATCAGCGCGCGGTAAACGCGCCCCGCTGCATTGTCTCACGCCGCGGCCGCAGGGAGCCGGAATCGACTCAACCCAGCAGACAAGCGGGTAATATTCTCGGCAAAGGGCCGAAAGTATGTACGTGATATGTGATTCGGGCCAAGCGATTTTTGCGGCGCGCCCCTACGCGCGGCGGGCGAAGCGCTCGCGAGCCGCAAGCACCGCCGCTTCGGGCACGGCAGCGAGAATGATGCGCGGGCGCCCGGCAAGGTCGCTCACGATCCGCACGTTTTCGAATCCCGCCTGACGGCAGATGTCGGCAGCGGCATCGAGCGCCGTCTCGTGAAGCTCGCATGCGAGCAGGCCGCCCGGACGCACCATGCTCGGCGCGGCATTGACCAGTCGACGGAAGATATCCAAGCCGTCCTCCCCGCCCTCGAGGGCGAGCTCCGGCTCGTATGCGGCCACCTCCTGCGGCAGCTGCTTCATCACCGACGTCGGGATATAGGGCGGATTGGAGACTAAAACATCGAAGGTCCCCCACTCCGTTTGACGGTCGAGCGGAGAGACGAGGTTACCCTCTCGGAAATCAACGACCTCGGCGCCTATGCCGAGCGCATCGCGGTTGCGGCACGCCAGCGCGACGGCGCGAGGCTCTATGTCGGTCGCGATGCAGCGAACGCGCCCGGGACGCTCGGCGGCAAACGACAGCGAGATGCAGCCCGTCCCGCACCCGACCTCGAGAATACGGGCGCAGCGGGGCTCGCTCCCCTCCGCATCGGCCTCCCCTTCGAACCCGTCCACGTCATCGTCGGGTCGGTCCTCAGGCAGACCGTCCCCATCCGGTTTTGGGCCGTCATCTTCGGACTCGGCAGCATCCTGACGCGCCTTCTCGGCAGCAGCAGCCTCCTCCGCGCGGCGGGCCGCCTCGACCTCAGCGTTCCAAGGCAGCGCGGCCCGCTCTCGGCGCGATGCCCCGTCCGCCTCGCCGAACACATCGCGGTCGATGAACGCGAGGACCTCTTCGACGAGCATCTCGGTCTCGGGACGCGGGATCAAAACGCCCGGCTCGCAGGCGACGTCGATGATCCGGAACTGCGTATCTCCCGTGATGTACTGCAGCGGCTCGCCCTTTGCGCGGCGAACGACCGACCGGTGCATGCGATCGAGTTCTTCGGGCAGCAAAGGTCTATCAAAGCTCATGTAGAGCTGGGTGCGCGACAGCCCGAGAATTGACGAAAGCATCCACTCAGCCGAAACCCGCGGCTTCTCGATACCCTTGCCGCCCAGATATTCGTTCGTCCAGTCGAGGCAACGCTTTACTGTCCAGGTCTCGCTCATGGTTCGCTCCGTCCGTCGGGCCTTCGTTCTCCAGCGATTCTATAGCACGTTCACCCGAGGCGACCGACAAAACGCCCGATTGCAGCCTTCTGGGCCTTATGGCACACCCAACCTGCACCGCCTTGCATACAACCCGGCTTTTCCTTATCGCCGTCTAACATCGAAGGCCCTCGCGGAACCGGGCCGATTGCCCGTCCAGCCACCTCCCCGATTTGCACGGTGGCCGAAAAAAGGGCCCGGCATCGATGCCGGGCCCGAGGGAAACGCTGGTCTTTTCGCCGCGGCGCTATTCCTGAACGGCGACGGTGAGGTTCTCGCGCACATGGATGCGGCCGTCTGCAAGCAGCTGGACCACATGCGGGTACAGCTCGTGCTCGATCTCGTGGATATGGGCCTCGAGCGTATCGATGTCCCACCCCTCTTCGACCGCAAGCGGTCGCTGGGCGATGATCGGGCCCGCATCGTAGGCGGCGTTCGCAAAGTGAACCGTCGCGCCCGTCACCTTGACGCCGCGCTCGTAGGCGTCGGCGATAGCGTGCGCGCCCGTGAAGCTCGGAAGCAGCGCGGGATGCAGGTTCACGACGCGGTTGGGGAACGTCACGAGCAGAGGCGCGTGCACCATGCGCATGTAACCCGCCATGATCACATATTCCACGCCATGCTCCAGCAGCTCATGGGCGATGACCTCGTCGGCGGCAATGGGATCGGCGTAGATCTCCTTGGAGAGCGTGAGCGTCTGGATGCCCGCAGCCTCGGCACGCTGGAGACCCTTGGCCGAGGGCCGGCTTGCCACGACAAGCTCGATCTTGGCGTTGAGCGACCCGTCGGCGATGCGGTCGATGAGCGCCTGGAGGTTCGTTCCCGAACCGGAGATGAGCACGCCGATCTTCAACGGCTCGAGCGGCTCGCCCGCCGCGCGCGCAGCGGCACGATGAGCCTGGATCTCGTTGCAGTCGGGGAAGTGAGGCGCCTCGTCGGCCGGCTCCAGCTCCTCGATGGCCTTCTTGAGGGCGCGCTTGAGCTCCCCGTCCACGTTGGCGTTGAAGAAGGCGTCGCTCGGAAGCGCCTCGGGCGGCAGGCCGGCCTCCTCGACCAGCCTGCGGTACTCGTCGCTACTGCTCATCCGAATACACCACCTTGCCGGAGCCCGCAACGCACGTGCCGACGCGGAAGGGATGCTCGCCCATCGCCTCGAGCTTCTCGGCGATGGCAGCCTCGTCCTCAGGGGCGCAGATGATGCACAGGCCCACGCCCATATTGAACGTCTTGCAGGCCTCGTTGGGGGCGAGCTCGGCATGCTCGGAAACGTAAGTGATCACCGGCGGGACGTCCCAGCCCATCGCGGCGCCATCGCGCGTCACCACGGCATCGACGTCATCGGCGAGCGCGCGGTTGAGGTTCTCGGTGATGCCGCCGCCGGTGATATGGGCGATCGCATGAACCGGGGCACCGGAGCGCAGCAGCTCGAGGATGGGCTTCACGTAGATGCGGGTAGGCGCCAGCAGGGCGTCGGCGAGACTCAGACCGGGTGCGACCTCGATACCCTCAAGCTCGGCCTTCTTGGCCGCGGCCTCGGGCGTGCCCGGCACGATGCCGTCGACACCGATGACCTTGCGCACAAGCGAGTACCCGTTGGAGTGGACGCCGGTGGAAGGCAGGCCGAGGATGACGTCGCCGGGACGAACGTTCGCCGGATCGAGCATCTTGGGGCGGTCGACGACGCCCACGGCAAAACCCGCCAGGTCGTAGTCGTCCGGACGCATGACGCCGGGGTGCTCGGCCATCTCGCCGCCCACCAGCGCACAGCCCGCGAGCTTGCAGCCGTCCGCCACGCCGCGCACGATCTTTGCCATGTGCTCGGCCTCGATATGGCCGATGGCGATGTAGTCGAGGAAGAACAGCGGCTCGGCGCCCGAGGCGAGAATGTCGTTCACGCACATGGCGACCAGGTCCTGGCCCACGGTCTCGTGACGATCGAGAATCTGGGCGAGCACGAGCTTGGTGCCCACGCCGTCCGTACCGGAAATGAGGATGGGGTCCTCCATGTCCTTTAGCGCGGACGCGGAGAACAGGCCGCCGAACCCGCCGATGCCGCCGACGACCTCGGGACGGTTGGTCTCGGCCACCATCTGCTTGATCGCATCGACCGCACGACCGCCCTCGGCGGTATCGACGCCCGCATCCTCATACGTCACGTGCTTGGTGTTCTCGCTCATCGGCGATCCTTTCCGGAGAAATCTTCAGATAGCCAAATCATAGCAGGTGCGCCGGGGCAGCACACGCCCGGCGAGCAAGCACCTTGCAGCGCGCATCTCTCAGATCGGGCACATCTCTCAGGCTATCTCTCAGTTATCTCTCAGATCTGAGAGATAACTGAGAGATAGCCTGAGAGATGTGCCCGATCTGAGAGATGGAACGGCACGCAAGCCGGGGCTTCGGAATTTGGTATCAACTCACGGGCTTCTTACCGCTCGTGGTGCTCCTCCCAGCTGTGGTCGTGGTCCTTGACGCGCACGACGTCGCGCGGGAGCACGGGGTTCTCGCTCAGGTTGCAGGGGTTGTAGCCGGGCATGAACTTGTCGCGCCCGAAACTGTCGGGGATGGCTACGGGGTAGACGCCCGTGAAGCAGGCGGTGCAGTACCCGTGCACCGGACA
This sequence comes from Collinsella ihumii, assembly GCF_030385545.1. Classification (NCBI taxonomy): domain Bacteria; kingdom Bacillati; phylum Actinomycetota; class Coriobacteriia; order Coriobacteriales; family Coriobacteriaceae; genus Collinsella; species Collinsella ihumii. The sequence goes on along the minus strand of NZ_JAUEIQ010000005.1, from coordinate 163,351 downwards.
ACCCGCGCCGGCTGAGACGCCGGTTTCCGGCAGGCAGGCAAGCAGGCCCTCGACCGACAGGAAGCCGAGCGAGTCAGCGCCGATGAACGCGCAGATCTCCTCGACCGACTTGTTTGCGCTGATGAGCTGCGCCTGGACATCGGTGTCGATGCCGTAGAAGCACGGCCAGACGACCTCGGGAGAGTTGATGCGCACGTGCACCTCGGCCGCGCCGGCCTGGCGCAGCATCTTCACGAGCTGAACCATGGTCGTGCCGCGCACGATGGAGTCGTCGATGACCACGAGGCGCTTGCCGGCGATGTTGTCGCGCAGCGGATTCAGCTTCATGCGCACGCCCATGGCGCGCAGCTCCTGCGTGGGCGCGATGAACGTGCGCGCGACGTAGCGGTTTTTGATGAGGCCCTCGCCGAAGGGTATCCCGCTTTCGCGGGCAAAGCCCTCCGCCGGCGGAAGGCCCGAGTCGGGCACGCCAATGACCATGTCGGCATCGACCGGGTTCTCCTGCGCCAGGCGCCGGCCCATGTCGTAGCGGCACGCGTAGACCGACTTGCCGCCCATGATGGAGTCGGGACGGGCGAAATACACCTGCTCGAAGATGCACTCGGCGCTCTCGGCGGCCGCGGGAACGCCCTGCTCGGACACCAGACCCGCAGCCGAGATGCGCAGGATCTCGCCGGGGCGGATATCGCGCACGTAGCGTGCGCCCACGATATCGAGCGCGCAGGTCTCGGAGGCGACGACCCAGCCGGACGCGGACGCGAGCGCGCCCTCGTCGCCGCTCGCATCGTCTGTCTGGGACGGCAGCGCCGAGACGGCGGAGGGGTCCACCTCGTCCAGGCCCTCGTCGACCAGCTTGCCCAGCACAAGCGGGCGGATGCCGTAGGGGTCGCGGAAGGCGTAGAGCGCCTGCTCGTTGATGAGCGTCATGGCGTACCCGCCGCGCACGAGCTCCATGGTCTTGCGGATGCCTTCGCGCAGATGGTGCGTCCGCTGGGTGAAGTAGCCGATGAGCTTGGCGGCCACCTCGGAATCGGAGTTGGAGAGGAACGGCACGCCCAGCTCGATCAGCTGGCGACGCAGCTCGTCGGTGTTGACGAGCGTGCCGTTGTGGGCGAGCGCGATGATCACGTCGTTGATGGTGGACAGATGGGGCTGCGCCGCCTCCCAGCTCTTGGCGCCCGCCGTGCCGTAGCGCACGTGGCCGATGGCGAGCTGGCCGGTCAGCGTCGAGAGGTCCGCATCGGTGAACACCTGGTCGATAAGGCCAAGGTCCTTGCGCACCATCACCGTGCCGCCGTCGCCCACCGCGATGCCTGCGGACTCCTGGCCGCGATGCTGCAGCGCCTTGAGGCCGAAATAGGTGAGGCGCGCCACGTCGCGTTCGGGCGCCCACACGCCAAAGACGCCGCACTCCTCGTGCAGCGCGTCTTCGCGGGCGGATTCGCAAGTTGCCGGGGTATTCGTGATCTGTTGAGCCATGATCGTCCTTTGCGCACACGCGTTCTTGCGTAAAAATACCTGCACATTATGGCACGAACGAACCTGCTCGCAGGCGTATGGAATATGTTGTCGATTGAAATTTACGCATGCGTCCCCGCGTAATGTGCGAAGGGGCGCGAAACCGGTTGCAGGGGCCTCGCACCCCAGCCATGCACATGCGCGAAGCGTATGTTTGTTTCTATCATACCCGATGCCGTCGAAGTTTTTTCGCAGCATGTTCGTACATGATGAAATCCCACAGTTTTTGCATGTTGCACGCGGCACGGAGGCGCACAGCGCGAGATGAATTGATCAGTGTTTCCCGAGACAACCGGTTCGGAGCACCCGTTCAGCCATAATTAAGAGGCTCGTGCGAAAGGCCGCCGCTCCGCGGGGTATCATCTCGCGCAACTACGTAAGGAGCCCCTGTGAACACAAACGCATCCGCCGCATCCGGCCTACCCGACTACGACCTGCCGGGCAACGACCTCGATCCCAAGACCCCTACGCCCGAGGAACGCAAGCGCATCCCACGCATCTACAAGGTATACGGCGCACTGTGCCTCATCGACGGCATCGTCGCCCTGCCGCTCATCGTGCTGCTCATCGCAGTCGTGGGCATCGTGCTGGCGACCTCGCCCGAAGAGCTCAGCATCGCCGCGGACCCGACCCTCACCGTCGTCGTCACGGCCATCAACGTCATCCTCACGCTGGTGGCATCGGTCCTGCTCATCCGGTTCGGCCTCTCGCTCATCAAGAACCAGCGCCGCAACGCGGCGCTGTGGTCCGAGGCGCTCATCGCCATCACGCTTGCGCAGATCCTCGCCAACATCATGCTCAACGGCATCGGCGCCCACCTGATCCAGCCTGCCGTCCAGCTTGTCATCCTGCTGGCCATCTCCGTCACCATCGACCCGTCTTTGCGCGAGGAGCGCGATCTGCAGGTGCGCCTGCGGAACATGCAGGAGCGCGAGGCGGCGGAAGAGGGCATGCTCGGTCGCGACGAGACCGGCGAGGGCTATATCAAGCTCAACTTCTTCAACCTGTTCTGGGTATTCATGGTCTGCAGCGTCATCGGTCTCGTGCTCGAGATCATCTGGCACATGACCGTGGTCGACCCGGGCGTCTACCAGGACCGCGCGGGGCTGCTCTTCGGCCCGTTCTCACCCATCTACGGCGTGGGTGCGGTGCTTATGACCGTCGCGCTCAACCGCTTCTACCGCAAGAGCTTCGTCATCATCTTCTTGGTGAGCGCCGTGATCGGCGGCGTGTTCGAGTTTGCCGTGAGCTGGTTCATGCAGACCGCATTCGGCGCCGTCGCCTGGGACTACACGGGCCAGATGATCTTCGGCATCATCCCCGACCCTATCGCCATGATCGCGCAAGGGCGCACGAGCACCATGTTCGCCGGCATCTGGGGCTTTCTGGGTCTCGTGTGGATCAAGCTGCTCCTGCCGCGCCTGCTCCAGGTCATCAACCTCATCCCGTGGAAGGCGCGCTACTCCCTCACCTCGCTGTGCGCGGTGCTCATGCTCGTGAACGCCGTCATGACGCTGCAGGCGCTTGACTGCTGGTTCGAGCGCGTGAGCGACATCCAGCCGTCATCGCCGGTCGAGGAGTTCTACGCGAAGCATTTCGATAACAGCTACATGGAGCACCGGTTCCAGAGCATGACCATCCATCCCGACGACTCGAGCCGTATCGACACGTCGACGCCGGGCGAGGTCATGCAGCCGAGCGCATAAGGGCGTGCCCGCCCGCCTCTCCGAAGGAGCGCGAAGGGACCGAAGACAGCTTGGCCGACGGTCCCTTAAGCGGGTCGCTCGATCTCCGTGACGCACTCGTTTTTGAGGGTTCCCACGAGCGCCTGCAGCGCGTCGATAACGCGAGGGCGGATGTCGCCTCCGATGAGCACGAGCATGATGTCATCGCCAACGGAAAGCTCGCCCTCGTTCAGCCAGGCGCGCACATAGCCGATACCCGGCATCTCGCGCGCCGCGGCAAGCGCCGCCTCGACCTTGTCGCGATCGTAGGAAAACGTCATGCCGCCGACCTTTCGCCCCGCCTCGACGCCGTCCGTCTCGCACGCGCGCACCTGCGCCTTGGGCGTTTCGCGAACCGTGCCGTTATGGATGAGGTACATGCCGCAGGAGCGGAAGCTCGGGTCGTTTTTCGCCTCGGCAAGCCATGTATCGATCGAAGGCATCTGGTGCGCCATGGGAGCTCTCCTCACATCGTCGCGGAAAACGTTTCTGCCCTCCTTTGTTCCCACGGGAGCCCGTGTGTAAACGACTCGTAAGGAGCGCAAACGGGCGATTTGCACGAAAGCGCCCACGAACCGCCGTGCGCGCATCGGCCACGCCGTAATTATTTTCATAGGAGAGGCCCGCGAAAGCTTATTTTCATTTTACGGACCGCTTAACGATATAAGCAGGTAGAGCCCCTATCGTTGACAGTGCCGGCACCATTGCCACCACGAAAGAGGGGAATCGATCATGTCTACCTATGCAGAGCGCGGCGCCACGGGGTCGCAAAAGCTCATGGTCTTCGTCCTATCCATGTCGCTGTACGGCCTGGCGACGCTCATCTCCGAGCTGATTCCGTCGGTCCAGATCGGCATCGTCGAGCTGTCGGTCGAATTCTTCCTGTTCATCCCGCTGACGCTCGCCATGCTCTTCGACCCGCTGTCGGCCGCGCTTGGCGCCGCGACGGGCGAGCTGGTGTTCTCCGAGATCATGCTCGGCCAGTTCGGCGGACTCGGAGAGCTCGAGAAGTTCCTGACCGTCACCATCGCCGTCTACCTCGCGGGCCTTATGGTTCGCGACCCCAAAAACATCAAGCAGGTCGCCCTTGCCGCCATCAGCGGACCGGCCATCCAGCTCGCCATGAGCGCGGTGGTCGACATCGTCAAGGTCCAGGTCGCCGTCGACGACTTCGAGGCGATCCCGGGCCTTCCGGAGTCCGTCTTTGCCACCGAGGGCTTCTCGTTTCTGAACGACCTGTGCTTCTCGGGCATCCTGTTCTGCCTGCTGCCCACCATCTTTTTGGTCCCACGCCTGTACGGCAAGATCGAGCCGCTGCTGGGCTGCAATCCCCGCACGGCGACCGATGATGCCGCGCCTGCCCTGAGCGGACGCGTTGTCGCCTGGTCGGTCGTCGGCTTCGCCGTCGCCATCGCAGCCGCCTGCATCTCCAAGGCCGGCATGTCGATCATCGAGTGGGAGGCGGATTGGGCGGAAAGCCAGACCGCTGTTCTGGCCGGCATCGCCGTCGCCGCCGTCGCAGCCCTTATCGTCGGCTTCTGGGCACGGCGCAGCACCCAGCTCAAAAACGCGTAAGGCGGGCGCCCCGTGTCTGCTGTAACCCTACGCGACGTCAGCTTTACGTATCCCGGAGCAGCAGCCCCGACCCTCCGGCACGTCGACCTGGACGTGCCGGAGGGCGACTTTCTCGCCATCATGGGCGCGAACGGCTGCGGAAAGTCCACGTTGTGCAAAACCATGAACGGGCTGATCCCGCAATTCATCGTCGGCGACCTCAGCGGCTCGATCACCGTGTGCGGCGTCGATGCGGCCCGATCTCACATCGGGAATCTGGCGCAGCGCATCGGATACGTCTATCAGGATTTCGAGAACCAGCTTGTCCGCCCCACCGTCATCGATGAGGCGTCGTTCGCATGCCTGAACTACGCGTTCGACGATTACCTGGAGCGCGGCATGAGGGCGCTCGAGCTCTGCGGCCTCGCCGACCGCGCCGACTCCTATATCTGGCAGCTCTCCGGCGGCCAGAAGCATCTGCTCGCCCTTGCCGGAGCCATCGCGCTCGAGCCCGACGTCATCGTCCTCGATGAGCCGGTGGCGCAGCTCGACCCCTATCACGCCCGCCAGACCTATGAGGTTCTGCGCGACCTCAACGAGCATCACGGCAAGACGATCATCGTCATCGAGCACCACACCGACTTCATCGCCGACTACTGCACGTCGGCGGCGCTCATGCATGACGGCGCCATCTCATGGAACCTGCCCGCCCATGAGGCCCTGCAGCGCATCGAGGACCTCGAGGCGAGCGATGTGCACCCTCCGCAGATCGCTCTCGCCGGACGCGCGCTCAAGGAGGCGGGCGCTCTGCACGCCGCCGCGCCGCTGCCGACGACGGTCGAGGAGGGTTTCGCCGCCTTCTCCACCATTCCCTTCATGCCCTCTCCCCGCTCGGAGCATAAGGCGGACGAGCCCTCGCGACCAATGCGAGATCGCCCGATAGTCGAGTTCAGGGACGTATCGGTGAGCTACCGCAGCGTGAAAGGAGAGCCGCACCGCGTCTTCGACGGCCTGGACCTCACCATCCGCCGCGGGGAAAAGGTGGCGCTCGTGGGTTCGAACGGCGCAGGCAAGTCCACGCTCCTGAAGCTCATGTGCGGCCTCATCAAGCCGCAATCCGGAGAGATCCTCCTGGACGGCACGCCCACGCGCGGCATGGGGCCCGACGAGCTCTCCGAGCAGCTCTCGCTTGTCTACCAGAATCCCGAGCAGATGTTCATCAAGGACTCCATTCGCGCCGATATCGAGTTCGCCATGCGCGCCCGAGGCGTCAAGGATGCCGCCGAGCGCACCGACGAGCTCCTGGAGCGCTTCCGCCTCAGCGATCTGGCCGACCGCGACGGACGGCTCATGTCCGGCGGCCAGATGCGTCGCGCCTCGCTCGCCATCGGCATCGCGCTCGATCCGCCCGTGCTGCTGCTCGACGAGCCGACCGCGAATCTGGATATCGGCACGCGGCAGGAGATCATCAGGCTCGTCGCCGACCTGCGCGGCGTGACCGACACCGTGGTGATCGCGACGCACGACATGCAGCTCGTCTGCCAGTTCGCCGACCGCATCGTCGTGCTGTGCCAGGGAGAGATCATCGGCGACGGCACCCCGGACGAGATCTTCATGGACGCAGGCATCGTGGAGCGATCGGGCATCAGGCCTCCGGAGATCTTTGCCATGGGACAGGCGCTCGACAGCACCGCCGCCTGCTACACGCTCGATGATTTCTTGAGCGGCTTTCCCGCATGGCGCGCGCGCAACGGATCGAGCGCATCCGACGGCGCGGCGCCCGGAGCACCGGGTGCCGCAGGTACAGACGATGGGAAGAGTTCAGCATGATCGAGAAGATATCCGAAAACGTCATGGACAAGGTGTCGATTGATTTTTTGCGCGACCAGGTGCTCAAGAATGCCTACGGCAACGACGACACGCCCATCGCCGCGCTCGATCCGCGCGTCCTGTTGCTGTGGTACCTGTTCTTTGGCCTCGTGCCATGGTTCTTGAACGACGTCGCCGTCCTTTTGGGCATGTTTGCGTTCACCGCGATCACCACGCGCATGGCCCGCGTGGCGCCGCTCGTGCTGTTCGTGTTCGCCCTCGGCGTCTTCTCCCAAACCGGCTACATGTTCGTCGCCTCGCTGCTGTTCGGAGGCGACCTCTCCACGCTCGCCCCGCTGCTGGTGCTGACCCTCAAAGTCGCCACGGTCTCGCTCGCGAGCATCACGGTGTTCTCGGGGCTCGACCCCGATAGGCTCTCGTGCGGCCTGCTGTGGTTCGGCTGCCCGGAACGCCTGTCGTTTTCCATCAGCTTCGCCTACCGCATCCTGCCCATCCTCATGGAAGAGCTGCAGAACATCCTGCTTTCCTACCGCATGCGCGGACGCGCGCCGGAGCATGATACCGTCATGGGCAAAATCCGCTGGATCGTCTACCAGGTGAAGACCATCGTGCAGTCATTCTATCCGCTCATGCTCAACACCGCGAAACGCTCGCGCACCACCGTCGAGGCGCTCGAGCTTAAAGGATACCGGTACGCCTCGACCAACATGAAGGTGCTCAAGATCAAGCTCTCGACGCTGCACGCCGGTCCTCGCGAAGCGCTCTTCGCGGCCGTCAGCGTCGCATGGGCGGCCCTGTGCTTCGCCGCCCCGCATATCCTGGAGGTCCTCTAAGTGATCATCGATTTTCACACGCATGGGAAACTTGCCAAATACCTCGAGTTTTCCCCCGCCTACACAGACTGGCTGTTCGGGGCCGCGCGACGCGCCGGCCTTGATGCGCTCTGTCTGACCGAGCACTTCAACACCCAGGGCTTTCGCCAGGTTTACGCCGACATCTCGTCGCGCTACCCGCGCGAGGGCGACGCGTTCAATGTCAACGGCCTGCTCGTATTCCCGGGCATGGAGGTCGATATCGCAGAGGGCGGGCACACGCTGGTGCTCGGGCCGATGGAAGATATCCTGAGCTTCAACCTCGCGCTCGAGCCGCACAAGGCGAAGGGCTCCTTCCTTCCGTTTGACGAGCTCGCTGCCGAGGTGAAGCGGCGCGACCTGCACTTTGGAGCAGGCCATCCGTTTCGCGCGCCCGGGCACATCCCCGAGCTTTCCGACGAGCAGCTGCATGCGTTCGAGTTCGTGGACCTCAACGGCAAGGATCTCAGCCACGACCGCACGCGCACCGTCGAGAAGACCTACGCGTTTGCCCAGAGAATCGGCGATGTTCCCGTCGTGTCGGGCAGCGATACGCACCAGGCGTTCCAATACGGATGCGTCACCACGCGCATGGACGGCCGCTGCACGACGTACGACGAGCTGTTCGAGATGGTCAATGCGCGCGCATACCAGATCGAGCTTGCCGACGACCTGGAATTCCGCGTGCTCACCGCGGCCACGCTCAAACGCGCGCTCAAGGAGATCGATCGGCTGGGCGGCAGCTATGTCGACACCATCCTGGCAGGGCCCGCCGCCTGAGAACTGTGCCTTTCGGCGCCCGCCGGGCACGACCGCATGTGGTAGATATTCGCGCACGACCCCGAGGAGGATGCCCGCATGATGCCGATTTCGCTGTTCAAACAGGGCGTGGCCTACACGCAGGCGGAGCACACCATCATCGACTTCATCACGTCCAACCCGACCGAGTTTTTGGTCATGCCGATCCAGCAGCTCGCAGCGCGCCTTGGCGTATCGGACGCCACCGTCTCGCGATTCGCCCGCCATGCGGGGTTTCGCGATTTCAAGGAGCTCAAGGCGACCGTTGCAGCAAGCACCCTCGGCCCGGCGGAGAAGATCGCCGCGAGCATCGAGGGTGGCCCGACGTCGCCTCGGGCCTTTTTGGAGCGCCAGCAGTCCTACCTGGGCATCACGGCCGAGCGCATCGACGAGGAGGCGTTCATGAAAGCGGCACGCACGCTCGCCGGCGCCTCGCTCGTCCTGATTCACGGCAAGGGCGCCGCGTCCTGCTGCGCCGAGCTTCTCCGTTTTCGCCTGTCGCGTTTCTCCAAGCGCGTGGTCGTCGTGCCGCCCGCCGGCTCTGAGCTCTTCGAGGGATTGGTGCATATGGACAAAGACAGCGTCCTCGTGACGTTCGGCTTTCAGCGCCTGCCCGAGGAGAGCAGGATCGCCATCGAGCAGGCGCGCTCCGTCGGGGCCACGTCCATCCTGTTTACGAGCCGCGCGCTGCACGGAGCCGGGGCGGAGCCCGACATCGAGCTTGTCGCATATCGCGGGGAGCCGCTTGAGTACCATTCGATGGCGGGCGCCGTCGCGCTGGTGGACGCCCTCGTCGTGGCGGTTGCCGCGCAGCTGGACGGCAGCGCGACCGATGAGCTCGAACGCCTCCGTGCGCTCAAGCGGGCCTATGAGAGCACGCTGCCGCGATAACGGCCACCGCGCGCCGCGGCGCTATACGCCGTGGGCGACGATCTGGTCGACCGAAAGCACCATCACGGCGCGCGTGGTGCGCGGGATGATCTCGCCGGCGCAGGTGACGAGGCTCATGACCTGCTCGGTGTCCTCGATTCGCTCGGCGGCATCGGGAGCCTGCGACTTTGCCTGCGCGAGCATGTCCTCGAGATACGCGGTGAGCGACTCGCCCTCGCCCAGGAAGTTCGGCTGGCGCGCCTGAATATAGGTGTCCTCGACCTGCGCGGTGAGCAGCGGCGTCATGACGAACGTGGCGCTTCGGGTGATGTAGTAGGCGGTCTGGACCTTGTCGAACTCCGCCTGATCGGTCGAATTGTCGACGACCTGGAACATCGTGCCGTCGTAGGTATGGTGGCCGTACAGCGTGGTCTGCTGGTCGTACATCCCCGGAGGGGTGTTGGCCATGTCCATGAAGATCGCGCCCGAGTCGTTCGGGGTGCCGTCGAACAGCTGCTTGAGGTACGTGGTGTTGTCGTCGGTCTGAACGACCGGATAGTTGACCGGAGTGCCCGGGATGTAGATCCATCCCACGATGTCGGAGTTGATGGCCGACAGCGCATCGAAATCGACGCTCGGGACGCCGTCGCCCATGTCGGACTCGACGGTATAGCTCTCCAGCTCCTCGTAGGATTCCTGCGCCTGCCGGTAGCGCATCTGGGTCGCAAGGAACAGGCCGCCCGCAACGAACAGGAGCACGACGCCGATCACGATCAAGATGATCGCCAGCACGGGGACCCTGCGCTTGCGGCGCACGGTCGCTCCTGCATGCTGGGACGGCTCATCTTTTGCGGAAGCGGCTTGGCGTGCGGAAGAGGACGCCGGGCGCGCGGCGGGCTTCGGCGCTTGAGGCGTCGCCGGGTGCGAAGCGGGCCTCGGAGCCTCAGAGGCGGACCGGGGACAAGAGCCGGCCGCGCTTTGCGAAGGGGCGACCGGAGCGCCGAGGCTTTCAAGGGCGGCGGCGCGCGCCGACTCCTCGGACAGCCCGGCAAACGCCTCACCGGGAAGCGACGCGGTCTGCTGCGCGTCGATCGCAGGGGCGGCAGGGGTCTTCTTCGGCCGCTCGGCGGGATGCGGAACGGCAGGCGCAAGCTCCGGACGCGCCGCGACGGGTGCCGCGTCCGATCGCGCAAACCGCGTGCCGGCGGGACGCGTCACGGCATCAGAAGAGGGCGGCTCGTCGCCGACGGACCTTGCGGGAGCGAAACGCTTGCCCGCGGGGCGCTCGACATGCTCCTCGAGCGCAGATTCACGCGCGGGCGCCGCAAACCGCCTGCCTGCGGGGCGCCCGGAGCCATGCGGGGCCTCTTTTTGGGGAGCGTGCGGGGAGGCCGGCGCGAAGTGCGTGCCGGCGGGAACCATCCGCGTGCGCAGCCCGGAAGCGGCGGCAGGATTGTCCCCCGCTCCGCGTGCCGGCGATGTCGCATGGTTGTTCCGGGTCTCGTCCGCAGCCATCTGCCCCGCCTCCTCGCTCTGCATCCGCGCCCTACGCGCGCTTGCTACGCCTCCGCCATCTCGCGCTTAAGGTTCTCCACGACCGCGCGGTACTCGGGCATCGTCGCGCCGAGGATCTGCGTGGCGTAGATCGCTGCGTTCTTGGCGCCGTTGATGGCCACGCAGGCCACCGGCACGCCCGAGGGCATCTGGACCATCGACAGCAGCGAGTCGAGGCCGCCCAGATCGCTCGTCTTCATGGGGACGCCGACGACCGGCAGCGGCGTGAAGGCCGCCACGACGCCGCCGAGGTGCGCGGCCTTGCCGGCTGCGGCGACGATGACCTTGATGCCGCGGTCGGCCGCGGTCTCGGCCCACTCGTGCACCTTGTCGGGCGTGCGGTGCGCGCTCGCAATCACGAGCTCGTACGGAACGCCCAGGCGCTCGAGCTCGGCGGTGCATCCCTCCATGGTGGGAAGGTCGGACTTAGAGCCCATGATGATGCCGACGAGCGGGGTCTTTTCGGTGGAATCTGCCATGTTGCGGCCTCCAATGCGAGAGCGGCGGCGGGCACGAAGCACCCGTCCCTTGACTACAAACGCCTTCAGTATACCCGCCCGCGCCGTCGTCGGTACCGCCCGTCCCCACCGCCCGCCCACGCAAATTGGGGCGATCTTTTGGGGACAGTCCCTTTTTGTTCACGACGGCGCATGTGCGCCGTCGTGAACAAAAAGGGACTGTCCCCAAAAGTTCGCCCCAATTTGCGTGGGCGGGCTGACCGGAGGTTTCCCTACACCTCGTACTGCGGCAGGTCCTGCAGGGCGATGACCTCCATGCCGGAGCCCTCGCCGCCTTGACGTGCCTGCTGCACCGCCTCGATGGCGGCCACGAACGCGTTCGCACCGGAAAGCGCCGTCACGCAGGTCACGCCGCGACGCACGGCCTCGGTGCGGACCCGGTATCCGTCGCCGCGCGCGCCCTGGCCGTACGGCGTGTTGACGATCAGCGCGATCTCGCCGTTGGCGATCATGTCGCCGATATTGGGATGAGGCCCGCTGATCTTCTCCACGACCTCGCACTTGACGTTGCCGCCGGCAAGCACGCGCGCCGTTCCCTCCGTGGAGCAGATCTCAAAGCCCAGATAGTGGAAGATGCGCGCGACGGCCAGGATGTGGCGCTTGTCGCGGTCGTTGACGGAGATGAACACCTTGCCCTTATCCGGCGTGGGCAGCTCGTAGCTGATCGCCAGCTGGGACTTGGCGTAGGCCTCCGGATAGCTCTTGGCGATGCCCATAACCTCGCCGGTGGACTTCATCTCCGGCCCCAGGATCACGTCGGCGCCCGGGAAGCGGCCCCAGGGCATGACGGCCTCCTTCATGCAGAACCAGTCGAGTCGACGGTCATCGGCGGGAAGGTGCAGGTCGGCTATCTTCTCGCCCGACATGATGCACGCCGCGGCCTTCGCAAGCGGCACGCCGGTGGCCTTGGAGATGAACGGGACCGTGCGGCTCGCGCGGGGATTCGCCTCGATGACGTAGACGGTCTCGCCGCGGATGGCGTACTGCACGTTCACGAGACCGCGCACGCCGAGCGCCAGCGCGATGCGGCGCGTCGTGTCGCGCAGCTTCTCGACCAGGCTTTCGGAGAACGAGAACGGAGGGATGCACGTCGCCGAGTCGCCGGAATGGATACCGGCCTCCTCGATATGCTCCAGGATGCCCCCGATGTAGACCTCCTCGCCATCGCACAGCGCGTCGACGTCGGACTCGATCGCGCCCTCGAGGAAGCGGTCGAGGTACACCGGGTAATCGGGGCTCACGCGCGCGGCCTCGGCCATGTAGTCGCGCAGGTGATCCGCATCGTAGGCGATCATCATGCCGCGGCCGCCGAGCACGTACGAGGGGCGCACGAGCAGCGGATAGCCGATGCGCGCAGCGACGGCCTCGGCCTCTTCGAACGAGGTCGCCATGCCGGCCGGCGGATACATGATGCCCAGATTGTCGAGCAGGGCGCTGAAACGCTCGCGGTCCTCGGCCAGGTCGATAGCCTCGGGCTGGGTGCCCATCACGTGGACGCCCGACTCGGTCAACATGCGCGCGAGCTTCAGAGGGGTCTGGCCGCCGAGCGTCACCACGACGCCGTCGGGGCGCTCGACATCGACGATGTCCATCACGTCTTCGTACGTCAGGGGCTCGAAATACAGGCGGTCGGACGTATCGTAGTCGGTCGACACGGTCTCCGGGTTGCAGTTGACCATGATGGTCTCGTAGCCGCGGCTCGCCAGCGCGTAGCTCGCGTGCACGCAGCAGTAGTCGAACTCGATGCCCTGGCCGATACGGTTGGGACCGGCTCCCAGGATCATCGCCTTGGGCTTGGCGCACGGCGTGACCTCGTCGGGGGCGACGCGGCGGCGCTCGTCGAGGCCGGCGCGCATGGGCGCCTCATAGGTCTTGTAGTGATATTCCGTGGCGCTCTGGAACTCGGCGGCGCACGTGTCGACCGTCTTCATGGACGGCGTCACGCCCAGGCCCTTGCGGTAGGCGCGCACGAAGCGCTCGTCGCTCCCGGTGAGCAGGGCGATCTCGGCGTCGCTCGTGCCGTACTGCTTGAGCAGGCGCATGGTGTCGGCGTCGATATCCTCCACGCGCATGCCGCGGACCGCCTCGCGGACGCAGACCATGTCCTTCAGGCGACCGAGGAACCACGGGTCGATGCCGCACGCCTCGTGCACGCGCTCGACCGACCAGCCGCGGCGCAGGGCCTCGACCACGTAATGGATGCGGCTCTCGGTCGGGGTGCGCACGCCCTCGAGCAGGTCGTCCTCAGACAGGCGATCAAGATCGTCCTTGGCCGAGAACAGGCCCACGCGGCCGTCTTCGAGCGAGCGCATGGCCTTGCCGAAGCTCTCCTCGAACGTGCGGCCGATCGCCATGATCTCGCCCACGGCCTTCATGCGGGTGGAGAGCGTCGTGTCGGTGCCCTTGAACTTCTCGAAGGCGAAGCGGGGCACCTTGACCACACAGTAGTCGATCGACGGCTCGAAGCATGCCGGCGTGGCGCGCGTGATGTCGTTCACGATCTCGTCGAGCGTGTAACCGACGGCCAGGCGCGCGGCGGCCTTGGCGATGGGGAAGCCGGTCGCCTTGGAGGCGAGCGCCGAGGAGCGGGACACGCGCGGGTTCATCTCGATGACGATGAGGCGGCCGTTGCTGGGGTTGACGGCGAACTGGACGTTCGATCCGCCGGTCTCCACGCCGACCTTCTCCAGGATGGCAAGCGAGGCGGTGCGCATGCGCTGGTACTCGAGATCGGACAGCGTCTGGGCCGGGGCGACCGTGATGGAGTCGCCGGTGTGCACGCCCATGGGGTCGAAGTTCTCGATGGAGCACACGATGATGCCGTTGCCGGCGCGGTCGCGCATGACCTCCATCTCGTATTCCTTCCAGCCCTCGATCGACTCCTCGACGAGGACCTCGTGGGCGGGGCTGAGCTCCAGGCCCTGGGAGACGATCTCAATGAGCTCGGCCTCGGTGTGAGCGATGCCGCCGCCGGCTCCGCCCAGGGTGTAGCTCGGACGCAGCACGCAGGGGTAGCCCACGCGCGCCACGATGTCGAGGGCATCCTCGACCGAATACGCGTAGCCGGAGCGCGCGACCTCGAGCCCGATCTCGGCCATGACCTCGTTGAACAGCTTGCGGTCCTCGCCGCGCTCGATGGCGTCCAGATCGCAGCCGATCATCTCGACGCCGTACTTGTCGAGGGTGCCGTTCTTGGCGAGCTCGACCGCGGCGTTAAGGCCGGTCTGGCCGCCGAGGGTGGGCAGCAGCGCGTCGGGGTGCTCGCGGGCGATGACCTTCTCGACGAACTCGGCGGTGATCGGCTCCACGTAGGTGCGGTCCGCCAGTCCCGGATCGGTCATGATCGTCGCGGGGTTCGAATTGACCAGCACGACCTCGTAGCCCTCTTCTTTGAGGACCTTGCAGGCCTGGGCACCCGAATAATCGAACTCGCATGCCTGGCCGATCACGATCGGGCCGGACCCGATTACCAGGATGCGCTTGATATCAGTACGTTTGGGCATCTCTATCTCTTCTCTATCCCGTTTTGCATCAACATTCGGCAAGGGACCGACGCTGCGCGTCGGCCCCGATCGACCGGCTACTCGGTCGCGAAGACCCAGCCGGCAAGGCGGTCTTTTGCGATATCGATGTTCAGGTAGTCGGCATCACCATCCATGAGGCGCGTGAACGCCGTGAACAGGTAATGCGCATCGGTGGGGCCGGGGGCCGCCTCGGGATGGTACTGGACCGAGAAGGCGGGCTGGTCGAGCAGCTGGATGCCCTCCGCGGTGCCGTCGTTGAGATTCACGTGGGTGAGCCGGATGCGGCCGAAGCGCTCGTTCTCCACGACCGGCGCGACGCCGCGTTCGACCCAGAAGCGCAGGTCGCCATCGGCGGGATGCTCGGATACGCCGCCGGAGAGCTCGGGCACGAGCGCGCCGAGGCTGGGGAACACCAGGCCGAAACCATGGTTCTGCGCCGTGATCTCGACGCGATGCGAGATGAGGTTCATCACCGGCTGGTTGCCGCCGCGGTGGCCGAACTTGAGCTTCTCCATCTCGGCGCCGCACGCGAGGCTGATCATCTGATGGCCGAGGCAGATGCCGAACAGCGGAACCTTGCCGATCAGCTTCTCGACCTGGGAGTAGGTCTCCTCCACGGCATCCGGGTCTCCGGGTCCGTTGGACAAAAACACGCCGTCGGGATGCTTTGCCAGCACGTCCTCGGCAGGCGTGTCCCACGGCACCACGGTCAGCTCGCAGCCGACGCGCACGAGCCCCTCGAGGATGCCGCGCTTGATGCCGCAATCGTAGGCGACAACGCGGTAGTGCGCCTGCTCGGGTGCGGGCGCGGATGCGAAGGCGTGATTGGCCGGCAGGTCGGCGGCGGTATAGGGGTGCGGCTCGCCGCAGCTCACGGTGCGCACGAGGTTCTCCCCCACAAGCGACGGAGCCTGCTCGAGCAACTGGGCAAGTTCGGCCAGCGCAAAGACCTCCGTGGAGATGATGCCCTTCTGGGCGCCGTTGTCGCGCAGATGGCGCACGAGCGCGCGGGTGTCCACGCCCTCGATCGCCACGATGCCCGCATGCTTGAGGTACTCCGGCAGGCTGATGGCGCTGCGCCAATTCGACGGCGTCGGGCACATATCGTGCACGACCATGCCTCGCAGCGCGGGCGTCGATGCGCCCCGCTCGGGCGAGCCCGGGTATGCGCTCTGGACGTCTGCCGGGTCGATGCCGTAGTTACCGATCTGGGGATAGGTCATGGTCACGATCTGACCGGCATACGAGGGATCGGTCAGGACCTCGAAATACCCCTCGAGCGAGGTGTTGAAGCACACCTCCCCCGTCGCCGTACCGGATGCGCCGCACGCACGGCCATAAAAAACGGTCCCATCCTCCAGCATGAGGATTGCGGGACCGTGATAGCCTTTGCTTGTTTGCGCGATGATGCGTTGCGCCAGATCGCTGGGCGCGGCTTTGCGGGTCTCGATGCCCGCGGCGATGTTGCACTCCATCTGCTCTCCTTCTCGGTCTCTCCGTACCGCTTTAAAGGTTGAATGCCTGCGCGTATTGTAGGCTCTTTTTATCAGATGTAGGTTGACGGTGATTTTTTATTCACCGATACGCGCTTTTTTGGCAATAATATGCAGGAATTTCGTTTCATGCGTGAAGGTTCCGCGATGAAATAGGGGTCTTTTATTACCCTTCTCCGGATAATCCATCCCCTTCGAGCTGCCCATTTTGGATAATTATTTCTTATTGATTACTTGATGCATGGAAGTTTTTATCACCCCCGACCGGAGCGCGTCTCCTTTCGCACCGATATGTGAACTTTGCCGAACGACATGACCGCCACCGCGCAAGAGCGCTATGGTGGTCTCACGTACGCTGGTCCATAAGTCCGCGGAAGAAAGAAGGAATATCCATGTCCAACGAAATCACCAGCCCAGATCAGCCCCTTTACCAGCGCGAAGGGGCCTACATCCCGCGCGTCGCCGCCGTGCACGACATGTGCGGCTACGGAAAGTGCTCGCTCGGGGTCGCCATCCCCGTGCTCTCCGCAGCAGGCTGCGACGTGTGCCCCGTTCCGACATCGCTGTTCTCGTCGCACACGGCTTTTCCCGGCTGGTACATGCATGACACCACCGAGATGCTGAGCGACTACCTGCAGGCCTGGAAGAACATCGGGGTCGACATCGACGCCGTGTACTCTGGCTTCCTCGGCGCGCCCGAGCAGGTCGACCGCATTCGCGACCTGTATGCCATGTATCCGAGCGCGCTGCGCGTGGTCGACCCCGTCATGGCGGACCACGGCAAGGTCTACCCCACCTATACGCCCGAGCTGTGCGCGGCGATGGCGGACCTCGCCGATGGCGCCGACATCCTGACGCCCAACCTGACCGAGGCCGCCATCATCCTGGGCGAGCCCATCGGCGATGATTGGGCCGGTGAGAACATCTCCGACGAGCAGGCGCATCGCCTGGTCGACGGGCTGCTCGCCAAGGGAACCCGCACCGTGGTGCTCAAGGGCATCCAGCGCGAGGACGGCAAGATCCGCAATTTCGTCGGAACCGAGGGCGGCGCATTTTTCGAAGTCGGCAACGAGCTGCTTCCCTACATGCTGCACGGGACGGGCGACCTGTACTGCTCGTGCCTGCTCGCCGCCGTCATGGCGGGCCGCACGCTCAAGGAATCCGTCGTCTTTGCCGGCGACTTCGTCCACGACGCCATGCTCGTGTCTTCGCAGCAGCCGCAGTTCCGCGACCGCGGCGTCTCGTTCGAGACCATGCTCGGACGCGTCAGCGACCTGCTGAAATAGCGCATCTTGCACTCAGATAGGGATGTAATGCCGGATTTCCCGGCATTACATCCCTATCTTTATGTCTATAGAAAGATCGGGCGCGTCCTGTATGTGTGGCCTCAGGACGGGAGGGATTCGGTGGTAGCGAAAGGCAGATCGTCCGCACAGGTCAACGGTATCCATAGGCTCAACGTACCAGCCGAGCCGCGGGCGCACGCAATCGAATTGAGATAATCCCTCGCGACCTTACCAGATACCTTCCTGAACCTTACAGGCAGACCGCGTCAGCAGGGCATCACGCCTTGATGGCGTTCATCATGGCCGCGTAGGCATCGCGTATCTGGGGCACAAGGGCAAACGCGGCGGCGGTGTCCCCCGAACGGAACAGGTCGCACGCACGCGACGACAAATCGAACAGGGTCGTCATGGAAAGATTGCCGCACACCCCCTTGAGCGTGTGGGCTGCCTCGAGCGCAGCGTCGGCATCCCCATCGGCCTGCGCAGCCTCGAGCTTTGCCATGTTGCCGTCCGCCGCAAACGTGCTGAGCAACCGCTCGAGCAGGGCCTCGCTGCCCATCAGGCGAGCGAGCGCACCGTCGACATCCATGCCGGCAGCCACCAGGGCATCCTTGTTCATCGTATATCCCCTCCCCGCGCTCAGCGCGTCGCCACCGAGCGGTCGTGCAGCTCGTTGATGCGCGGCTCGACCGCAAAGAAACAGTCCAGAAGCTCCGGGTTGAACACGCCGCACGCCCCGTCGCGAATCATGGCGAGCGCCTCCTCGCGCGGGAACGCGTCCTTGTAGACGCGCTTGCTCATCAGCGCGTCGTACACGTCGGCCAGGCTCACGACCTGCACCCAGATGCTGATCTGGTCGCCGACCAGGCCGTCGGGGTACCCGCGCCCGTCCCAGCGCTCGTGATGATGGCGCGCGATGTCGATGGCATACCGGTACGCGCCCATGCTGCGCATCTGGGGGATGCGCTCCAGCAGCTCGGCGCCGCGAACCGTATGCGACTTCATGACCTCGAACTCCTCTGCCGTCAGCCTGCCGGGCTTGCAGAGGATGGCGTCGGGGATGGCGATCTTGCCGACATCGTGCATGATCGAGGCGAGCGCGATGTCGTCGATGTCCTCGGCGGCGAGGCCGTCGCCCAATCGGGTGCATTCAAGCACCATCTTGGTGATGTCGTGGATACGGCGCACATGGTCGCCGCTCTCGCCATCGCGAAACTCGATGGCTGCCGACAGAGACTCGATCATGCCGCGGTTGAGCTCGATGATGCGCGCCGCACGCTCAAGCAGCTGCAAGCGCTGGTCCTCGACGGTCATCGACAGACGCTTGCGCGCCTCGAACAGCTCGACCACCGACTGCACGCGTCGGATCACCGCATAGGGCACGATGGGCTTGCCGATGAAGTCCATGACTCCCAGGCGGTACGCCTTCTCCATGACCGCGTCGCCGCGCTCGGCAGTGATGAGAAACACGGGAACGCGCTGCAGGTAGCCCGTTGGAGCCAGGCGGCGCAGCACCTCGATGCCGTCAAGCCGCGGCATGACGACGTCAAGCAGCACGGCCACGTAGCCCTCGGGCTCCGCGGTGATCTTGTCGAGCGCCTCCTGGCCATCCGCCGCCTCATCGACGTCGTATATGCCGACGAACAGGTTTTCCAAGATCAAGCGGTTGATCTGCTCGTCGTCGACGATCAGCACGCGACCCTGGCTGTGCGCCCCAGCGTCCATGTCCCACCTCGCACTTCCCGTACAGCGGACGGCGCCCGGCGGCAGGCAAGCAGAGCCAGGCGCATGCGTTTGTACACTCTATTCTAGCTGTTCGTTCGCGCGTCCCTACGCGGCATCCTCAGCCGAGGCGTCCGCCGCCCCGTCTGTCGCGGCATCGGGCGCGGGCAAGACGTCGGAGGGGCTCTTCTCGGGAGAGCCGCCGGAGAAGACCTCGGAGCCGTGCAGGTTCTGTTCCATGTTCTGCTCGCGCTGCTCTTCGTCGATATCGTCCTGCGTGACCTCGGTGCTTTCGGCAAGCGATGACACGGAGTTGACCTGCTCTTGGATCTTGCCGGCCGTCTCCTCGTCCATACCGACGATGCGCAGCTGCCAGTCGATGTTGCTGGTGCCGGCGGTGACCTCCTTGGTCCAGATGAACGTCAGCATGGCGCGGCGCGTACCGTCGCTCTTCAAGAACCCGAAGAAGCTGTCGTGCACGAAGTTGCCGCTCTCGTCCACGCGCACGTACACGTTGTAGACCACGCGGTTGATCTTGTTGTTCAAAAGGGCGTTCGTGGCCAATGCCGCGGCTTGGATCTGCGAGTTGGACAGGAGCTCGAGCTCGTTTTTGGACGTGGTGTCAACGACCGACACCTCGACTATGCCGGACTGCTCACTGGCCTCGTCGACCGTGAACTCCTCGGGGAACTGCGTGAAGCCGTTACCCCATTCCACACCGCTCTCCATAGCGTGCTCGACCGTCTCCACGTTGGCGCGATCGGACAGGTTCGCGGTGTTGAGGCGGCGGTTCACGCCGTAGACGACCTGCATGCCCACGACGAACACGAGCACGCCGATGATGCAGATGAGCGCGGTGCGCGTGATGGTCTGCCCGACCTTGGAGCCCGAGGGGTCGTCGGCAGAGAGCGGGTCCACCTGAGCCTGACGCGCCCGGCGGCTGCACCGATGGTCGGACTCAAGCTTGTTGACCGCCTCGGCCCCGCCCTCCTCGCGCGCCTTGTCGCGCACGGCGCGACGGCGGGACGCGTCGCGGGCGCGCATGGGGTCGACAACGCCGGAATCATCAAGCTCTGAGAAGAGCTCGGTCGCTTCGTCCGCTGTCAGAGGTGGTCTTTTTGCCATAGCGCACCCTCAAACGTAGCGCGGGGGCCATAAACCCCCGCAGTCTCTCTCCATATCAATGCGACGCACGCGGCGGCGCTTTCCCTACAGTGCGGGGTCCGCAGACGGCACGTCTTTGGCGCGCACGCCTTCGAACTGCATCCGATAGTAACGGGCATACGTGCCTCCGCGCGCGAGAAGCTCCTCGTGCGTGCCGCGCTCCACGACCCGACCACGTTCCACCGTGGCGATCTCGTCGGCGTTTTTGATGGTCGACAGGCGGTGGGCGATGATGATCGTCGTGCGATCCTGCGCCAGCCGCTCAAGCGACTCCTGCACGGCCTCCTCGCTCTCGTTGTCGAGCGCGCTCGTGGCCTCGTCCAGAATGAGGATCGCGGGATCCTTGAGGAACACGCGGGCGATGGCAACGCGCTGCTTCTGGCCGCCGGACAGACGGCTGCCGCGCTCGCCGACCACCGTGTCGTAGCCGTCGGGCAGCGAGCAGATGAAGTCGTGGATGTTCGCGCGGCGCGCCGCCTCCTCGATTTCCTCGTCGGTCGCATCCGGTCGACCATAGGCGATGTTCTCGCGGATGGAGCCGTCGAACAGGTATACATCCTGCTGCACGAGGCCGATGGCACGACGCAGGCTCTCCTGCGTGACGTCGCGAACGTCCTGTCCATCGATGGTGATGGAGCCGGCATCGATATCGTAGAAGCGCGGCAACAGCGAGCAGGTGGTGGACTTGCCGCCACCCGACGGCCCCACCAGCGCAATCGTCTCGCCCGGACGGATGGAGAGCGTGAGGTGGTCGATGACGGGACGCTGCGGGTCGCGGCCGCCCAGCTCGACGTCTTTGTACGAGAAGCAGACGTCGCGGTACTCGATGGCGCCGTCGCGCACCTCGAGCGGGCGGGCATCCGGCGCGTCGACGATGTCGGGCATGGTTGCGAGCACCTCGTCCATGCGCTTGAAGCCGGCGATGGCCTTCTGGAACGTCTCGGTGGAGTTGACAAGCGTCTCGATGGGCGTGGCGAACAGGCTGATGTACAGCGCGAACGTCGCCAGATCGACCGCAGACATATTGCCCGTGGCGATGAGGTAGCCGCCGAGCACCACGATGGCGGTGTACAGCGCGCCGGTCATAAGGGCGCTCGTGGCCTGGTAGTTGCCCATCACGTGGTACTGGGCCACCTTGGAGCCCAGATACGCCTCGTTGGAGCGGCGGAACTTGGCGCGCTCGGTGCCCTCGTTCGCGAACGACTTGACGACACGGATGCCGGACAGCGAGTCCTGCAGCTGCGAGTTGACATCGGAGATCTTGCGGCGGTTGTCGGCGAACACGGCGCGCATATGCAGGTTCTGGCGAACCATGATGGCCACGAACACCGCCGTGATGAGCGCCATGACGCCGGCGAGCACGGGTGCGATGGTGAACAGGATCACGAACGCGCCGATGATCTCGATGCCGCAGATGATGATCCATTCGGGCAGATGATGGGCACCCTCGCAGATGTCGAACAGGTCGTTGACCACGCGGCTCATCATGTCGCCAGAGTTCACGCGGTCAAAGTAGGAGAAGCAGAAGCGCTCATACTGGTCGAACAGGTCCTCGCGCATCTTGGACTCCATGCGCGCGCCCATGATGTGGCCCTGGGCGGACACGAAGTACTTGCACGCGGTGCGCACGAGGTACATGGCGATCAGGCCGGTGGCCACAAACGCAAGGGAGCCCATGATGGCCTCCGGACCCTCCGTGAACAGGCCGCCGGTGAGGCCGCGCAAGATGATGGGGAACGCCAGATCGATCCCTGCGAGCACGAGCGCGCAGACCGTATCGGCGATGAACAGATGCTTTTGCGGCCCGTAATAGGCGACGAACCGGCGGAACATGCTCGGTTGCTTGCTAGACAACTCTTCTCCTCACATGATGCGTTTTGGTACTTTTTGGACGGGGTCGTTTTCCCGTCGGTCGGA
The DNA here is from genome assembly GCF_030385545.1 of Collinsella ihumii. NCBI lineage: Bacteria > Bacillati > Actinomycetota > Coriobacteriia > Coriobacteriales > Coriobacteriaceae > Collinsella > Collinsella ihumii. Next base: position 141,028 of record NZ_JAUEIQ010000005.1, on the reverse strand, counting down.
CCGTCGCAGCGCGGCACCGATCATCGGGGGCGGACGCAGATGGCAGGTGTCGCGATGCCGTCTCCGATTGCGACGACATGGCGAATCTGCCATCTGCGTCCGCCCCACGGCGAAGCGACGGGACGGTCGCGTGAAATGCTACAGACGATGGGCGATGGCGTCGCAGGCGAGCGCACCGACGATGGTCTTGGAATCCTGGATCTTGCCGTCGAGCACGGCGTCGATCAGCTCGTTGAGCGGCACCAAGTCGACGTTCAGGAACTCGTCCTCATCGGGGCACGCCTGGTCGAACTCGAGCTGGGTCGCCATGAAGATGTGGATGAGCTCGTCGGAAAAACCGCAGGAAGAGGCCATGGTGGTCAGATAGCGCATGTTGTGCGCGATAAACCCGGTCTCCTCATGCAGCTCGCGCTTGGCGCACTCGAGCGGGTCCTCGCCCGGATCGAGCTTTCCGGCAGGCAGCTCGACCGTCACGCGATCGAGCGCGGTGCGATACTGGCGCACGAGCGCGATCTTGCCCGACTCGGTGAGCGCCACGATGGCCGCCGCACCGCAGTGGCGCACGATGTCACGACGGGACGTATGGCCGTTCGGCAGCTGCACCTGCAGCGTGTTGACGTCGAAGATCTTGCCGGACCACGCAAGCTCCTCGGACAGAATCTTCTCGTGCAGACCGGGATCGCGCTCATCATCGTCACCGAGCACGAGCGCAGGGACGCATTCCTCTTCGGCAGCGTCGTCGGCAGTCTCTTGGGTATTCAAATCCTGCTCTTCCATGGTTGCTCCCTTACGTATGGTCATGTGCGATGCTTATTGTAGCGACCATCAGGCCATTATGAGTCCTGGACAAAAGGAGCACGAGATATCTCGAGCTTGCCCCCAGATACGGGGCAGCCTCGCCTTCACCTCACTTCAACCTCACTTGAGGTGGAAGTGGGGTTGAAGTGGAGTGGAGAAATGAGGTGATGAGCCTCGTCTGGGCCCTGTGCATACAAACAGGAGACCCGGCCGCGACAGCGCGCAGGCCGGGTCTCGGCGCATGATGACACGGTCGGGATCGTCACCATGCGATGTACGGCGGGGTCAATCGCCGCTTATGCAAAGCCGTTGGTCGGGATACGGCTGTGCACCGAAGAAATGTGTAGGTGCTTGCGCACCGGAGTGGCGCTCCGAGCTCAATTGGCTCGGAGCGCCTACGGATGCCGTTAGCTCCGGTTCTTACGGAAGAACGCGATTGCTCCACCCGCAACCAGAGCGATGCCTGCAAGTACCACAGCAAAGATCACGGCCATCGAGGAATCACCGGTCTGAGGGATGCCCTCATCAGGGGTAGTCGGGGTGGTCGGGGTGGTTGGGGTGTCCGGCGTATCGGGCGTGTCCGGAGTTGTCGGGGTATCAGGGGAATCGGGCGTGTCGGGGGTATCCGGAGTGTCCGGAGTGTCCGGAGTTTCCGGGGTGTCAGGCGTATCCGGGGTATCCGGGGTGTCTGGGGTGTCCGGAGTTACGGGCGTATCGGGCTCGTCATAGATATTTTCGAACGTGATCTCCGTAATCGGGTCCTCACCTTCGGCTACCGGCTCTCCGTTGACTGCCGTTACGCTCCAAGACACAACCAGCCCGTCTTCGCCTTCAGTCACATTGGCAACCAAGGTATAAACGTCGCGATCGTACGTCATGTTCTCGTCGCTGCCAGCCACTTCGCGAAGCGTGAACTCATATGTACCTTCTGAGCTGAAAACGATCTGGTCAATGGTCACAACACCGCTTGCGTCATTGGTGCCCTCTGCACGCATATCCTCAGAGAGAGTTCCAGCGATGCCTTCAAGCACAAACGTGAATTCATCGGGGCGCAAGTCCGTACGATCGCCCTTCAGCTCCTTGAACACCTTGATGTCCGCATCAGTCGGAGAACTCGGCTTTTCGGGCAGGTATACGTTGGTGAACGTGATCTCGGAATTCTGGACGTCGGCCGTCGCGGAAAGACCGCGGCCGTCGTTGGCCTTGGTGATCGTCACGACCACCGTGTAGACTTCTTTGGAGTACACCACGTTGTTGGCGTCCGTGCCGCCCGCACCGGGCTCACCGTCGACACCGAGTTCGTAGACCTTGTAGGTATGGGTCTCCTCCTCGGTGTAGACGATGGGATCGAATTCGAAGCTTGCCACGTTGTTATTCGCAACACCGTTGGCGGTCTTGCCGATCAGTTTCTCGGAACCGTCCGCAGCAACCTCGTACAACGCAAATGTGAAATCTCCCTCGCCAAGCTGAACGCTGTCGGAACCGTTCGTGTCGAGCACCTTTGTTCCGTTGATGGTATAGGAGGTCTTCCCGTCGTTGTAGATGTTCTCAAAGTCCAGATCACCCGCGCCGACCTCTTCGCCGTCAGCGTTCAGGATGGACTGGTCTTCAATCACGAGCTGACCATCGCCATTATCAACCACGGTGAAGCTCAGCCTGTAGACCTCAGAGCTGTCCGTGATGCCCGGAATGCCGCTCGCCTGCTCCTGCACTTCGTACACGTACGTGCCTGGCTCGGAGAAAGTCAGGGTTCCGAAAGTATAGGAGCCGTCGTCGCCGTTGGTCACCGAGGCGCCTTCGCTAGGCTGAGGCGCACTCACTCCCTCCGGAGCTGAGATGCTCTTCATGATGAACGTGAATTTACCCGCTTCGAGCGCGCCATAGGAACCATGCTCGTCAACGACCGTCTTCGTGCCAGAGAAGCCCGCCTCCGCGGGATCGCCAGGCGCGGTCACATCCTCAGGGTCGTAGGTGTTAACGAAGACGATGGCGTCGTTGCCAATCTCCTTTCCGTCCGCCGCATTCTGGTGGACGGTCATGTCCGCGATGAGCGCACCGGTCACGGGATCGTCGGCCACATTATAGGTCACGAAGTACACGGCATCGTCGTAGGTCACGCCTGCGACGGTCGAGCCGCCGTCAACCTCGCTCACACGGTAGGTGTAGGCGCCTTCGGTCGTGAAGCTGAAGGTACCGAAGTTGACGACGCCGTCAGTATCGTTGGACACGGCATAGACGCCATCGCCGCTCTCATCCTTCGCGTTGTTCGGCATCGGAACAGTGACGCCCTCGGGCGCGGACACGCTCTTGATCTGGAACTCGAAGGCACCGGCCTCAAGACCCTTGCTCCGGCCGTTCAGCGTCTTGGTGGCACGCAGGTCCGCCGTGGCGACCGCGGGGTCGTATTCGTTCACAAACTCGCCGGTGCCGGACTGGCCCTCCTGCGCAAGCGTTACGTTCAGCGTGCCGTCCTGGTTCTCGTCGGTCACTTCAAAGCGGTAGGTCACCGAAGCACCGCTCGTGTTGGAGACGTTCGGGGACTGCTTCGCGTCAATTTCGCCTTCGGTCACCGTGAACTCATAGATTCCCGGAGCGGTGAAGGTGATTGGATCGAAGCCGAAGGGCACCGAAACATCCTCAGTGGGAACGCCCTCCCCGGCCTCTTCGACCGCGTCAGCGTAATCGACCGTCACCTCAGTTTCCGTGGGCAGCACGAAGCCAGATTGCTCGTCCCCAACACCATCCGTCACGTTCTTGCCCGTCAGCGTGAATGTGAACACGTCGCTTTCAATCCAATCGCGACCGGTCAGCTTCTTACTCAGATTGACAACGCCCGTACCGTCCAACGGCAGCTCGCCGGTAGAGGAGTACGTATTGGTGAAGGGGACTGTGCGATCCTCTGGATCAACCGTCACGTTCATGTCGTTGTCGACCATAACCGTGATGGTCTCGATGTCGGTGTCGTAGGTCCAGCCCTCAATCGCACGTGGTGCCCTTTCGGCCACCTCGAAGATATAGGTGCCAGGCTCAGTGAAGGTGATGGCGCCGAAGCTCGCAGCCTGCTTGAGCTTATCTGTGGTGAACTCGTCCGTCACCTTTGCGGTCATTCCGTTGAACGCGACGAGCGCTCCGTTCTCGTCCGTTTCCCAAACGCCGCTTTCAATCGGGCTATCGTCGGCATCCTGCGCGCTTTTGAGAGAGAGGCCGAAAGTGAAATCCATGCCCGTGGGCACATTCACAGTCTTCTCCACCTTGAGCGCAGTATTAGGATTGTCGCCAATCGTCGTACCACGGAAGGAGTTCGTGAACGCCGCTGCGGTCGTCACATCCTGGTCGGCCGTGGCAGGCGCTTTGCTGTTGTCGTACGTGATGTCATCGATCTGCAGCGCACCGTTGTAATCGGAGACCGCCACGGTCACGGTTCGCGGCGCACCGGCGCTGTTATCGTAGGTCCAGCCGTTCGCCGGATTCGGCGTCACCGTGGTCTCGGTCACGTCGAAGGTGTAGGTACCCGCCTCGGCGAACGTGATGTCTCCGAACGTGGAGGTCTTCGCCGTGCCGTCCGTATACGGCGCGCCGATGGTGAGCTCCATGCTGTTGAAGGGCGTCTTGTCCTTGCCGGAGCCCTCGTAAACGGCGTCACCGTTCTCGCTCGTCAACGTCAGCTCGAAAGTGAAGCCGGACGCATCCGCGTCAAGGCTCTGGCCTGTCACGGTTTTCTGGACCTGGATGGATTTGGTCGCATCCTTATCGTCCGTCGTGACCTCGCCAGGATTATAGGAGTTGATAAATTTCGCCTCTGTCTGGGACTGCCCCTCTTTATCAACGATTGTAGGTGTGACGGTCAGCTTTCCGTCATCCCCCAGTTGAACCGCGTAGGTAACCATGTACTCGGCATCACTGTAGGTGTACCCGGCATTACCCGGTGCGGGTGCGACCTCGCGTAGCTCGTACGTGTAGGTACGGCCCGCATCGGCAGCCGTGAACGTGATGCCGCCTGTCAGCGGATTCATGGTGTCGGTGGCGACGCCCGTCGCAGGATCCATCTCGGCGGCGTCGTTCGAGAACTCGAGCGTGACATCGCCATCGGACAGGCCGATCTTCTCCGCAGCGTCCGCAGCGCTCGGCTGGCCATCGCCCTCGGTATTGAGCGCCGTCAGCGTGAAGTCGAAGTTGTTGGCGTCACCGTCCGTTCCGGAGAGATTGTTCCCCTCGAGGTCTTTCCGCACCGTCAGCGCGCCCTCGGCAGACAGCGTCAACGGCGCAACGTACGTGTTGGTGAACGAGGCGCGAGAGGTTCCCGTATTGGAGATCGTGCCCGTATCGCCCGTTGCGGTGGTGGTGTAGTTGTCCTCAGCGGTCTCGGTCACGGTGTAGGTCGTACCGACCGGCAGGTCGGACACCACGAGGCGCTCCCCGTCCTTCAGCGTGAAGGTGGTCTCATCGCGGTACGGCGTCGCCGGGTCGTCGACGCCGGAAATCTGGAACTGGGAACCGACCGGATTCCCGCTCGCGTCGTACACCTGCGCGGTGTACTTGTCGCTCAGATCGGCACTGGAGGCGTCCCTGAGCTCGACGGTGAACTCGAAGCTCTTGTCGCTATCCGACGTCGGATCGTTCTCGACGGCCTTGGTGACCTCGAGCGTGCCGGTCGTCGGCACCTTGCTGTTGGTCACCTGGATGGTCACGTCGCCGTCGAACAGCGCATTGAGGGACTGGTTGCCCAGATCCTCCTTGGGACTGTCCGTCTCATCGACATTGTGCTCGGTGCACTGGGTGATGTCGAGGCGCGACCAACCGGCATCGGCGACGTAGGCGGCGTCCCCGTCACCGGTCACGATGTAGTCGAGCGTATCGGTCGCATCGTTGTAGTGATAGTGCAGGGCATCGCCGTCATTCGTCCAAGAGGACTCATCGGCAGGATAGCTCTGCCCAGTCGAGGTCTGCGGCTGAGCGGAGACCTCGTGCAGCGTGGCGTCGACGTCATCGCCCGCAGCGAAGCCCTTCATGCTCCACACGAGGTCGCCGATGCTCGTCTCGACAGAAACGTTATCGCCCGTGCTGCCTGCGTTCACATGGACCCCGTCGTCGTCCACGACGATCTGAATGGGCGTTTGCTGCTCGATGTAGTCACTCGGCGTTTGAGTCTCGACCAACACATAGAATCCCTCGGCGAGGACACGCGATCCATCCGCACCGTCGGCGGATGTGATGTCAAGCGTGCCGTCGGTGCCCGTCGTGCCCGTGAAGCACACCGTCTCGTCCGCATCCACGGCACCGTTGCGGTTGGCGTCGGTATACATGGTGAACTCGGCGCCAGCCAACGGCTTGCCCGTATCGGCGTCGGTCTTGATGAGGGACAGCTCGTTCTTGATGTTGGGGATGTTCAGCGTGACGGAGAAGACGCGCCCGATGCCGTCGTAGCCCGACGCTGCGTTCGCATCGGTTTCAATCTGCTCGATCCAGCTCGACGCGGTCATATCCGCGATAGAGTCGGCTTTGGTCCAGTAGTACCTCACCGTGTACTCGGCGGTGCTTACATTTCCATTATTTGTCTCGAGCATGTAGGCGTACTTGGTGATGTCGCCGGGAAGGTTCTCGATGGTCACCTCGTAATCGCCCGCCGAACCGGGGAGGAACTGGTACTGGCTGTTCTCCTCCTTGGCAGCAGCGATGATGTAGGCATTGGTATTCCCGCCTGCCACGTGCCATCCGCTGAAAGCGTCACCGGACACCGGGTACCAGGCGCCGTCCTCGCCCTTCTGCATGACGACGGCGAACAGGGTCCCACCGTTCTCCGCACTGATGTCGTGAGAGCCGCCGTTCTCATCGATTACCGTCGATGGGGCCGATGCGGTCACATGTGCCTGCGAGTACGCGCCGGTGTCCCACTCGTTGCTCGCGAGCAGCACGCCGTCCTCGAAGCGCAGATATATGTCGCCGTTGCTCCGATAGCCTTCTGGGACATCGCCCTCGGTCAGCACCCAATTGTCGCTCTGATCGCCGAGCTGCTCGAGCGTGATGGGCATCTCCTTGCCGGCCCTGTTGGTGGTCGTGAAGATCATCTCGCCAGTGGAGTCGGTCGTTCCAGTCACGCTGTAGCCGTTGTCGACGATGTTGTAGTCCTGATTGGCCTGCCTCAGAGTGAAGGTCACACCGCTGATCTCGTCGCCGTACTGGTCGACCTTGAGCACGCCGGACTCGGGGATATTCACCAGGTTGTACTTGAGAGACATGTTGGAGTCGGTGTTGCCGCGCTCGAGGTAGAAGAAGTCGAGCGTGTGGTAGGTGTTGTCAGCAAAGGTGTCATCGTCGAAGTCAGACGTGTCGAAATCGCCGCCGAGTGCGGCCTGGAAGAGGGCGCGCAGCGTGGTCTTCTCGTACGGGGTACCATCATCGTTCTCGTTGTACACGTTGTCATTGTTCACGTCATGGTAGATCACGACGCTGCCGTCGGCGAAGTTGATCTCGATAGAGGACTTGTCATGGATACCGCCCAGGTCGCCCACGAGGACGCCGTCGATGTAGATCCACACGTCGTCGTCACCGGAGAAGTTGTAGGTGACCTCTTGGCGACCGGCGGTACCAGCAGCGGCCGTGTGACCACCGTACTGCTGGATGAAACGGGTGGACATGTTGAGGCCGAAGTAGTGGTTGATGTCGGCGTCGGTCGACGTGACACCATTTTGGGTAAGCTGGCCGCCCTGCTCGTTGAACACGTCTTCACCGGTGTTGAACGGGAAGAACTGCCCGTTAGGAGAATGGCCGCCCGCATTGACTCCCCAGGTATCATAGAGCGCGAAGGATTCGGCCTCTGCATCGAACGCGGCGAAGTTCGCCTGGCTGTTGTAATAGTAGTAGCCGTCATCGTCGACCTGCAGGAGACCGTCGACATCCATATAGGATGCCTTTCCCTGCTGCGCGGAATCGCTAAACAAATAGGAGAGGGACTCGTTCCCGATTCCGCCCGTTCCAGACAAAACGGGATAGCCATCGGCGGACAGTAAATCGGAAACGATGCCCTGGCGCGGTGCGGAATCGCCCGTCCAGTCGTTAACAGCGGTCGAATTGACCACGTCCTCATTGTCGTTCGTGCCCATTCCGGCACCGAACTTGAGAACATGATTTGCGTTGATTCCACGAATCTGATAATCAGTGCCGTTGTTCTGATCGTTGGAATCGCGCTTTTGGATCCAGTAATCGAACAGGTTAATCGTCGTACCACGAGGGCTCACTCCCTGAACGGTGTGGTCGATCAAGGCCGCTTGCGCCACGCCCGGTGCGCATATCAGCACCGATAGCGCAAGGGCCACCGTAGCGAGCGCCCCTACAAGTTTAGAAGCGCCCCCCGAAGGCTTTTTCTTCCGGAACAGTTGGATCATAACCCACCACCTCGCACTCGCGCCGCAGCCAACGCCAGCGGGTGATGCTCCCGATAGCTCCGCCAATCGCAGGCTGCGTTATTTCCGCTCTGTCCGTATACCGTTCGTATACAAATAGACATACATTCGTGAAAATCTTAGCTTTCACTAAAACCAGCCCCCTTGTTCAATCTTCTGAGCAAAAGTGTTCAGATTGAAGCAATTTATCTTCTCCGCATTGTTTTTTTCTCTTACTTCTTACTTCAGTTCATATCTTTTATTCTTGTTTCAATGTTAATAAGCATCCTTTTCTCACGCGTTAAATTTCTCCATTTGTGGTGGTTATGTGTAGAAATGCTTAGTTGTAAATTACAATTATCAACTCATTCGTCACCTTGATGTAAAGCGTCCCACACCAACTGGCAGTCCAGAAATGAACGCAAGCGGGGCAGCCCCCTACAGCCATCCGTCGCACAAAAAACCGGCCGGCCGGGAATCATCCCGACCGGCCGGCATCAGCCGTTTGCGCCCGTCTCCAACGACAGGTTATGCCCAGGCGTCGCGACCGCGCAGGGCACGCAGGCCGATGTCGCGGCGAAGCGTCTTACCCTCGAAGTCGATCTTCTCGCAGGCCTCGTAGGCGAGATCGCGCGCGGCCTCGAACGTGGGCGCGAGCGCCGTCACGTTGAGCACGCGGCCGCCGTTGGTGAGCACCTGGCCACCCTCGTCCACGCGCGTGCCGGCGTGATACACCGTCACGTTCTCCATGGCCTCGGCATCCTCGATGCCCGTGATGACCTTGCCCTTCTCGTACGAACCGGGATAACCCGCGCTCGTGAGGACCACGGACACGGCGTATTCGTCTCGCCAATCGAGCTCGACGGCGTCCAGCGTCTGGTTGGCACAGGCCAACATCACGTCGACCAGGTCGTTCTTCAGACGGGGCAGGATGACCTGCGTCTCGGGATCACCGAAGCGCGCGTTGAACTCGAGCACCTTGGGGCCCGTAGGCGTCAGCATGAAGCCGCCGTACAGGCAGCCACGGTAATCGATGCCCTCGTCGGCAAGCTCCGCCACGACAGCATCCATGATGCGCTCCATCTCGGCGTGCTCCTCGGGAGTCACGATGGGCACGGGACTGTAGACGCCCATGCCGCCGGTGTTGGGGCCCAGATCGCCCTCGAGGGCGCGCTTGTGATCCTGAGACGTCGCCATGGGACGCACGGTCTTGCCATCCGTGAACGCCAGAAGCGAGCACTCGGGACCCGTGAGCATCTCCTCGATGACCACCGTCGAACCGGCCTCGCCGAACACGCCGGCAAAGCACTCGTGCACGGCCTCTTCGGCCTGCTCGAGCTCGGTAGCCACTACAACACCCTTTCCAGCCGCCAGGCCGTCAGCCTTCACGACGAGCGGAGCGCCCTGCTCGCGCACGTACGCAAGCGCGCTCTCCTCATCGGTGAAGGAGCCGTAGGCCGCCGTGGGCACGCCGGCACGACCCATGACCTGCTTGGAGAACAGCTTGGAGCCCTCCATCTGGGCACCCGCCGCACCGGGGCCAAAACACGGGATGCCCGCCGCGCGCACCGCGTCGGCAACACCCGCCACGAGCGGGGCCTCGGGGCCGATTACCACAAGGCCGCAGCCCGTCTCGCGGGCTAAGTCGGCAACGGCGTCCGGATCGTTCTCATCAAGCGAGACGTTCTCGCCGACCGCGACCGTGCCGCCGTTGCCCGGCGCGATGTACAACTTGCCGCACCGGGCGGACTCAGACAGCTTCTTGGCGAGCGCGTGCTCACGGCCGCCGCTGCCCAAAAGCAGGATGTCGATGGTGTTGGTCGTCATGATGTATCCTCCCAATCCGGCCCCAAGGCCATCATGCGCAGCGATCGTCGAGCGGAGCTGGCGGCTTGCCCCTTGCACCCGACGTCTTCAGCGCAATCAAATCGATATCGGCGGTGTGCCCGCGCCCGCGCGCACCCGCCGAGATTCCGCCACATGCGGCTTGCGGCCCCACCCGTGGATCGCAAGCCCCTCTCATCGCCTCAGCTAGCAGGCGACGTTGTAGAACATATCGACCTCATCCAGCAGCGGGCTGTGCAACTCGGCGGGATAGCTCAGGAGCCCCACCGCATGCTCGCCCACATGCGTGGCGATGCACGGGCCGATTGTCGCGATGCCCGCGCATGAGGCGTTCAGCTCGAGCTCGCCCGAAACCGCCTTGTCGATCAGCTCGAGCCCGCGCTCCGAACGCGTATGCAGCTTGTAGTACGTGAGCTTTCCGAGATTCTTGGAACGCTCGACCAGCTGGCGCACCATGTACACCACGGCGTTGCGCATGCCCTTCGCCTTGTGTGCGACGTCGATGCAGCCCTGCTCTCCCAGCGCGATGACGACCTTCACGTTCAAAATCGAGGTCGCCAGGTGCTGAGCGCGCGTGGCGCGGCCGCCCTTGACCAGATTGGCCAGCGTGTCGGGCACGAAGTGGATCTTGAAGGTGTCCCGGATGGCGAGCACGCGCTCGATGGCCTCGTCCATGGTGCCGCCGGCCTCGGCGATCGCCGCCGCCTCGAGCACCATGGCGCCCTCGCCCACCGTGGCAGCGTAGCTGTCGATAACCTCGATGCGCACATCCTTGAACACTTCCTGCGCCAGATAGCGCGGGGTCTCGATGGTCGAGGACAGCTCGCGCGCGATATGGATCGACAGGATCTCGGTATAGCCCTCTTCGATCAGCGCGCGGTAGACCTCGACGAAATCGGCGGGCGCAGGCTGGGACGTTTGCGGCAGCTCCTGCTGCTGCTCCAGCAGATCGAGGTACTCATCGATCTGGATATCCATGCCATCGCGGTAATCGCGCCCGCCCGCGACGATGTGCAGGGGCACGATCCGGATGCCGAGGCGGCGCGCCGCCTCCTGGTTGATGTCCGACGCGCTGTCCGTAACGACGGCGAACTTCCGCATGGCCGACTCCTAATTCCAGAAGCGGTTGATGGTCTGCTCGCGATCCGGGCCGACGGACACGAAGGTCACGCGGGTGTGCGCGAGCTTCTCGATATAGGCGACGTAATCCTGGGCGGCCTGGGGCAGCTCGTCGAAGCTGCGGCACGCAGAGATGTCGCAGTTCCAGCCGGGCAGCTCCTCGTAGACCGGCACCGCGCGGGCGAAGACGCTCTCGTGCTCGGGCACGGTCGTGTAGCGCACGCCATCGCACTCGTAGGCGACGCAGACCTTGATGGTCTCGAAGGCGGAAAGCACATCGAGCTTGGTGAGCGCGATGTCGGTCAGGCCGTTGACGCGCGCGGCGTAGTTGGCGATCACGCCGTCGAACCAACCGCAGCGACGACGACGGCCGGTCGTGACGCCGTACTCGTAGCCGTCCTCCGTCAGGGTGTGGCCGGCCTCGCTCTCATAGGAAAGCTCGGTGGGCATGGGGCCGGAGCCGACGCGCGTGATATACGCCTTCATGATGCCGAGCACGCGGTCGATGTTCTTCATTCCCACGCCTGAACCGGTGACGGCGCCGCCGGCGGTGCAGTTGGAGGAGGTGACATACGGATAGGTGCCGTGGTCGATATCGAGCAGCGTCGCCTGGGCGCCCTCGAACAGGATGGACTTGCCCTCCTCGACCATGCCGTTGAGCAGAAGGCCGCTCTCGCAGATGTAGGGGCGCAGGCGCTCGGCATAGCCCAGATACTCATCGCAGATCTGGTCGACCGTGTAGGTCGGCATGCCGAAGATCTTCTCCAGCTGCGGATTCACGCGGTCGAGCGCGCGGCCGACCTTCTCGCGGAAAACCGCCTCGTCAAGCATGTCCTGCATGCGCAGGCCGATGCGCGCCATCTTGTCCTGATAGCACGGGCCGATGCCGCGCTTGGTGGTGCCGATGTTGTGGTCGCCCAGCAGCTGCTCGTAGGCGCCGTCCAGGTCCATGTGGTACGGCATGATGATGTGCGCGTTGCCCGACACCTTGAGGTTGGCGGTGGAGATGCCGTCGTTCTCGAACATGTCGATCTCTTCCAACAGCACCTTGGGATTCACCACGCACCCGTTGCCGATCACCGAGACGCACTCTGGATACATGATTCCCGACGGAACCTGGTGCAGGCCATATTTACGGTCGCCCACCACGATAGTGTGGCCGGCGTTGTTACCGCCCTGATAGCGAACGACGCAGTCGAAATCCCCGGCGATCAGGTCGCAGATCTTGCCTTTGCCCTCATCGCCCCACTGGGTTCCGACCAACACTGTCGACGGCATGTTGTCTCCTTACGTAAAGCGTGTGCTTCTCCATATAAGCACTCAAACATCAATATTATAGGTCCTTACCCGGACCGGCACGCTCTTGTCGAGGTATTTCCGGCAACCATCATGGTTTGGACCGCCGAAGGTGCACCACGGCGCCCCGATCGCACATGCGACCGCCTTGCCAAAAATCATGCCGTGCCCTTCGTCACGCACGCCCGTACAAGCGCCGAAAACACAGGTTGCCCGCGCCTTATCGCGGCGCGGGCAACCTGTGTTACTCCTCTGCGTGCTCGTTGAGCTCGTAGAATTTCGTTGATGCGGGCAAAAAGACCAGGTCCACGTCTCCAATCGGACCCGAGCGGTTCTTCGCCACGATGATGCGCGTGATGCCCTCGGGCGGACGGTCGTCACGACCCGCCTCCTGCTCGGAGCTCGAGCGATCCAAGAACATGACGATGTCGGCGTCCTGCTCGATGGAGCCCGATTCACGAAGGTCAGACAGCTGCGGGCGCTTGCCCGTGCGCGACTCGACCGCACGGGAGAGCTGCGAGAGTGCGATCAGCGGCACGCCCAGCTCTTTGGCCATGATCTTGAGTCCACGGCTCATCTCGGAAACCTCGACGGCGCGGTTCTCGGCGCGGCGCCCCGCCGGCGGGTTCACGAGCTGCAGGTAGTCGAGGATGATGACGCACTTCTCCTTGTTGTGCAGCATACGGCGCGCCTTCGCGCGGATCTCGGTGACCGTGGTGCCCGGCGTGTCGTCGATCAGGATATCGAGGCGCGACAGGTCCTGCGTCGCCTCGTTGATGTTTGCCCACTCCTGCGGCGAGATGCGGCCGGTACGGAAGTTCGACATGTTGATCTGGGCGTGAGCGCAGATGAAGCGCTGCGCGATTTCCTTGCCGGACATCTCGAGCGAGAAGAACGCCACGGTATAGCCTTCGGACGCGGCGTTCAACGCCAGGTTCAACGCGAACGACGTCTTACCCACAGCGGGTCGCGCGCCGATGATGATGAGCTGGCCCTCGCGCAGGCCCATAAGCATGCGATCGAGGCTCGGGTAACCCGTGGGCGCACCGTGCACGTCGCCGCCCGCCGCGCAGACCTCCTCGGCCTCGTTGTAGGCCTCGATCATGAACTCGGTCAGCGACTTATATGAGCTGCGGACCTCACGCGAGGTGACCGACAGCAGCATGGACTCGGCGCGCTCGATGACCTCCTTGGTATCGGAGGGCGCATCGTAGGCGAGCGCGTTGATCTGGTTGGTGGCCCCGATGATCTCGCGCAGCATGGAATCGCGGCGCACGATGCCGGCATGATGCTGCCAGTTGACCAGCGAAAGGGTCTGGCCCATCAGCTCGAGGATGTACGCCTCGCCGCCCACCGCCTCCAGTTTGTCGATGGATTTGAGATAGTCGACCAGCGAGATGGCGTCAATCGGGAGGTTGCGGTCATACATCTCGTGCATGGCCTGAAACAGCGTCTTGTGCGCAGGGCGGTAGAAGTCGTCCGGCAGCAGCTCGACGAGCGCCTCTTCGACGACTTCGCCCGACAGCAGCATGGCGGCCAAGACGTTGGCCTCAGCCTCCACGTTATTGGGCAGACCCTTGTGAGCGCCGCGATCGGTCACGCCCGACGGCGACCACGAGTAATCCGAGGAAGACGGTGCCATGCACGCTCCTTTCCAACCTCATCGATGCAGCGCCCATCCGGCGCCCGCTCGGACCTCAATGGTAAAGCATCGCGCGTATGCGCACGGGGCTCAGCGCGCGCGGTAAATCGGCCAAACCTGACCTCAACATGCCCTGTTGAAATCTCCGTGCTCGTTACGGTGCAAAACGACGGCTTTCAACGTTTTCAACAGTTTTGCACTCTATCTGACTAGAGTTTTCAACAGCACAGCGTTTACCAGCGAATATACGCAAACCACGGGCGCGATGCCGCGTTTTGATCGAGACTTTACTTGAAGATTTATTGAATCCGCAGGTAGTTGAGGTGTGAATATACAAAGCCCTGATAATCGGCCCATGCGCGTATGCATGCGAACACATGAACGTATCCACTTTTGTCTTCGGCTCCAGCGTTTTCAACAGGCTTACGACGTATGACCTGTGGATTTCTTCATTCGTTTTCTTGTCAAGCCTCATCGCGATTTTTTCTAGGGAAACGCTGATTAATTGCCTTCGTGCCGAGCGGCGCCGTTCCGGGCGCTCGGCGCGGAATGAATTGATCGGCGTTTCCCTGGAATTCCCTCGCGATCGACCCAGCAAAAAGGGGCCCGGACACACGTCCGAGCCCCTACCGAAGACTTCGGGTGCCAGATGCCTACTCGGCAGCGGCCTCGGTCTCGACGGTCTCCTCGGCAGCAGCCTCGGTCTGCTCGACCTCGGCCTCCGCCTCGACACCCACGAGCACGTTCACGGTAGCGCGGATCTCGCGATACAGAGAAACGACGACGGGGTGAGTGCCGGCGACCTTGATGGGCTTACCGAGCTCGACGCGCTTGCGGTCGATCTCGACGCCCAGCTGGGCGTTGATGGCGTCAGCGACCATGGTGCTGGTCACGGAGCCGAACAGGATGCCCTCGTCGCCGACCTTGGCGTCGACGGTGACGGACTTGCCGTCGATGGCGTCCTTGAGCGCGTTGGCGTCGGCCAGACGGACGGCCTCGCGCTTAGCGATGTTGTTGCGGCGCTCATCGAGCTGCTTCAGGTTGCCCTTGGTAGCCGCAATGGCGAGCTTCTTCGGGAAGAGGTAGTTCTCGGCGTAGCCCTGCGCGACGTCGACGACGTCGCCCTCGCCACCCTTGCCCTTGATCTCACCCAAGAGAATGACTTTCATGAGATCTCCTTGCGTTCGCACCGCTCATGACGGCGCAGAAATTACTGTTGCTCCTAGATGTACGAGCCGTCCCGCGGAAGTTTGCGGAAGTTCGCCCATACATCGATCAGGCCGACGATGCTCATGATGAAGAACATCATCTCGGACCAGAAGATAAAGAAGATGCTGAGGGTCCTCGTCGCGCATCCTATCCGCCTGCGAGACATCCAGGCGTTCACCACGCCGAATCCCTGGCACGCGAAGATGATGCGTATGCTCATCAGCGCCGTAGCGCTGATCGTGCGCAAAATCCCCGCCTCGGCAAAGCCGGTAAACGAGGCTCCCAGGCACACGATCGCAATCGAAAGCACCCCGACGCTCCACATGGGGGCATCGAAGTTCGACAGCGACGGCCGCTTGGGACGCCCGGTGCTGCGCGTGTGCATCAGGTAGGACCCGATGCCCGCAACCAGCGCATCGAGCGAAGCGCTGCTCACATACATGAACGGCCACATCGCTTCGATCAGGTAACCGATCTGCTGGAACAGAAGGTCACCCTCGATGTCCGACCCTGCCGATACCCGAAGGCTGTCGGCAAAGTAGGACGTAGCGATATCGTGGATCGAATCGCCGCTCGACGCGGCGATCGCCGCATCAATGCCAAAGCTCGCAAGCGCCGCGATCGCGATCGCCACCGATATGTTGGTGACCGTCGCGCCGCGCCACATGCAAAACACGACACCCAGGCAGCTCACCATCATGGGAGCCAGAAGTATCGAGGCATTGACGTCGGAGAACAAGGAGATGAGGACGAGCCCGGCGCACAGTGCAAGTGCGAGGGCAAGTCCACGCAACCCCTTAGCCTCCGCCAGCTCACGCATGCCGTATGCGATGAGCAGGACCCCAACGAACGGAAGGAACATCGCGGCGATGCATCCGAGCACCAACATGAGCGTGCCGTGCAAAATCGACGGCGCGACTGCATGCGAGGCCGGATCCGTGGGCACCATGGCGCCCCGCTGCGGATCTTGGCTTCCGTCCTGCATCAGCTAGATCCTCGTCCCTCGCCTAGCCGCGGTTGCGCTCGCCGCGGGAAGAAACCACGGGAACGGTGTAGGGCAGGAGAGCCATCACACGAGCGCGCTTGATGGCGTTCGCGATGTCATGCTGGTGCTGCGTGCAAGCGCCAGTGACACGACGGGGCTTGATCTTGCCGCGGTCGGTCATGTACTTACGGAGAAGCTGAGTATCCTTGTAATCGATGTACTCGGTGTTCTCCTTGCAGAACTGGCAGTACTTACGACGCGGCTGACGTGCTGAATAATCATTAGCCATGTCAAAATACCTTTCATTTGGCGCCGCCGGCACATGCCGCAGCGCCGCTCACTTACAACGTGTATCCCGTCCTAGAACGGAATGTCCTCATCGTAGACGTCGACCGCCGGGGGAGCCTGCACCGGTGCGGGTGCGGGCGCCGGCTGGGCCGCGGGAGCGGCATAGCCGCCCGAGTAGCCGCCACCATAGGAGCTGCCGCCGTCCTGGCTGTAGCCACCCTGGTTCTGACCACGGCTCATGAACTCGATTTCATCGACGATGACCTCGAGCTTGCTGCGACGCTGACCGTCGCGCTCCCACGAGCTGTAGCGCAGCTTTCCCTCGATCGCGACCTTCGACCCCTTCTGGAGGTAGCGACTCACGGCCTCGGCACGCGTTCCGAACATCGTGCAGTCGACGAAATTGGGGTAGTCCTCCCAATCGCCGGTCTGCGGATTGCGGCGACGGTCGTTGACCGCCACGCCAAACGAGAGCACCTGGGTGCCACTCGCCGTGGCACGCAGCTCGGGATCGCGGGTGAGGTTACCGGAGATGTTGACTCGATTGATACTCATCAGGCTCACTACCTCTCTTGTTCGGCTCGCCTCGCGGCGCGCCGGCTTCCAGACGATTCTTACTCCATGTCGTCACGACGAACGATCATGTGACGAACCACGGCATCGGTGATGCGCAGCACGCGGTCGAGCTCGGCGATCTGGGTGGGATCTGCGTGGAAGTTGATGAGGGTGTAATCACCTTCGGTGAGCTTGTTGATCTCGTAGGCGAGCTTGCGCTTGCCCCACTCGTCAACGTTGTCGACCTTACCGTTACCCTCGGCAATCGTGGTATCGATACGCTTCATCACGGCGAGACGGGTCTCGGGATCGAGCGCAGGGTCGACGAAGAACAGCAGTTCATAAGCCTTCATTTTGTCACCTCCTCTGGACATAAGGCTCCGGGTCGTGAAGGTGCGCCCAGAGCAGGAAAAGACCGGATTACTTTAGAACAACCCGGCAGCTTCCTCAAGTGTCCGTGCGTTCCCGCAGGTACAACCTCATGACCTCCACACATATCGCTGCGTGTGACATGCGGCGGACCAAAACGCGCTGCGCCCCATCAGCATGCCATGGCACCCGGACAGAAATCCTGTGCCTCCATGACGGCGTCAAACAGGACGCCGAACGCATCCATGACATATCCGATGCGCCCGCATGATGCCCGCACGGCCCGCGCGCGGGCACGGGTTGCCCTGCCGCTCCGAGCACCTCTTCATCATGAAAAAAGGCGCCGCAGCAAGGCGGCGCCTGAGAAGAAGCTATCGATCGTCATCCCCGTCGTCGGTGCTGATGGGGCCGAGCAGGATCGGCCCGCGCTCGGATGCGGATTCGGCGTCGGGGGCGCTATCGGCCTGCGAGGCCGGCACGACCGGTGTCGGCTCGTCGGGAACCGGCTGCACCGCGGCCGGCTCGGCCGTCTGGGATGCAGCCGGCGCGGCCGGCTCGGAAGCGCCTGCAGGCTGCTCTGCCGCGGACGCGTCCGCATCGGGCCTGCGAGGGGGCTGGTCGGCCTGGGCACCGGCATAGGGGTTCGACACCGTAGCGCTCGTCTGGTACGGAACGCCGTCGGGCAAGGGGGCCGAGGACACGCCCCAGCGGCCGACGTCGAAGCGGCAGAACCACTGACCGACCGCGTTGATGGAGATGAGCTGCATCGCGGTGCCGATCACACCCCCGAAGAACATGACGACGACCACGAGCACCACCGCCAAGACGATGATGCCGGGCCCGATGCCCTGGATCATATGGCTCGCGTACTCGCTGCCCCTCAATCCGGCCCCGAGCACGAAACCCATCACGCCGCCGAAGGCAAACAGGCTTCCCACCAGCGCGATCGCCATCGAATAGGCCGTGGTGACCAACCCGCCGATAAGCGACACGCCGTACGCGTGGAGAAATCCGCGCGGATCGCGCCCGATCATCTGGAACAGGCGGTCAACGCGCCAGCCGGCGGCGAAGTTGTCGTAAATGGTCGCGCGCACCATGGCCGCCGTGGCAAACGTCCCCATCAGCAGATTGACGATCAGGATCACCAGAGCGATCAGAATGGACGTGTCGCGCGCGAGATCGAACACCGAGCTCGAGAACACCCCGATGCCCATGGGGAATGCGGCGATGGGATACCAGCCGCCGAACAGCATGAGGTCGATCGCCCCGAGCACGAGGCCCATGGTCACCGTGAGCAGAAACGCGATGCCGCCCGTCGAAAGCACCTTGCCGTAGGCGACGCCGCGCTGCTTGGGCGCCGCGTCGACGCCCCATGCGGTCAGGCGCGCCCACTCCAGGCCATACCCCAGGATGGCGATCTGGCCCAAGATGGGAATCCAGCCGACAAGGGTGAGGATCAGCAGCGGCTTGATCCATCCCTTGTCGCGCGTCAGCATCTTCCAGGAAGAGACGAATCCCAGCTGCTGTGCGTACATATCTCTTACTCCTCTGATCTCAGGTCGCCGAGGCGACCGTGCCATGCACCTTCACCGCTTTATCGCGCCGCGATAGCCTCGCCTACCGGGCAACGTCCGCGAACAGCGACCGCACCGTCCCCATGCAGATGGACGATTCGGCAAACGAATACGCAGCGCCCGCGCGATACGGCAGCACCATCAGGCGCGCCATGGCGTCCCCGCGACACGCCGCCTCGCATATGAGGGCGCCGGTATGCCCGGCATCGACATCAACGAACCCATCATAGACAAAGGCATACGCCTCCGGCTTCTCGCGGACCAAAAGATCGCGCACGGAGCGGTAGATATCCCGTGCCGATCGACCGTGGTGCTCGACAATGTCGTACCCGTCGGATGCGCACATGATGGTAAAGGGAGCGAGGGAACCGCATCCGATAAGGCACGACCGCGCCTCCGCAAACGCGTGGTCGACGGCGACGCGCAGCGCCTCCGCCGGCATGGCGTGCGTGGCTATGCTCGTGGCGTACATCGCGGTTCCTCCTTTCTCACATCCTCAGTGTATCCGCGACAAAATGCCCTTATGACGGCATTTGCCCAGATTAAGCGGGTCTTAAGGCGTCGGGGGAGACAGAGACTCCTGCCTGCCGGCTCCTTAACTCCCCCACATTTTTTCGCCATCTTGCAAATTGACACTTGCGCGCGGCGCTGGATACGGTAAAATTGCCGTTGCATTTCACGGAGAGTTGTCCGAGTGGCCGAAGGAGCACGATTGGAAATCGTGTAGGCGCCAAAAGCGTCTCCAGGGTTCAAATCCCTGACTCTCCGCCAGCATCTTCTCATGGCGCGCCCCTTGTGACGCGCCATGTTTCACTCCAACGGAGGAGTGGCAGAGTGGTTGAATGCGGCGGTCTCGAAAACCGTTTACCCGGTAACCCGGGTACGAGGGTTCGAATCCCTCCTCCTCCGCCATCATGGAACGCAAAGCGCCCGCCAGCTCGGGCGCTTTTTTGTATGTCGCCCCACCTGCGAAGACAGAGCGAGCGCAAAGCCCTCCGGCCAGAACGCAGGAGCGAAGCTGGAGCTCTTGTTCCAAATCTATGACGGCAAACGATGAGAGCGCTATCCGGTATACTTTGTCTCACATCCCACGGGGCGCAAAGCCCGGAACGGAGCTGAGCATGATTCCGACCATCATCGCGATCGTTGTCGTCATCGTCATCGTCTGCGTAATCGCGGGCATCTACAACAACATGGTCACGCTGCGCAATCGCATCGACAACGCGTGGCAGAACATCGATACCCAGCTTCAGCGTCGAAACGACCTGATCCCCAACCTCGTCGAGACCGTCAAGGGCTACGCGTCGCACGAGCGCGAGGCGCTTGCCGCCGTCACCAACGCGCGCAACGCGGCCGTCACGGCGACGACGCCCGACGAGAAGATGGCCGCCGACGGCGTGCTCACCAGCGCCCTGCGCCAGCTGTTCGCCGTGGCCGAGGCCTATCCCGATCTCAAGGCCAACGCCAATTTCATGCAGCTCCAGACCTCGCTCGAGGACACTGAGAACAAGGTCTCCTACGCCCGTCAGAGCTACAACGACTGCGTGCTCAACTACAACAACGCCATCCAGACGTTCCCCGGCGTCATCTTTGCCGGCATCTTCCAGTTCAAGGAGCGTCAGGGCTTCGAGGCGGAAGAGGCGGCGCGCTCCGTCCCGAACGTGAAGTTCTAAGCAGCGCCGATCACGTGGCCGATGTGCGCCCGGGGGCTTTCCCTCGGGCGCTTTTTTGCGCGCCGTCCCGCACTCCCGCGCGCGCGGCCTTCGTTCATTCATGAAAAAGTACGGGTGTCAAACAAACGAATCCTGGGCAAACGCAGATGCGGGCCCTCGTTCATTCATGAATGGACGAGGGTCCGCATCTGCCACGGGGGACCGGCTGCCCATCGGGCGCAGGCGCATATGCCCTTTTGCCGCGCACAGCGGTACAATCAGGCGGACTGCGAACCCGATGCACGAACGGATCGACCCGAAGACATGACTTCCCCTCAGCCCAAGCAGGAGACCACCGGCACCAAGCCCGCATCAACGCACGCCCCGCGCGCAGATGCAGCCCGCCAGCAGGACATGCGCCCCGCTCGCCCGCGCTCGCGCTATATCCCGGCGCTCGACGGCATCCGCACGCTTGCCGTCGCGGCGGTCGTCCTCTACCACCTGGGCTTCTCATGGATCCAAGGCGGCCTCCAGGGCGTCACGATGTTCTTCGTGCTGTCCGGATACCTCATCACCCACCTGCTAATCGTGGAATACCGCGGCACCGGACGCATCGACCTCAAGGACTTCTGGATTCGCCGCATCCGTCGCCTGCTGCCCGCCGTGCTGACGGTCATCGTGGCGACCATCATCTTGTGCGCGCTGTTCAACCATGTGATGCTCACCAAAATGAGGCCGGACATCGTCCCCTCCATCCTGTTCTTCAACAACTGGTGGCAGATCCTGCGAAACGTGTCGTACTTCGATGCGCTGGGCGACCCCTCGCCGCTCACCCACTTCTGGTCGCTTGCCATCGAGGAGCAGTTCTATCTGATCTGGCCCCTGCTGCTGATGGGTGTCTGGAAGCTCGGCGGCAAGAACAAGCTCGTGCGCCGGAGCACGCTCGTGCTGGCCATCGTGTCGGCGGTCGCCATGACGGCGCTGTACGATCCGTCGGTCGACCCGAGCCGCGTGTACTACGGCACCGATACGCGCGTGTTCTCGCTGCTTCTGGGCGCCTGGCTCGCGTTTATCCCGACCTCCTCGATGCGTCTCGGATGGCTCGCTCCATATCTGCGCAAACTCGGCAGGAGACTTGGGAAGGCCGCAGGCGGGCACAAGCCGGCGGATTCGCACCGCGCGGGCGCCCCGCATCCCACCTACCGCATGGTCGCCCAGAAGTCCCCCGATGCGATCCGCGGCGAGCAGAAGAGGGCGAACAGCCCGTGGCCCATCGACGTCATCGGCCTTCTGAGCCTTGTGGCGCTGATCGCCATCATGGCCCTCACCAACGGTTACACCGCCTTCCAGTACCAAGGCGGCACCCTGCTGTGCTCGCTGCTCACGGTTGCGCTGGTGGCCGCCTGCGTGCAGCCCGACACGCTGCTGTCACGCGTGTTCTCGCTGCCGCCGCTCGTGTGGCTCGGCAAGCGCTCGTACGGCATCTACCTGTGGCATTACCCGCTGCTTTTGCTCATGAACCCCGTGAGCGACATCAGCGAGAAGCCCTGGTGGGTCTATATCATCCAGATCGCCCTGGTCATCCTAGCGGCGGAGCTCTCGTACCGCTTCATCGAGACGCCGTTCAGGCACGGACTGTTCGGCAAGATCGTCAAGCAGCTCAAAGGGTCGCACGAGACGCCCGGTCGCCTGGCGCGCAAGCACCCGCTTCCCGTTGCGGCGACCACGCTCGTGCTGGTCGCCGCCGTAGCGGGGCTCGTCCTGGTGCCCGACACCTCCGCCCTGTCGGCAGAGGGCGCCGCCCTGCTCGAGCAGGGCACCGATGACGGGCAGGACGCTGCGGGCGCCGAAGGGCAGGCGGATGGCACCCCTGCCGATCAGGAGGATGGCGAGACGACCGCCGCCGAACCCCAAGGGGCTTACGACATCGTGATGATCGGCGATTCGGTCTCGGTGCGCGTCATCCCAGCGTTTGAGGAGAAATTCCCCCACGGATACATCGACGCGGCGAAGAACCGCCAGTTCGGCACGGGCATCGAGATCTATCAGAGCCTCGTCGACCAGAATCTCGCCGGAGGCATCCTCGTGTTCGCCCTGGGCACGAACGGACCGATGAGCGACGAGCAGATCGACACGCTCATGGGGATCGCCGGGGCGGACCGCACCGTGGTGTTCGTCAACACGCGCAGCCCGCAGCCATGGACCGGCCCCACGAACGAGACGCTTGCGCGAGCGGCCGAGCGCTATTCCAACGTGCGCATTGTTGACTGGTACGGCTACAGCGAGGGCCGCAACGACGTCTTTGACGGCGACGGAACGCATCTGAACGAGTCGGGCGCGGTCGAATACGTGGATCTCATCTACTCTGCGGTCGAAGACATCCTGCCCGTGCACCTCGATGACCCCGAGCTGCAGCAAGAGCTGCAGAGCCGGATGCAATCGGTGACCGACGGCATCAGGACCTCGCTGACCGACAGCATGACCTCGGTGCTGCTCGAGCCCTATAACGCGCAGGAGTAACCGCTGCATATCAGACAGAGCATGGCCCCGCCTTCGCCCAGGAACAAGCGAAGGCGGGGCCATTTCGTTAGGGAAACAATGATAAAGGGGCTCGAGCCCCGCGGGCAGGATCGACAAGGTGATCGACTGTACGCTATGGGAACGCCGGCCTGTTGACTGTACGCTGTAGGCACGTTTTTCACCCGAAAGCGTTCCCATGCCGTACAGTCAACAGGCCGGCGTTCCCATAGCGTACAGTCGATTCGAGCAGCTCCGCGGGACAGGCGGGAGTTGTCCGAACCGCGTTGGCATCGGCCTATTATCCAGCGTTTCCTTAGGTATGCGAAATGAGAGAAACGCTGATCAATAGCCGAGCGCTTGAAGCACGAACATGATGATGGTCAGCACGGTGATGATGACGATGGTCGCCCAGGTCAGCACGTTCCACACGCGCCCGTTGCGATACTCGCCCATGATGTGGCGGTCCTGGGCGATGAACAGCAGGAAGACCAGCAGCACCGGCAGCAGCACGCCGTTGATGACCTGCGCGCTCATCATGATCTGGAACAGATTGATGCCGGGCATAATCACCAGCAGGGCCGAAGCGACGATGACCGCGGTGATGATGCCGCGGTAGATCGGCGCCTCCTCCCAGCTGCGGTCCGCTCCGCGCTCCCAGCCGAACGCCTCGCAGATCGCGCTCGAGGTGACGCCGGGCAGCACGCAGGCGGCCAGAAAGCTCGCCGCCACCAGGCCGGATGCGAACAGGATGGTGGAGAATTCGCCCGCGATGGGCTCGAGGGCGAGCGCCGCGTCGGCGGCATCCGACACCTGGACGCCCGCCGGGTAGAGAACCGCACCGGTCGTGACCACGATGAACCACGCGACGGCGCAGGCGATGATCGAGCCCGACGTCGTGTCGATGCGCTGCAGGATGATGCCGCTCTCGTCGACGTTCTTGTCGACCACGTTGTTTTGCGCCAAGAAGATCATCCACGGCGCGATGGTGGTGCCGATCGTCGCCACGAGCAGCGAGACGTACTCGGGTTCGGGCACGATATGCGGCGACACCGTCGCCGCCGCGACCTGCCCCCAATCGGGACCCGCCAAAAACGCCGCCACGATATAGGTCACGAACACGCAGCTCACCATGAGCAGGATCTTCTCGATGCGCTGGAAGCTGCCCGACATGGTGAGCGACCAGATGGCCAGGCCGACCAGGGGAACCGATACCGTGGCGGGCACGCCGAACAACGCGAGGCCGCTTGCGATGCCGGCAAACTCCGAGATGGTCACGGCGGTGTTCGCGACCAGCAGCGCACCCATCGCCAGCGCGCTCTTCCGCACGCCGTACTTCTCGCGGATGAGCGACGCGAAGCCCTTGCCGGTCACGCAGCCGCACCGTGCCGCGGTCTCCTGCACCACGATGAGGAGCACCGCCATGAGCGGCAGCATCCACAGCGTGCCGTAGCCGTAGCTTGCTCCCGCGCTCGAATACGTGGCGATGCCGCCCGCGTCGTTGCCCGATAGAGCAGCCAAAAGACCGGGACCCATGGCGCCGAGCACCATCCCGATCGTCAACTTCTGATGCGTCCGTCTTGCCATGTCAGCACCCCTACGCGGCGATCATGGAGACCGCGAGGGTCGAGACGACCGAATAGAGCACGCACGCGATCAGCACGGCCGACACGCTGAGCGCGATGCCCGACGTATTGAGGTCGTGCTCGTCGCGCCAGAACAGCACCTTGAGGTAGATGACCGAAAGCGCGCAGCTCACAAACGTCACGCCCGCCGCGCAGACAAAGCAGGCGGACAGCATGCGCGCCGCCCCGATGAGCGCGTTGACGGCGCCGTCGGGATCCGCCGCGGCAGGCATCCACCCGCCAGCCGAGGCGCTGGCCAGCACGTCATCGGAATAGGCGGCGCCCAGCACCAACTGACCGCATAGGTAGATCACGAGCGCCAGCACCGCGCCGACAAGCACGGTCTGCAGGAAAAAGGCCAGGTAGGGCTTGTCCTCATCGTCCGCCTCGTCGTACTCCAGATAGTAGTTGCGCACGTACGAGACGACGCGGCTCGCCGCAAGCAGGGAGACGGGCATGACGCACATGGGGTAGATGAAGTAGCTTCCAAGGCCGCCCATCATCTGCAGGACCGCCGCGATAATGCCCGATGCAATGGCCCAGACGAGCAGCCAGTACTGGCGGCGCGCGAACCACGAGAACACGTGCATGGACTCGCCCGATCCGCCCTCGGCGCCCGCCATGCCGGCGATCTGCAGGTCCTCCTGGTGCTCCTCGTTCATGACCTCCATGGCGTCGTCGACCGTGACGATGCCCAGGATATGGCGGTTCTCATCGCACACGGGCATGGCCGCGAGGTTGTACTTGGACATCTCCTCGGCGACGTCTTCCTGGTCCTCGTCGGGCGAGACCCAGACCACGTCGCGATACGCGAGGCTGTTCAGGCGCGCATCGTGATCGGCAACGATCAGGGTGCGCAGCGAGAGCACGCCGGTGAGCGCACCGGCGGGGTCGGTGGTGTAGACGTAATACACGCTCTCGAAGTCCTCATCGAGCTTGCGCAGGCCGTCGATGGCATCGGCGACGGTCGATGTTGCCGGCAGGGCCACGAACTCGGACGTCATGATACGACCGGCGGTGTTCTCCTCGTAGCCCAGCAGGTTGCGGATGGCACGCTCCTCCTTGACGCCCATGAGGCGCAGAAGCTTCTCGGCCTTCTCGTAATCGAGCTCGTCGATGAGGGCGGCGGCGTCGTCGGGGTCCATCAAGGCCAGCATCGAGGACGCATCGCGATCGGACAGGCCCTCGAGCATCTCGGCCACGAGCTCGTCGTCATCGAGCTCGGAGATGGCCTCGGCGGCCTGCGCCGTGTCGAGCTGGGCGAAAACCTGGCCGCGTAGGCGCGGGTCGAGCTGCTCGATGATGTCGGCGATGTCCGCCGGGTGCAGCTCGCCGAGGGTCTTGTGAGAAACGGACAGCTTGATGGTCTGCGTGGAGCGCTCGAGCAGGTCCATGTACGACCACGCGATGATGTCCTCTTGGAGCGGCTTGCCCACCGCGCGCGAGGCGGCGACCACGACGCGCTCGAGCACGGGATGCAGCGTGCGCAGAAGGCCGCGGACGCCCACCTCGGCGCCGAGCAGGCGCAGCTGGTTTTCGCCCGACGCGGACAGCTTGATGTCGTTCACGCGCACGACCTTCATGCCCTGCGTGTCGACGATCTGCTTGTTCATGATGTCGCGAGCGAGCAGCACCTCGTCGGGCTGCAGATAGGAGAAGCGAATGTCGGTGGCGGGCATTTTGAGATACACGCCATCGTCATCGAAGCGCTCGACATATTTGCGCCACGAGATCATGAACGGGGTCTTGCCGGGCCCCTGGAACGCGAGTGACGTCACATGAGGGAAAACCTCACCCGTGGCGATGCCCAAGTCATTGACGATGCCGATGCGCTCGCCCGCCGAATCGACGACAGGAAGCTTGAGCATCTCTGAAAGATAGTTCATGGTGCTCCTTCGAAGAAGAAAAGAAAGCTATGGCCGCGCAACCCCGGCGCGCGCCATGACGAAGGGCACCCGCAGGGGTCAGCTACTGTGTGGTCGAGGTTTGGATCTCACCTGTTACCTTTCTCGTGACCCCCATACAAGAACAAGACGGCCGCGCCCGATGGGCACAGCCGTCTGTACTATAGCATGCAATTTTAGGGACAGTCCCTAAAAATGCAGGGGGCGATTCCGCCATCACCCTCTGCGACGTATGTGTAATTTTAGGGACTGTCCCTAAAATTTCACTACAGGTTGGGGAGTGTAGCGTCTTCGGGCATCTTGACGGTCCCATCGATCACGTCCTGGGGAAAACGCCCGTCGAGCTCCATGAGCTCCGACACCGTCACCAGCTCGTAGCCGTCGGCCTGCAGGGCCTCGATGATGCCCGGCAGCGCCTCGACGTCCTGGGCGCGGTTCCCGCCGCCGTCATGCATAAGCGCGATCGCGCCGTTGTAGGCACCCGCGAGCACCTTGTTCTTGATGGCCTCGGCGCCGGGCAGCTTCCAGTCGAGCGTGTCGATGTTCCACAGCACGTTGCAGCTGATCAGATCCCCCGCGCGCGCCCATTCGGTAAGCGTGAAGGCGCCATACGGGGCGCGGATCATCTGGGGCCGGACGCCCGACGCCCCTTCGATGGCGTCCGCTGCGCTGCTGATCTCGGCGCGCAGCGAATCGCGATCGCAATCGGGCAGGTTGGCGTGCTGATTCGTGTGGCTCGCCATCTCATGGCCGCCTTCCACGACCGCCTTGCTGTCGCTGTCGACCTGCGTGCCGAGATTGAAGAACGTCGCCTTGACGCCATAGCGGTCGAGGATGGCCAAGATGTCTTTGGTGTACGCGCTCGGACCGTCATCAAACGTCAGCGCTATGTACTTCTTGTCGCCTTTGGGCTTGGGATTGTACATGGAGACCACCATGTCCACCGGAGCCTCGACGACCTCCTTGTCGGCGGTCTCGCCGGACTGCTTGCCCGTCCACACCTTCTTTTTGCCCGGCTTGCCCCACTGCGACACGAACTGGATCGCACCGGAGCCATCCGATGTGATGTTCGGGGCGATCTCGACGATCTCCTCGACATACTCCTCGGTCTTGTCGAGACCGTCGGACACGGTCAGCGCAAGGTCGTCGTCGAGCTCCATCTCGGGAAGCTCCGACGTCTCCACCGCCTCGCCTTCGCTGATGACCGAGCAGCGCTCTCCGCCCTGTTCATCGAGAACGTTGCCGTTGACCGACAGCAGGCGCCCGGCCTTGACGCCGAAGTAGTTGTTGTCGGCAAGGAACTGGTCGACCGGCGTGCCGATCTTGCCCGACACCTCCTGGCCGTTGACGGTAACGTCGACGGAACGCCAGAAGAACTGATAGCCGACACCGATGCCGACGGCGGCGATGAGCACAACCGCCACGGCCGCCGCGATGAGCGGCGCGCGCTGCATACCGCGATGCTCGTGACGCACGTACGCCTCGCGATGCCGTACGGGCGCCACGCCCCGAGGCGCCCTGTGTCCCTGATGCGGCGCCGAAGATGTCCGGGGCGAACCCTGCGCCGCGTGCGGCGCATACGCCTGCTGGCGGGATCTCTGCGGGCGCGCCGCCCTTGGATGGGCAGCTCCCGGCGATTGGAGCCGGGAAGCGGCTTTCCGCGGTCGCGGCTCAGGAGTCTGGTGGGATGCAGGGGCAGGCCGAGACGAGGCGGCACGGGTGTGGGCGGTCGGCTTGCGCGACGCCCCCGCCGTCGAGGTATGTCCCGATGCCGGCCGATAGGTCGGATGCTGAGACGGGACCGATGCGCGCGCATGGGGACGCGGCGCGGCGCCCTTCTGGGCACCGCGATCAGGCTGCGATGCCGAACGGGCACCGGACGGGGACTTGGCCGTCTTCCCCTGTGGACTCTTCTCATGCATGTCGCTCATCGGACCATCTTTTCGTATCGACCACGTCGCGCAGCGGTACGCAACGTCGAACAGGCTGTGTCCATCATGACCTTCGTCGCGGCCGCAACCCTGCATGCCTGCGACAACCGGATGATTTTCGACGATTCCTACATCATGATTGTATTTTTATCTATTCGGATTCCCCCTCACCCTCATCTATTTCAAGCGATAGATGAGGCAGGACGGCATCCGCGGGCATCGAGGTGCGAGACAGGTCGAGCGTGTCGGCCAGCTCCTCGTCGGTCTTGATGAGCTCCGAGAGGCTCACGATCTGATAGCCCGCGTCTTGAAGGCGCGAAAGCAGGGTCGGCAGCAGCTCCAGGGTCTGCTCGCCGCACGAGTCGTTGTCGGTCAGAAGGATGATGTCGCCGTTGCCGACCGAACCCATGACGGTCTCGATCACCGAATCGGCGCCGGGCAGCAGGTAGTCGCCCGAATCGATATTCCACGTCACGACCGCGCTCACCAGATCCATGGCCTCGGTCCAATTCTGCTCGGAGAACAGACCGTAGGGCGGTCGCAGCAGCGCGCAGGTCGTATCTGCGGCACGGTCGATCGCGTCGAAGCCCTGGGTGAGCTGCTGGCGCAGGTCGTCACCGGACAGCGTCGTGAGGTCGACATCGTTTTGACCGTTCGAGCCCAGCTCGTTGTCGCTGGCGGCGATGCTTGCCACCGCAGCCTGGTTGGCATCGACCCGATCGCCCTGCATGAAGAAGGTCGCCGTGGCGCCCGCGTCGGAGAGCACCCGGAGGATCTGCTCGGTATAGCTGCTGGGGCCCTCGTCGAAGGTCAAGGCCACGTACTTCCCGTCCGCCGGAGAGACGGACGTCGCGCGCACCACGCAGTTCTGGACCTCCTGCACCACACCGCGATCGGCGGTGATGCCGGAGACCGCGCCCGTCCACACCTCGGTCCTTCCAGGGATGCCCCAGGTTTCGACGTACTGGATGGGGCCGCTGCCCTTGAGCGTCAGCGTCGGCTGGATCGCGGTGGCCTGGACCTCGTGCTCCTCGTAGACATCGCGCCCGTCGCCGATGGTGAGCTCCTCGCCACCCGTGAGCTGGGTGGTATCGAGCTCGGCGTTGTCGATCTGCTCGCCGTTCAGCACGACGGAATAGGCCTCTCCCCCGCGCTTCTCGAGCACGCTGTCATCGACCGCCAGCAGATCGCCCGCACGATAGCTCAGCTCCTGGTCGTCGATGAGCTGCTGGATGGTCGAGTTGATGCGCACCGAGCTTTCCGAACCGTTCAAGGTGATGGGCACGCTGCGGTTGATGTACCACACGACGCTCGCCACGAACAGCAGGGCGGCGCAGGCGACCGCGATGATCGCATAGGGTCGGCGCGAATCGTTGCGGCGGGGCATCATGCGGCCGCGACCGTGGCGTCCGAACCCCTGCGTATGGTGGAGATATTGCGCCCCCGGCCGGCGCTTGCCCTTGCGGCGCGCAGAAGGCAGCTGGTTGCCGTTGCTGCGCCGATAGTGGGGCTTCTTCGAGATTTTGGAGTAGGAGGTGGTGTAGTTAGGCAATGGTTCTCCCCTTGGTGCGTTTGGGAAAACTGTACCATTGTTGGCCGTGCAATTTTGGGGAAACACCGATCAATCGCGTCCGCGGCACCCGGCACGGGGCGACCGGCGCGAAATGAATCGATCAGCGGTTCCCCGAGGACTCATCCCAAAATTGCACGCGCTACTTCTTTTTCTTCTTGGGCGCCCCCGCCGCCTTGCGATACTCCGCGGCAAACGACGAGAACATCCCCTTGGTCTTGCCGAGCTGCTTGCCCAGCGCGCGGCTTCCCTTGTCGAGCGCTTTCGAGCCGTGCTCGTCGATCTTGGCCGCACCCTTTTTGACCTTGTCGCCGATCACGACGGTCGCCTCGGCCGCCTTGGCGGCAGCGCCGCCGGAAAGCTCCAGCTCGCACACCTTGTCGGAAACGACCATGGCGCCTTTTCGGTAGCCCTTGAGGTAGGAGGCGGGCATCTCGATGTCGCCCACGAGCATGCTCGAGGTGCTGCCGTTGGTGATCTTGAATGTGGAGACCTTGCCGGTCTTGGCGTCGAAGGCGCAGTCGGCGCAGTAGCCCATGGCCTTACCTGAAACGGTCACGACATCCATGCCGGTCCAGATGAGGCACTCATCGAGGTTGATGCCCAAGCGCTTGGCCGCCGCATCGTCGTAGTTCTCCTTGCCGTCGGCCACCGCGATCACGCCTTCATATACCTTGAGCGCGTCGAGTGCCACGAAGCGATCGGGCTGCTTGATCATAGCGGCGACATCGGGCAGCTTGACCATGAAGCCCACGACGCGCAGACCGTCGGGCGAGAACACGGCAAAATGCACCCGCCCGAGCCGCTTGGGCTCGCGCGGGGTGCCATCCTTGTTGGTTCGCTTGGATTCGGCGGGCATGCGGTAGATGCGCGCGCCCTGGAGATCGGCGACGAGCATTTACGCCTCGGCAGCGGCCTCAGCGCCCGCAGCGGGGGCATCGGTCACGACGGACTCGACGACGACGTCGGCGGCGGGCGTCACGTTGCCCCCGGCGATGGCGTCGTTGAGCTGCTCGCGGAGCTGATCCATGCGCTCGCGGGCCAAATCGACCTTGGCGCGAAGCTCATCGGTCTTGGCGTCCACCATGGGGCCGAAATCGGTTGCGGCGGCACGGGCCGTATCGACGCCCTGCTCATACATGTCGCGTGCGCTGTCCCATGCGTCGTTGGCCATGTCGGCGGCCATGGCGCGCGTCTCGGCGCCCGAGCGAGGAGCCACCAGGATGCCGGCGACCACACCAGCGGCGGTACCCAAGACCGCGCCTGCGACAAAACTGAATCCCTTACCCATGTTGCTCCTCCCGTATAGAGTGAACGTTGTCGATGGAGTCTTCATTATACCTGCGTGTACCCACTCGGGGCATCGCATAGACCCAAACGGCGCCGGGTGGCCCGTATCGATGGGCCGCCCGGCGCCGTTTGCGGTCGGTTTTACTCGGAACGGCGGTTGGACGCCGCGCCGCCGAACATCGGGCGGAACACGTCGGCAACGCGCTTGGCAGGCGCATGACCTGCCATCTTGGCCCGCATGCGCAGGCCCTCGGTGTCGATGGCGCGACGCGGGGCATCCTGGCGGGGTACGGCGGCCTCCGGCTGAACCGGAGCCTGGGCCTCAGTCGCCGAGACGGGTTCGGGGCTACCCTCGGAATCAGTGCCCTCCGCTTCCACGTCCTCGGCGGCGTCGGCGGCCTGCTCCCCCTCGCCGCGCAGATTGAGCACCAGGCTGCGCAGGGCGGCGACGGTGCCGGGAAAATCGGGCGCCGGCGCCGAGGCGTGCAGGAACGCCCAGTCCATCATGAAGGATGCAGAGGAAAGCGCGCCGACGGTCAACGCGTCATCGGGGCATGAAAGCTCGACGTCGAACAGGCGCTCGTCACCGGGGACCGCACGGGTGCGCCCGCACGACACGTTGCCGCCCAGGCCGGTCTCGTTCATGATCTCGACCGTCAGATGCTCAAGCAGGTGCGCGAGCTCGGTATCGCCCATGCACTCCTGGAATTCACGGCCGGTGTCGCCCAGGCACAGATGCTTGGCGATGGCCGGCGCCAGATAGTAGACGCGCGCCGTCGCCTCGATATCCTCCGAGGTCTTGAGAGGCATGCCGGGGTTGACCAGCACGCGGGCGCAGAGCTTGTCGACGCCCACCGTGATCTTCAGGATGTTGAACAGCTGTGCCATGAACGTTTCCGCCTTTTCGTCTTTCGCTACGCCCGCGGCAAGCCGCGAACCGTTACTTATCATTATGCCCGTCTTCGGCCTCGTCCGCAGGCTTGGGCTCTGCGTCGGGGTCGGGACCGGTCACGCGGATGAGCGAGATGCGCTGCCCGCGCATGGACTGCACCTTGAACTTGTACCCGTCCTGCTCGAAGACGGCGCCGATATCGGGCACCGAATCGCACAGATCCAAGATCCAGCCGGCAAGGGTCTCGTAATCGTCGCTTTCCTCGATGGGCCAACCGAGCTCGGCAGCATCATCGCACGAAAAACGTCCGTCGACCAGCCACTCGCGGCGCGACAGGCGGGTGAGGTACTTGTTGTCGGGGTCGAACTCGTCCTCGATCTCACCCACGAATTCCTCGACGATGTCCTCGATCGTGATGACGCCGGCCGTTCCGCCGTACTCGTCCACCACCACAACCATCTGTTCATGCGCCGTCTGCATCTCGGACAGCAGCGGCAGGATGTCCTTGGTGTCCGGAACGAAGGTGGCATCGCGCACGTAGTCGCTCACCGGGGAGTCCGACAGGCCCTCGAGGGCGGGGCGGATCAGATCCTTGATGTGGGCGATGCCCACGATGCAGTCCTGGTCCTCGCGATAGATGGGAATGCGGGAGAAACCGGTCTCGCGCATGACGGTGAGGACGGACATGATGTTGTCGTCCTCTTCGCACATGGTGACGTCGACGCGCGGCACCATGACCTCGCGCGCCACGGCATCGCCCAGGTCGAAGACCTCGTGGATGATGCGCTTCTCCTCATCGAGCAGCGTGTCCTGCTCGCTGATCATGTACTTGATCTCCTCCTCGGAGACGTTCTGGCGATCATCGGCGCTCTTGATGCCCAGCAGCTTGGACAGGCCGTTGGCGGAGGCCTGGGTTAGCCACACGAGCGGCTTGGCCAGGTTGCGGAAGGTGGAGATGGGGCCGGCGACGGACTTCGCCATGCCCTCGGCGTCCGCGAGGCCGATGCGCTTGGGGACGAGCTCGCCGATCACGATGGACAGATACGACACGACCAGCGTGATGATGATGGGCGAGATGACCGGGGCGATTGTCGTGAGCGGGCTCAGGCCGAACGACTCGAGCCAGGTCGCCAGCGGATCGGACAGCGTGTTGGACGACACGGTCGCGGAGAAGAAACCGACGAGCGTGATGGCGACCTGGATGGTCGCGAGAAAGTCGGTGGAATCCGTCGAGAGCTCGAGCGCCTTGGCGGCGCGCCTGTCGCCCTCCTCGGCGTCGTGCTCGAGGCTGGCGCGCTTTGCCGTGGTGAGCGCCATCTCCGACATGGAGAAATAGCCGTTCAGAAGCGTCAGAAGAAGCGTTGCGATGATGGAAATTGCTATGCCCATAGCGTAATGATCGAACCTCCGAGGTCGAGTGGAAACGTGGCGATCCGCCTGCGCGGATGACGGTACGGGTGGCGCGAGGGCGCCCGAACTATCAGATCACGAAAAGGATCACCACCATGAAGACGAAGATACTGCCGGCAAGCACCCACAGGTGCCAGACGCTGTGCATGTAGCGAATGCTCTTCATGAGGTAGAAGATGGTGCCGATGGTGTAGCACAGGCCGCCGACGACAAGGAGCGCGAGCGCGAGCGGATCGAGCGCCGCCACGAGCTGGGGCAGACGGAACACCACGAGCCAGCCCATGACGAGGTAGATGATGATCGTCACCCAGCGCGGCTGGCGTTGACGTCCGACGATCTCGAAGGAGATGCCCGCGAAGGCGAGCGCCCAGATGACCACGAACATGACGATGCCGCCGTACGGCTCGAGCGTGATGAGGAGAAACGGGGTATAGGAGCCCGCGATAAGCAGGTAGATGCAGCTGTGGTCGATAGTGCGGAAGATGCGCTTCGCCGCGGGCACCTGGATGGCGTGGTACAGCGTCGACGCAAGGTACTCGAGGATGATCGAGACGCCGAACACGATGGCCGAGGCCATATGCGCAGGCGCCGCGCCGCCGAGAGCGGCCTTCACGATGAGGAGCACGAGGCCGGCGATGCCGAGCAGGACGCCGATGCCGTGCGTGATGGAGTTCGCGATTTCTTCGCCGACCGTGTAGTGCGGCGGTTCTTTGGGATTGCGCCCACGGTCCTGCTTGCAAGGGTATTTGGGGCAGGAGCGTCGCCGTTTGGGGCAGGTGGCGCATACATCCTCGACGGCGTCGTCGCGCACGTCGGTTACCACCTGAACAGGTGAGGGATCATCGGATTCGGGCACCGGCGCGGACGAGCCGCCCGGCACCGTGGTACTTCGCGATGTGGAACTGTCGCCTGATGCGGACATGTTGCTGAGCAATCCTCCAAATATAGACCGCTCAAAACTATAGCAAACGAGCAGGGTGTCGTACAAGTAGCAACGTTTTGGGTCGTTTGGGGACGGGTTCATCTTCGTCGACGACATGTCGTCGACGAAGATGAACCCGTCCCCAAACGACCCAAAACGCCGCCCGCCCCAGGACAATCCTGGGGCGGGCAGCCCAATCGACTGCTTGTCGCTACTTCATCGTGATGAGCTCATAGCGGCTCGTACCCAGACCGATCTTCTCGGCGTGCTCGATGCAGGAGCGCCAGTTGGTGTCGGGATGGGTCATGTTGAAGTGGTCGTGCTCGCAGCGCTCGGGGATGCCGCCCTCGGCCTCGAGCTTGTCGCGCATGTCGGTGAGCTCGGTGTTCGGCAGCGCCGGCGCGGCCAGCGCCATGTCGATGCAGGCCTGGTCGATGGCGACCGGGTCGAAGCTCGCGAACATGCCCAGATCGGGCACGATGGGCGTGTCGTTCTCGGCATGGCAGTCGCAGTTGGGGCTGATATCGATGGCGAGCGAGATATGGAAGTTGGGGCGATCCTGCACGACGGCCTGCGTGTACTCGGCGATCTTGCAGTTCAGCACATCCACGGCCTGGTCGTAATCCGGCTCGATGGCATCCTGGTTGCAGGCGCCGATGCAGCGGCCGCAGCCCACGCAGCGATCGTGATCGATGTGCGCCACCGGAACCGTCACGACCTTGCCGCTCTTGAGCTCGCGCTCGCGCGTCTCCTCGAACGTGATGGCGCCGTGGGCGCAGATGCGCTCGCAGGCACGGCACCCGATGCAACCTTCCGTATGGACGCTGGGCTTGCCCGACGCGTGCTGCTCCATCTTGCCGGCGCGGCTGCCGCCGCCCATACCCAGGTTCTTCATGGCGCCACCGAAGCCGGCCTGCTCATGGCCCTTGAAATGCGTGAGGCTGATCACGATGTCGGCGTCCATCAGCGCGCGGCCGATCTTGGCCTCCTTGACGTACTCGCCGTTCTTCACCGGCACGAGCGCCTCATCGGTGCCTTTGAGACCGTCGGCGATGATCACATGGCAACCGGTGGCATACGGGGTGAATCCGTTCTGGTAGGCGCAATCGATGTGCTCGAGCGCGTTTTTACGGCTGCCCACGTACAGCGTGTTGCAGTCGGTCAGGAAGGGCTTGCCGCCGAGCTCCTTGACCACGTCGGCGACGGCGCGGGCGTAGTTGGGACGCAAAAAGCTCAGGTTGCCCAGCTCGCCGAAATGAATCTTGATGGCGACGAACTTGTTCTCGAAGTCGATCTGATCGATGCCGGCGCGGCGAATCAGGCGCTTGAGCTTATCGACCTGGCTCTCGCGGCCATGGCTGCGAAGATCGCAGAAATATACCTTGGACGGTTCGGTGATGGTATCCATAAGATCCCCTCTGTGTCGTATGGATTACTGGCGCGAGCGCATTGTACCAAACGCCCATGCGGTGCGAACCGGCACGGCCGCGCCAGCCCTACTGAACAGGACGGGAGCGAGCGGCAGCGAGCCCGATGGCCGCAAAGGCCACGGCGAACAGCGCCGTGATGCCCATGCCGCAACCGGCCTCGGCGAGCACATCGGCCGTGAGCTGCGGAGCCGAGAGCAGCGAAGCGACGGCCTCGTTGGTCCAGAAAGCCGGTGAGAACCGAGCCGCAGTCTGCACGGCGTCACCCAGCAACGCAATGGGCACCCATGCACCGCCCAGAAAGGACATGATCAGGCCGCCGATATTGCCGAGCGCGTTGAGCCCTTCCTCGCCCACGCCCAGCATGGCGAGCATGAAGGCGACGGACAGCGGCACGAGGGCGAACACGAGCATGGCGACGAGCGCCAGCATCACCTGGGCCGGTGCGGCGACGAGCGTGCCGATGCCGCTCGACACGACCCCCACCGCGCTCGTAGCCGCCCACACGCCCACCGTGATCACAAGGCAGCCGAGCAGCATGTGCAAACCGAGCCTGCGGGGACGCAAAGGCGATGCGAGCATACGGCGGCGAACGTCGGGCTCCGTCATCTTGGAGAGCACGAGGCCCACGCAGACCACCACCGAGCACATGAGCGTATAGGTGCTGAAGCTCAAATATGTCTGCAGCGGATACGCGGAGCTCGTGGCGACCTCGGCGGCCTCGACCTCCACGTCAGCACGGCGACCCGCCGCGGCATCGACGGCGGCGGCGACCTCGGCGGCGCTCGCCTCGGGCTCCAACGCCGCCTCGGCGCCTGCAAGCGAGACCCAGCGGGCGGCCTGCTGCTCGGCAAACGCCGACGCCTGCGTGTAGCCGCCGTACGCGACCTGCAGACGCGGCAGCTCGCCGTCGCTGCGCGCGGCAGACAGGCAATCGTCCTCGAACCCCTGGGTCACGATGATGACCGCATCGACCTGATTGGTCGCCAGCGCATCCTGCAGCGCGAACTCCTCGTCGGGGACGTCAGCCACATCGTGTATGCGGGAGAGATAGCCCTCCAGGGCTTCCGACAGGTCGGAATCGTCGCGATCGATCACGGCCAAGCTCGCCCGCGCGGGTTCATATGTTTGGATATCCTCCTCGACGTAGGCGGCACCGCCGGTGACAAACGATCCGATGAGGGACAGAAATAGCACGTACACGCCCAGATAGATGGGGTGCTTGAACGCGATGGCGAGAGCGGTCCTAAAGATGCGCATAGCGATGCCTCCTGAACAGCGGGGCCGCGCACGCGAAGAGCACCGCGCCCCATGCGACGCAGGCGAGCAGGCGGGCGGCGAACGGCACCAGGGACTCGTAGAAATACAGGCTGTAGAACAGGTCGCATACGAGCTTGGTGGGATTGATCCACGCCGAGACGGGCACGGCGCGCGCGATGCTGTCCGCCAGCTTCATGGTGGGTTCGCCGTACAGGCCCGCAAAGATGGACAGCACGCAGGTGAGACCCGTCAGGATACCCGATCCCGACGTTGCCGACCCCTTGAGCGGCAGCGATCCGACAAGCGCCCCCAACCCCGTGGCCATGCAGGCTCCGGCAGCCAAGGCCAAAAGGCACAGCCCCTCGCGTCCCTCGAAATCGATACCGACAACGAAGCGGATGAAGGCGAACGCCACGGACAGGAAGATCGCCGACAGCGCCCACGAGCCCAGCAGGGCGCCCGCAAGCTGCCGGATGCGGCTCGTGCCGGCGATGCAGCGGCGCGCCGCCACGGCGGAGGCCGTGGGCCTGATGTTGCTCACGGCGATCATGGAGAGCTGGGCCACGAACATGGTGGCCATGCCCATAAGGGCATAGTAGTAGCGCACGGTCTCGTCAGGCGTGCCGCGCGTCAGCGAGATGTGCTCGGTGTCGGCCGCGAGCGACAACGCGCGCTCGACGACCTGCGGGTCGGACAGGGCGGAAGGGTCGCGTGCGACGAGGTCCTCCAACAGCGCCTCGGACTGGATATAGGAGCTCGCCACGGTTTCCAATATCGAACGGTTGATTCCGTAGCTTCGCCCCCGATCTCCCTGGTGCGCCGAAGAATACTCAGGTGCCACGGTAAGCTGGACCTCCCCCGCATCATCGACGCGAAACACGCCGTCGACCTCGCCAGTATCCAGTAGATCGCGGGCCTCTGCGAGGGTTTCGACCTCGGTGACGGCGAGCAGGGCGGCACCGGAGTCGTCCCCGGAGACGTCGCCGCCCTCATCGGCTAGAGCGCTGACCGCCTCCGCGAACATCGAATCATCCCAGGTGGCATCGGCCACCACCGCAACCGGCACGGCGTCCACCGATCCGTCGTTGCGCATACTTGAGAACATGAACATGAACAGCGTCGCCATCAGCACGGGAAACGCGAGGGCCCACACGAGCGCGCTGGGCGTCCTCAGCAGCATGATCACGGTCGCTTTGAAGGTACTTCGCATGATGGCCCCCTAATCGCGCAGCTCGCGGCCGGTAAGCTCGAGAAACACATCGTTTAAGGTCGGAGGCTCGGCGTACACGCGCCCCAACTGCACACGGGCCGCTCCCAGCACCCCGAGCACGTCGGTGAGGTTGTGCGGGCTCGCCTCGCAGCGCACGGTGAGCGTCTGGTCGGCATGGCCCGCCTCCAGCACGTGGGGCAGCGCGCGAAGGCGCCGCAATACGGCATCGGACACCGAGGGGACCTCGATCACGATCTTCTCGCCCGTGGACACCATGCGCTTGAGCTCCTCGTTGGTGCCCTGCGCCAGCACGCGGCCCCCATCCATGATCATGATGCGCGAGCAGATCTGCTCGACCTCCTCCATGTAATGGCTTGTATAGACCACGGTCGCGCCCTCGTCGCGAAGCCCCTTGATGCCCGCGAGAATGGCGTTGCGGCTCTGCGGATCGACCGCCACGGTGGGCTCGTCGAAAAAGATGAGCTCGGGCTTGTGCGCAATGCCGCACGCGATGTTGAGGCGGCGCAGCAGGCCTCCGGAGAGCTTCTTGGGGCGGAACCCCGCGAACTCGGCGAGGCCCACGAAGTCGATGGCCTCATCAACCAACGCGCGGCGGCGCGCGCGGTCCGATACGTACAGCGAGCAGAAGAAATCGATGTTCTCGCGGACCGACAGCTCTTCGAGCACCGCCACCTGCTGGGGCACGATGCCGATCCTCCTCTTGAGGTCATAGCGCGCCGGCGCCATATCCTCGCCGAACAGGCGGATCGAGCCCCGATCGTATGTGAGCAGCTGGAGCATGCAGTTGATGGCCGTGGTCTTGCCGCTGCCGTTGGGCCCCAGCAGTCCGAATATCTCCCCCTCGGCGATATGGAGATCGAAGTGGTCGAGTGCGAGCAGCTCGCCATAGCGCTTGACCAGTCCGTCCACCGCGACGATATCCATGGATGCCTCCCATCCGGTCCTCGATCCGGCACGACGCCGAACCCGCCTGCATCGGCACCTCGGGCAGGCGGGTGCCGCGCGGCCGATCATTTTGGAAACCATGCTGCGTCCAGTGTGCTCGAGCACCGCGTCGAGCGCCAGTGACATTTGTCATGGTCTCTATTTTCGCAGGTAGATAGCATTTGTTGTGCACGCTTGCGCACCGATGGACAAAGGGAGGCGAACGCAGCTTGAACCCCCGGGCGCCCGCCGCGCAACACGGGCATGAGGCCGATCCGCCATCGCAGCCGCCTTCTTCAGGCAGAAGGAGGAACCTCCCTTGCTATGATAGGAACATGGAACGCACGATCGACAAGCTTCTGGTCTTCTGCGGGTGCGCAGCCTGCCTTCTGCCCCTCCTTCCCGGGGGCCTGGGCACCGCTGGCGTCATCATGACGCTGCTCGCCATCTGCAGCGCCGCGCTGTCCGATGCGCTCCCCGAGCGAATTCGCGCAGCGATGCCCATCTGCTACTGCATATGCGCTTTGTCCACGCCCGCGGGAGCAGGTTTCATTCCCCTGGCGCTCTACGACACCGTACGCGACCTGCACCGCAGCGACCGGATGCGCGCCTCATGGATTGCGCCGGTCGCCTCGCTGTGCATATCGGCCGTCCTCTGGCGGCCCGAGCTGCTCACCCTGTGCGCCACGGCGGCCCTCAGCGGACTCGCCGCGGCGCTCTCGGCGCGCACGAGCCGCATGCTCGCCCGGCAGGCGACCCTCAACCGCACGCGCGACGACCTGACCACGCACGCCCGAGCCCTCCTTGACCGGGCACGGGGCCTCGAAACCCGCCTGGACGACGCGCTTCGGCATGCAGATACGACGGATACGGCATCCCGGGCAGCGGGCGCGGACGAACCCGAAAGGCGACCCGCGGCCTTCGCCTGCCTCACCGACCGTGAATACGAGGTCGCCCGCCTCATAGCCGAAGGGCTGGACAACCGAGAGATCGCGGCGGCGGCCTATATGGGCGAGGGCACCGTCCGCAACCACATCAGCTCAATCCTCTCCAAGCTGCGGCTCAAAAATCGCACGCAGATCGCCATCGCGTTCTGGCGCGGCTGAGCAGGAGCCCATGCGGGCATCGTTATGCGCATGGAGGGCGAGAACCCGTCTTTCGGCAGCGCGCGCGAGTTACTCGGCGCTTCCCCGACGGATACCGAGCGCTCTGTCGAGCTGAACGTTATCGGGCTCATAGGGCTCGCGCACGCCGTTGCGCAACATGAAGGCGTCGTCGCCCTTGCCCGCCACGACGATCACGGCGGGACCGGACGTCTCGCGCACGATCGTGCGAATCGCCTCGACGCGGTCGAGCACGATCTTCCAATTCTCGTTGCCCTGGGCGGCGACCGCACGCGCGATGGCGTCGCAGATGTCAGCCGGATTCTCGGGACCGGGGTCGTCCTCGGTGATCACGATGCGATCGGCGAACTTGCCGGCCGCCTCCCCCATCGTCTCGCGACGATCGACGCCCTTGCCGCCCGTCGATCCAAAGACCACGGCGATCTCGCGCTCCGGATAGGTCTGACGCAGCTCGCGCAGCAGCATTTCCAGACTCATGCCGTTGTGCGCATAGTCGACGACGCCGACGATACGGCCGTCGTCGGAGCGATGCATCTCCATGCGGCCGGGGACGCGCACCGCCTTGAGGCCTCGCTCGATCGACGCTCCCTCGACGCCGAGCGCCACCGCGCAGGCGATCGCCGCCAGCGCGTTCGACAGGTTGAACGTAGCGGGCGTCGGAAGGTCGATGGTCAGCACGCCCGCAGGCGTCTGCACGCGAGCGCGCAAGCCCGAATCGCCGCGCACGGCACCGAGCGCATGGATGTCCGCCCGCACGTCGGAGAGCGAGTAGGTGAGCACGCGCCCGCAGGAGCGCGCGGCCTCGAGCACGCGGTCCGCCACATCCATGTCCAGATTGACCACCGCGACGCGGCAGTTGTGGAACAGCATCAGCTTGCTGGCAAAATAGTCCTCGAGCGTCGGGTGCTCGATCGGCGAGATATGGTCTTCACCGAAGTTGGTGAACGCGCCCACGGCAAACTCGATGCCCAGCGTGCGATGGAACTTGAGCGCCTGGCTCGACGCCTCCATCACGATCTGCTGGCATCCGGACGCTGCCGCATTGGCGATGCGGCGCTCCAGGGTAAACGGCTCGGGCGTCGTCAGCAGGCTCTCGCCTCGCTCCGCTCCGTCATCGAACTCGACGCCGGTCAGGAAGGCGGGCGCTACGGCGCCGTTGCGTCGAGCATGTTCAGCGAGGATGCTGCGCAGATAGTACACGCAGGTCGTCTTGCCCTTGGTGCCCGTGAACGCGCAGACCTGGGTCCGTGCGGACGGATGATCATAGGCGGCGTCCGCAAGGAGGCCGAGGGCGCGACGGATGTCGCGCACAAGCACGCAGGGGGCATCCACGCCGTAATCGACGGTAGAGACGTAGGCGACGGCGCCGGCGCCGCAGGCATCGATAAGGTACTCGCGCTTGAACGCCGCGCCCTTGCAGACAAAGAGCGTCCCCGGAACCGCCTCGCGTGAATCATCCGTCGCGCAACGGATCTCGAGCTCGCCTGCGACCTCAGGAGCCTGCAACAGATTGCCGTCCTGCGCAAGGATCGAAAGATAGTGCTCGAGCGGATACGTTTGCTGGATGGCGGCGGGCATGCGCACTCCCTGATGTCTGCGTTCAGATTCGGTCATAGACACCAAGTGTACTCCAAGGGCGCACGGCGTGCCCCGATTCGGGCCGCCCGCAGTGCGACCGGCAAGGCGCCGCTGGCGGATTCCAGGGCCCGTATGCGCACGGTGGAAAAACCGCACCGCAAAACTGCAGGAGCGAGGGGGTTGGTACATCTTGAAGACGAATTTGGTATCAACTCGGGAAGTACGGATGGAAAACGGCCATACTTG
Organism: Collinsella ihumii; assembly: GCF_030385545.1. Taxonomy (NCBI): domain Bacteria; kingdom Bacillati; phylum Actinomycetota; class Coriobacteriia; order Coriobacteriales; family Coriobacteriaceae; genus Collinsella; species Collinsella ihumii. The sequence continues at coordinate 98,466 of NZ_JAUEIQ010000005.1, read as the reverse complement.
ACAAGCTTGTGACCTGCGGTTTCTTTGCTCGGCCTATTCCGGAGACCCGGAGAGGTGCCCTCGATCCGCCCACAAGTGGCCCTTTTTACCGTCAGATTGATACCAAATTCAAAACGGGGTGCCCTCGCGTCTTGGTAAAACCTTTTATCGGGGTGCGGTTCTGCACGTGGGCGGATACAGCGGTCCCTTCACGCGTTCCGAAGGAGAGACAAAAAACGACGAGGGCCCCGCCCGCACGGCAAGACCCTCGTCATGTGACAGCTTGCAGAATCCCAGGCTTACTCGGAGGCCTCCTGCGCGGCCTTGGCGGCCTTCTTTGCCGCAGCGGCCTTGCGCGCAGCCTCGACGCGCGCCTGCTGCTCAGGCGTCAGCTCGCGCTTGGGCTTGGCAGCAGCGCCACCTGCCGCCTTGGCGCCGGCGGCAGGCTTGGCGGGCATGTCCTTGTGCATCGTGAAGACGGAGAGCTCCGTCGCGGGCTCCGTGCAGTGAACATCCATCGACAGACAGTTCTTGGGACACTCGTGCGTGCATGAGGCGCACTGGACGCAGCGATACGGGTCGATGGTCCAATCGCCCGCCTTGCGATCGACCGTGATCGCTCCGACCGGGCAGGCGCGCTGGCACATGCCGCACAGGATGCAGACGTCGATATCGTTGACCACATGTCCGCGCATCTGGGGGAACAGGCGCTCCAGATCGCGCTTCTCATACGGGTAGCGCACCGTTGCGGGCTTGCTCACCAGGGAGCGCAGCGTCATCTTAGCGAGATTGAATGATCCCATACGGCCCTACCTTTCCGTGCAGCTGATGCACGGGTCGATGGTCAGGATGATCATGGGCACGTCGGCCAAGTCGACGCCCTGCAGCGCGCGCACCATGCCGGCCAGGTTCTGTGAGGTCGGCGTGCGCAGGCGGAAGCGGTCGAGGTACTTCGTACCGTTGCCGCGCACATAGTAGAACGCCTCGCCGCGCGGCTGCTCGATCAGCACGTGCGCGCGTCCCTCGGGAGGCACCACCTTGGGTCCGGGCTTGCCGCCGATGCCGTCGTGCGGAATCTTGGCAACCAGCTCCTTGACGATATCGATGGACTGGAAGACCTCCTCGCAACGCACCTTGCAGCGGGCGTAGCAATCGCACTCGTTGGAGATGATGGGCTCGAAGTGCTCAAGGTCGCCGTAGGCGCCGAACCCCGTCGTGCGCATATCGTGCTCCACGCCGGAGCCCTTGGCGAACGGACCGACCATCGACAGCTCGAGAGCGTCCTCGAACGAGATGTAGCCCACGCCGCACAGACGGCTGCGCACCGAGGAGTCGTTCAGCATGGTGTCGACGATGATCTTGTAGTCATGGCGCAGGCTCTCGAGCTTGTCGCATACGTCGCGCAGCATGCTGTCCTCGATGTCGTGAGCCATGCCGCCCACGATGCAGATGGACAGGATGATGCGGCCGCCGCAGGTCTCCTGGAAGATGTCGAGGATGGTCTCGCGCAGGCGCCAGCAGTGGTTGAACAGGCTCTCGAATCCAAAGCCGTCGGCAAGCAGGCCGAGCCACAGCAGATGCGAATGGATGCGGGACAGCTCCTCGAGAATGGCGCGCAGGTAGTCGACGCGGCGGGGCACCTCGATGCCGAGCAGCTTCTCGGTCGCGGCGGCGTAACCGTAGCCGTGGCCAAAGCTGCAGATGCCGCAGACGCGCTCGGCGACGTACACGAACTGGTTGTAGTCGCGCTTCTGAACGAGCTTCTCCAGGCCGCGGTGGACAAAACCGATCTGCGGGATGGCCTCGACGACGTGCTCGTCCTCGACGACCAGGTCAAGATGAACCGGCTCAGGCAGCACCGGATGCTGCGGGCCGAACGGGATGACGGTACGGGTTGCCATGCACTACTCACCAGCCTTCTGGGTACGCGCGGCAAGCGCGGCGCGAATCTTGGCCGCCTTCTCGGGATCCATGTTCGCGAGCTTCTCCTCCATCTTCGCCGCACGCTCCTCGGGCGTGGGCTTGGCGGCCTTGGGTCCCAGATCGTCGACGGCCGCCACGGCAGCGGCGTCGGCAGTGGCGCGATCCTCGGTCAGCGCGCGCTCGGCGCTCTTGGCCTCGGCGGCCTCGCGGGCTGCCTTGGCCTCCTTGGCGGCCTTCGCGGCGCGCAGCTTGGCCGCCTTCTCGCGCTCCGCCTTCATCTCGGGCGTGATCACGGTCATGGGCGCCTTCTCGGCAAGCTCGAAGAAGTGGCCGCCGAAATCAAGCTTCATGTTGATGAACTGCACGCCGAACAGGTCATGAGCCTCGTTCTCATATGAAAACGCGGCGAAGTACAGATCCTGAATCGAGGGGACCTCGGCCCCCTCGGGCACGCGCACGCACAGGTTGAGGGCGTTGTCGCACGTCTCGTCGTAGAACGTGTAGACCAGATCGATGCCGCCCTCGGGAAGCTCGGCGCACAGCTGGACGAACCGCATGCCCTGGTGCTTGAGGCTCTGGATGCGCGTCAGGAGATCGCACAGGTCGATATCGACGAACTCGGTGGTGTACATCTACTCTTCCCTCGCCTTCATGGCAGCAAGACGCGCATTGACCGCCTCGTCGTCCAACAGGTCGTCGGGATCGCGCAGGACCTCGCCCGCCTCCAGACGGCGCGCCTTCTCGTCAAGGATCTCAACGCCCTTGAGCACCGCATCGATGATCGTCTCGGGGCGCACCGCGCAGCCCGGCGCGTACACATCGACCGGAATGGCCTTGTCCACGCCGCCGATGACGTTGTAGGCGTCGCGGAACACGCCGCCGGTGCACGCACAGATGCCGCATGCGACGACGACCTTGGGCTCCAGCATCTGGCTGTAGATATGGCGCACGACGCGGATGTTCTGCGCGTTGATGGAGCCGGTCACCAAGAAGATGTCGGCGTGCTTGGGGTTTCCCGTGTTGATGATGCCGAAGCGCTCGATGTCGTAGAGCGGCATGAGCGAGTCGAGCACCTCGATATCGCAGCCGTTGCAGCTCGATCCGTCGTAATGGATGAGCCACGGCGATTTGGAGTTATATCCCATATCACTTGCTCCTTAGATGAACGGGGTGACGAGCACGTAGAACAGGTTGACGACGCCCATCACCAGCGCGACGAGCCACGCGAGCTTCAGGCAGTTCTGCCACTTGGTGCGCGCGAAGTTGTTGTCGATGGCGACCTCGAAAAACCACGTGATCGCGACGACGGCGAGAGCGACCACGATGGAGATGGGCGAATCCCAGATGAAGAACATGCCCACCCACATGAGGAACAGGACGCTCTCGCACCAGTGCATGATCTCGATCTTGGCGAGCGTGCGGCCGGTCATCTCGGTCGTGATGCCCTTGAGCAGCTCCTGGTGCGCATGGTGGCTGTAGGACAGGTCGAACGGGCTCTTGCGCAGCTTGATGGTCAGGATGAACAGCAGGCCCACGAAGATGGGGATGAGGGTGGTGACGATCGGTGCATCGATCTGAAACAGGCGCGCGATGTCGAACGACTGGGTCGCCGTGAAGAAGCCGACCGTCATGATCAGCAGCATGGGCTCATAGGACATGACCTGCAGGCACTCGCGATCGGCGCCGGCGTCGGCCCACGGGGAGCGCGAGGAGTACGCGGCGATGATCACGAACAGGGTGGCAAGCGTGACCAAGAAGACGCACATCAGCAGGTTGGAACCGGAGATGAACATGCCGCCGGCGAGGATGCAGAAGACGAGCGCGCAGGTGACGTACGCCTCGTCGATGGCGTTGACGCTCGTCTGCTCCTTGGACAGCAGCTTGCGCACGTCGTAGTAGGGCTGCAGCAGCTTCGGTCCCACACGCCCCTGCATGCGCGCGCTGACCTTGCGGTCAAGACCGTCGAGCAGGCAACCGACGATGGGCGCGCAGACGCCGAAGACGACCACGCCGACGAGGATGCCCACAAGGCCGGGACCGACCAGCAGCACCTCGCGCTCGACGAGGAACGCGCCGCCGGAGAGCAGGCCGGGATTGAAGATGAAGCAGGCGGCGAACGCCATGAGCAGCACCGACGTGCAGACGATCAGGCCGACGTTCGTGAGGACGCCCTCGGGGAAGATGTCGTTCAGATACCAGTTGCGCTTGGTCGAGCGCATCGTGCGGCCCATCGATCCCAGGTAGGTGCGCGAATCGGCGTCGATGCACGTGCCGGACAGATACACGTGCTGACGGGCCTTCGAGGAGCGACCCCACGGGGTCAGCAGCACGATGGCGATAAACAGGACGATAGCGACCATGATGAGCATGTTGTCGATATCGATGAGGCGCGGGACCTTGTTGTAGGTGAACTCGAGATAGGGCCCGATCACGTACTGGGAGATGACCGGCAGCAGCACACAGCACATGACGAGCAGCGCGGAGATGAACCCGATGGCCGCCCACTCGGTCGCATGGACGCCGCCCTCGACGTTCTCGGCCTTCTGGGACACGCCGGCGAGCTTGCCGAGCCACTTGGCCCAGAAGAAGAACGTCGCGGCGGAGCCGAACGCGAGCAGGATCAAGAAGATGACGTTGCCCGTCTCGGCAAACGACACGAGCGTCGCCCACTTGGAGATGAGCATGCCGAAGGGGGCCACGAACATGCCCATGATGCCGAGCATCATGAAGCGGGTCAGATGCGGCAGGCGGCTGAACAGGCCGTCCATGTCCTCGATGTTGCGGCTGCCGATACGGTGCTCGACCGTGCCGACGCACAGGAACAGCACGGACTTGGACACCGTGTGGAAGATAATCAGGAAGATGGCGGCCCACACGGCCTCGGCGGTGCCCACGCCCGCGCAGGCGGAGATCAGGCCGAGGTTGGCGATCGTGGAGTAGGCGAGCACGCGCTTGGCGTTGCTCTGGGAGATCGCCAGAAACGAGCAGAGCACGAACGTGATGCCGCCGATGCCGACGACCATGGCCGACGCGGCCGGATAGATCAGGTAGAGCGGGGCGAGCTTCACGAGCAGGAAGACGCCCGCCTTGACCATGGTGGACGAATGCAGAAGCGCGCTCGTGGGGGTCGGCGCGACCATGGCGCCGAGCAGCCACTTGTGGAACGGCATCTGGGCGGCCTTGGTGAGGCCGGCGACCGAGAGGAGCATGAGCGGCAGGATCATCAGGTCGGGCTGCTCGCCCGCCGCGAACTCGATAAGGCCGTTGATGGACAGCGGGATATGGACCACGTGCATGATCACGAGCGCGATATGGAACGCGATGCCGCCGACCATGTTGAGGTTGATCTGAAGCAGGGCGCTCTTCTTGGCCTCGTCGGTTTGCGTGAACCCGATCATGAGGAAGGAGCACACCGTCGTGATCTCCCAGCCGGCGACCAGCCAGTCCATGTTATCGGACGTCACGATGATGAACATCGCGGACAGGAACAGGAACATCAGGGCGATGAACTGGTGGCGGCGATCGGACACGGGGGTGCCCAAGCGCTTGGCCGCCTCCTCCTCATGATGCTGGAAGTCCTTCATGTAGCCCAGCGCGTAGACGCAGATCGCACTGCCGACCAGGCCGACGATGAGGACCATGATCACCGATAGGGTGTCGATGTACATGGGCTCGGGCATGGCGTCTTCGGGGTGGATGGCCATGGAGCCGCACCAGACGGAGATGACGAGCTGGACGGTCGCGAGCACCAGCGCGATGGCGTTGCGCGAGCGAACCGCGAACACGAACACGAATCCGCACAAAAACAGGTCCGTCGCCGTCGCCAGGTAATTACCGATAAGCGACGTGTCGCTGGAAAACGCGAAGGTGGTCGGGTTTCCCATGAAGGTGACAGCGGTGATGATGCTTGCGATGCCGATGATCACCGCGGAGCCGATCACGAGCGGATCGCGAACCGTGTCGGTGCGCAGAAACATCAGCGCGATCGCCACGACAAGGGGAAACGCGATCAAAAAGCCCAGTAAAGCCATAAGCACCCCTCTTCATATAAAGCTTTTCAATCCTATTAACGGTAGCACTCGGTGCACATTTTCGCCACATCTTGTCCACAGGAGGAGACGCGCGGGGAAGCAGCGGCAAGAACCCGACAGGGCATCGCATGCCCCGAACGAAAAGCGCCCCGCCCGCAGAAGCGGACGGGGCGCGATACAGGCCGAAGACCTACTCCTGAGCGGCCTCGATCATCTTGCAGACGGTGTCCTGAAGCTCGGCCAGGTTCTCCTCGGAGGGAATCCACTGCTGAGCCACGACGGGCACGGGCAGCTGGAACTTGGCGTTCTCCAGCTCGGCGTACACCTGCTTGGGGCCGAGCGGCGCCCAACCGTAGGAGCCGAACGCCAGGCCGATGCGCATGCTGTTGTTGGGCGACAGGCCGCGCATGTAGGTGAGGAAGCCCGCCACGGTCGGCATCATGTTGGAGTTCAGGGTCGGCGAGCCCACGGCGACGTACTTGGCATCGCACATCTCGAGGATGATGTCGGAGACATGCATGTGCTTGACGTCGATGAGCTCGGCGGGGATGCCCTCCTTGATGAAGGCATCGGTGATCTCGCGCGCCATGGCCTCGGTGGAGTGCCACATGGAATCGAACACCACGACGGCCTTGTCCTGCATCTGGTACGTGGTCCAGGCCTCGTACTTGTCGAGGATGTCGGCGATGTGGCTGCGCCAGATCACGCCGTGGCTCGGGCAGATCATGTTGAGGTCGAGCGTCTTCACGACGTCGAGGGCCTTCTTCGCCTGCATGCCATAGGGCCACACGATGTTCGCGTAGTACTTCTTGGCCTGCTTGTAGACCTCGCACAGATCGTTCTCGTCATCGAAGCGCTTGGTCGAGGCGAAGTGCTGGCCGAAGGCGTCGTTGGAGAACAGGATCTTGTCCACGTCGGAGTAGGTGACCATGTTGTCGGGCCAGTGGACCATGGGCGTGGTCACGAAGGTCAGCGTGCGCTTGCCGATGGAAAGCGTCTCGCCGGACTTGACCGGGGTGGCCTCGATGCCGAAGTGGGCGCGGACCTCGTTCACGCCGGCGCCGGCGGATGCGTAGATGGTCGCGTTGGGGGCGATCTTGTGGATGGCGGGCAGCGAACCGGAGTGGTCCATCTCGACATGGTTGGTGATCACGACGTCGATCTTGGAGGGGTCGACGACCTGCGAGATGCGCTGCAGGAACTCATCGGTAAACGTTGCCTTGGCGGTATCGATGAGCGTGATCTTCTCATCCATGATGAGGTACGCGTTGTACGTGATGCCCTTCTCGGTGGTGTATCCGTGGAACGAGCGCTCGTTCCAGTCGATGCCACCGACCCACCAGATATCGGGAGAGATCTCGATTGCGTTGAGCATGCGGCTTCCTTTCACCTGTGCTCGCAGATACCAATAGGTACCTGCAGTTCTTTAAGAATCTGCTACATGATAGCACGCAGAAATGCGACAAAAGGGAGCGAGCGGATTCGCCTGCGGGCGAAACGCTGAATAATTCACTCCGCGCCAGACGCCCGCCACGGGGACGCACGGCGCGGGGTGAATTGATCAGTGTTTCTAGGACTTGGGATGCTTGGGCTTGCGGCCGCGCGGCTTGTTCACCAGCGCCTCGGGACCGCCGTCGCGATACTGGCGGCACCACGTCTTGACCGACGACTCGCTCGGGACCCCGTGCTTGATCATGACCTCGCGCACGGACATGCCCTGCTCGATACGGTCGCGAACGACCGAGAGCTTGAGCTCATAGGGGTACACGCGATGCGTGGACCCGGCATTCATGACAGCCGCCTGTCCGCCCACGGCATACGAACGAGCCCACTGGCGCGCGGTCGCCTCGGGAATACCCAGCTCGACCGCAAGGGCGCGATGTCCCACTCCGGTGGCCAAAATCCGGGCCGCACGCTTGCGGATCTTTGCGTCATACTTTCTGGCTTGCGTGTTCTCGGTCATGTCCCACCTTGATCTGATGACGTACCATAATCTGCCCACAATACAGCAGTTTTGATGGTAGCACGGAAATAGTTTGTCACCACGCTATTTACAAAAGGCAATGATGACTCCTTATCTGATGCCCACCTAGGTACGGTACTATACCGTTCTCCATCGCACTGCCATATATTCCAACCAACATACTAGGAAACTGCACGAATGCACGCGCCCAATCCCCGTCGCGTCAACGGAAGGCTGATATAAGACGAGGGGACGGATGATGCGTCCGCCCCCTCGTCGTCAACGTCTTGTCCGCGCCAGAACTTACCTACCCTGTGCGCGAGACTCCTCGTAGAACTCGATCAGGTGCTTCTGCACGTCGTAGGGAACCTGCTCGTAACCGGCGGGCTCCATGGTGAAATCACCGGTGCCGCGCGTCAGCGAGCGCAGGCGGGTCGCGTAATCGACGAGCTCGGCGTACGGGACGGTCGCGGTGACCACGGTGTTGCCGCGATCATCGGTATCCATGCCGGTGACGCGGCCGCGGCTGGCGGACACGTCGCCCATCACGGCGCCGGCATAGCTCTCGGGGATGGTCACGGTGATGTTCTCCATGGGCTCGAGCACCACCGGGTCGGCCTCGGAGCAGGCCTTCTTGAGCGCGATGCGCGCGGCGGCGCGGAACGCCATCTCGTTGGAGTCGACCGGATGATAGGAGCCGTCGTAGCACGCCACGCGGATGCCCGTCAGCGGATAGCCGGCGATGACGCCTTCCTTCATGGTCTCCTGGACGCCCTTGTCGACCGCGGGGATGAGGGCGCGCGGGATGCGGCCGCCCACGACCTCGTCGACGAACTCGTAGTCGCCGTCGGCCAGCGGCTCGACGCGCAGGTAGCAATCGCCGAACTGGCCCGCGCCGCCGGTCTGCTTCTTGTGGCGGCCCTGGGCGCTCGCCACGCGGCGGATGGTCTCGCGGTACGGAATGCGGATGGGGACGATGTGCGCCTCGACCTTGGTGCGCTCCTCGAGGCGGTTGAGCAGGACGGACACCTGGGCCTCGCCCACCGCGGAGATGATGGTCTGGCCGGTCTCCTCGTCGCGCTCGATCTTCATGGTCGGGTCCGCCTCGCACGCCTTGTCGATGAACGTGAAGAGCTTGTCTTCCTCGCTGCGGTTCACGGCCTCGATGGCGATGCGGTACTGGCTGTTCGGGAACTTGAACGCAGCGGCCTCGATCTTGCCGGACACCGACAGCGTGTCGCCGGTATCGGCGGAGATCTTGGTGGTGACGATGATGTCGCCCGCCTCTGCCTTGCCGACCTCGTTCATGTCGCGGCCGCACATGACGTACAGGTGCGCCAGGCGCTCGCTCTTGCGGGTGCGGGCATTCACGAGCTCGATACCAGGGGTGAGCGTGCCGGTCAGAACCTTGAGGAAGGAGATGCGGCCCTGCTGGGCATCGTTCAGGGTCTTGAACACGAAGGCCACGGGGCGATCGTCCTCAGAGGAGATCTTGAGGGTGTCGCCGTCCATGAGCGGCATCTCGCCGTAATCGGTCGGCGTCGGGAAGTAGGTGGCGATATCGTCCATGACGGAGTGGACGCCGAGCTCCTTGGTGCAGGAGCCGACGAACACCGGGACGAACAGGCGCTGGGCGATCGCCTTGGAAAGCAGGCTCTCGACCTCTTCCTGGGTAAGCAGCTCGCCGTCGAGATACTTCATCATGAGCTCGTCGTCGGCCTCGGCGACGGCCTCGCACAGCTGCTCGCGCGCGGCCTCGGCGGCGGGCAGGTACTCCTCGGGGATGTCGAACTCGGTCTGCGTGGTGCCCTCGCAGTGGCGCGCCTTCATGCGCACGACGTCGATGACGCCCTCGAACGCCTCGCCCGTGCCCCACGGGAGGGTGACGGCGCCCAGGCGCATGCCGAAGCGCTCGCGCAGCTGCTCCATGCAGGCGTCGTAATCCGCCGTTTCCTTATCGATGCGGTTGATGAAGACGGCGCGCGCCAGGCGCAGGTCCTCGGCGGCGTACCACAGCTTAACGGTCGTGGGCTGCGGCCCCTCGGAGGCGTCGACCACGAACAGCGCCGTCTCGCTGACGGCCATGGCCGCATACGCGTCGCCGATGAAGTCGGGGTAGCAGGGCGCATCGAGCACGTTGATGCGCGTGCCCTTCCAGTCGATGGGGGCGATGGAGGTGGAAATGGAGACGCCGCGCTTTACTTCCTCGGCGTCGTAATCCAGCGTGGGCTTGGTGCCCGCGTGACCGCCCAGACGGGTGGTCTTGCCTGAAAGATGCAGCATCGATTCTGCCAGGGAGGTCTTTCCTACTCCTCCCTGGCCAACCAAGACGACGTTCCTCACATTGTTCGTCTGAGGTGCACCCATGATGACCATCCTTTCTTCGGCACGCGTGGCGCCGACGAGCAGCGAGGCGGCATATCGCCCCGCATTTCAGCCGTATGGCTTGAGACTACCCCGGAGAGCTCCGGTCATAACTGACGTATCGCCAGACGGCGCACTGCAGCGCGCTAAAGGGTTGAAAGGGTGAGGAGACATGTGCCTTATCGTCTTCCCGCAAAAAACGTCGCGACGGATTTTGCGGGAAGACGGAGCCCGTTGTGCATAACGGCCAAATCGATATAGCTGTTTACCTGCGATGTTTTCATTATGCTTTATCAGCTGTGAATATTTCTTGCGCGCTTCCCGCAAAATCCGTTACTTCGTAATATATCGACAAAAATACTTTCTACATATATACAATATTGAGTGTTAATGATACTCTATTTGCTATGAAAGACTGGATACTGCATGGCATATCGGCTCTTGAATTCCTACGCACACCACCGTGCATCAGAGAGCTTGAATTTCCTCCCGAGGTGCTGGAGTCGCTGAATCGCGCTTCGCCTTCATATCGAGAACGCTTGAATACCCCACAGCTCATCTTGGAGATCCGCCACGAAATCTTCCGCTCGCTTAAAGGGGTCTCGATTCCCGTTCACGTGCTAACCGACGGAATCCCACGCGGCGCGTCGCCCTATGCCGTATGGCATACCAGGTCGAATGATATCTCCGACGATGATCTTGAGCAGATTTCCGACAACCTCTACGCCACCTCACCGCGGGTGGCGCTCCTCCATATGGCTCGCGACTGCACGCCCGTGCAATTGGCTATGGTCATGATGGAGTGCTGCGGACTCTACGCCACCTGTCCCGGCACGTCTCGCATGCAGCGCGCCATAAGCCTGCTCGACACTACATGCGGGCTGCCCGACACGACGCGACAACTCGCGGCGTTCTACGGACTCGACGGGAAACCGCTTGCGTTCACCGACAACCACGGCGCCCCCTTGCCTTGGAGCCCCTGCAGAACGCGCGACGGCACCATCTCCAATCTCTGGAAACGACCGCCGCTGTGCAGCATCGAAGAGCTTGCGGAGTTTTCCAAATCGCTGGGACCGGTGCACGGGGCAAAGACCTTCAGGCGCGCACTCGAGATGGTCATCGCGGGTGCCGCCTCTCCGCTGGAGGCCCAGGCCGCTCTCCTCATGGGCATCAACAGGAGGCTTGGGCTCGAGGGGCTTCCACCGTTTCAGCTCAATCGTCGTGTCAAGCTATCGCCCTCTTCGGCATCGGCGTGGGGATCGCCCATCTGCGTCGTCGACATCGGATGGTTCGACGAGGGGAGCCACACACCAAGTCTGTGCTGCGAGGTGGAGGGAGCGGCATTCCACGGCATCGCGCTCGAAGATAGCGAAGGGACGCAACGGGACGACTCAGCGCGCAAAACGGCTCTGCGTAGCATGGATATCGCCGTTGAAACCATCACACACTCCCAGATCAAGAACATCGAGCGATGGGACGTGCTGATGGACGTGCTCTACCGGCATCTCGGCATCGAACGCCCGGAGCGCACCAAAAGGTTTATGGAGCAGCGGGTAAAGCTTCGCAAAGACCTGTTTGGGAGGCCTCGGCTCTGAGTGCTCGTATGAAATCGGCGCCTGTCCCCGTTTTCTTTTGGGAAAACGGGGACAGGCGCCGATTTCTCGCCTACAATCGAGGCGCATTGTTATTTGGCCAGATGGATGGTGCGGAGACGCACGGGCGCAGGCGAGATGCCGAACGCCCAGGGGAACGGGGTGAAAAACCCCAGCTGTACCAGCAACCGTGAGTTCAGCTGCCGCGAGCATATCGTCGTAGATCGGGCGACGAGACGCGGTGTGGGAACGAGCCGGATCGCCTCTCCATCGGTATGGGCCCTGGGGAGAAAGGCATGTATCATGCTCGAAAACCTGTCTCGCACGCTGTCCGCACTTTCGCGCCGCACCGTCGCAATCGGTGCGCTGACCTGCGCGCTTGCCGTCGCCTGCCTGGGCGGCTGCACGCAGACCACCGCCAGTGATGGCGGCTCGGGCGCAAGCAACGCCGCCGTCGTCGCTGACACGGGATCTGCCGCGGCGCCCGCTGCCGACGACGCCCAGATCGCCGTGCAGGTGGTCGTCGACTCGAGCGCGGCCGACGGCAGCGTGACCTATGACGGCACCGTTGAGCTCGACGAAGGCGCCACCGTGCTCGATGCGATCAAGGCAACCGGCCTTGAGCTGGACATCCAGGACTCCGACTACGGTTCGTTCGTGAACGGGATCGGAGGGCTCGCCTCGTTCGACTTCGGCGATTCGAGCGGTTGGGGCTATGACCTCAACGGCGAGACGGTGATGGATTCCGCCGACGTGGCAACCGTGTCGGATGGCGATGTCCTCACCTGGACCTACCTCGTCTAGTCGCCACCATACGCGCCCGCGCCGACCTTGCAGACTGCGGTCGGCGCGGGCGTTTTTTGCAAGAGGCATCCTGATGCACGTTCGATACAATCCTTTTTCCGATTTCCATCCTGCGGTGGTCGTCGTCTACCTCGTCTGCGCCGCCGGCTTTGCCATGGCTGCCTCGCAGCCGGTCTATGCAGCGCTCTCGTATGCAGGCGCGGGCGCATGCGCCTGCTGCGTGCGCGGAATACGCGCCGGATTGCGCCAGATCGGCTGGACGATCCCCGTGGTAGGGGTGGTCGCCGTGGCGAACCTCCTGTTTGTAGGCCGGGGAGCCCACGTTCTGTTTTCGCTATTCGGCCGCGCGTTCACCGCGGAGGCCCTGTTTTTCGGCGTGTGCACGGGCATCATGCTCGCTTCCGTCCTGCTGTGGATGACCACATGCCTCGCCTGCATCGATAGCTCCGCGGCAACCGAGATGCTCGGCGGCATCGCACCGACCGTCGCCCTGATGGTCACGCAGGCTATGCGCTTGATCCCCCAACTCGTTTCGCGCGGGCGCACCGTGGAGGCCGTCGCACAGGCGACGCCCGCGATCGCTCCGCGCACGACGCGCGAACGGGCGGCCGGCCACCTGCGCACCAGCTCGGTCCTCATGGGCTGGGCGCTGGAGGACAGTCTGGTGCGCGCCGACGCCATGCGCGCGCGTGGATACGCCTGCGGGGCGCGCCGCACGGTCTACCGCCAGTCGCGCGTCCGAAAGGCCGATGCCGGGCTGATCGGGGCCATGTGCGCGCTCGCGGCGGCTAACGTGCCGCTCGTCGCCATCGCCTGTTCCCAATACGCGTTCTACCCCACCCCTCCCCAACTCGTGTTGTGGTGGGGATATGCCCCGTTCGCCGCACTCATGCTAGTGCCCGTCGCACTGTCGATACGGGGGTGGTGGCTATGGCGAACGCTCTGAGCGCCCGCGCGGTGCGAATCTGCGATCTCACCTTCGCCTACCCTGAACATGAACCGGTCCTCGAGCACATCTCCCTCGAGGTGGATGCCGGCGCGTTCTGCCTTGTGAACGGACCCACCGGATGCGGGAAGACCACGCTTCTGCGTCTGCTCAAACCCGAATTGGCGCCCGCAGGGATCAAAACGGGCACCATCGAGGTACTCGGCGAGCAGGCGACGGATTCTCTGCGCTCGGCGACCGATATCGGCTTCATCATGCAGGATCCCGCAGCTCAGATCGTATGCGACACCGTCTGGCACGAAATCGCGTTCGGGCTGGAAAACATCGGCATGGCGCAAAGCGAGATGCGCAGGCGCGTGGCGGAGGTCGCGCACTTCTTCGGCATCGAGCCGCTTATGCACACATCGACCGACGCGCTCTCCGGGGGACAGCAGCAGCTGGTGAACCTTGCCGGGGTGCTCGCGCTGCAGCCACGGCTGCTCGTGCTCGACGAGCCGACCGCGAGCCTCGATCCCGATGCCCGCCGGCAGTTTTTGTACCTGCTCGGTCGGGTGCACCGGGAACTCGGCATCACCGTCATCATGTCGACCCATCTGCCTGAGGAGGCCGAGCATCTGGCGACCCAGACGTTCGCGATCGGGCCCGTGCCGCCCGCCGTCCCGCGCGCCGAGCTCGACCGTCGACTTGCCGCTCGCTGGAGCACCTTCCGTCGGGACCTGCCGGTCCTGTCGGCGCGCGACGTGTTCGTCCGCTACGACCGCGATGCCCCCTGGACGCTGCGGGGCCTCGACCTCACCGTCTTTCAGGGCGGCGTGCACGCCATCGTCGGCGGCAACGGCTGCGGCAAGTCGACCCTGCTCAAAACGCTCGTCGGCATCCTGCGACCCCAACGCGGGCATGTGGACAACACCTGCCATGAAACCCAAAGCTACCTGCCGCAGGACCCGAAGGCGCTCCTGGTGTGCAACACCGTCGCCGACGAACTCGACGAATGGCGCGAGCGGGCGGGATATAGCGCCGACGACATCGCGCGCATGATCGAGCGCATGGGACTTTCCGGCCTTGAGGCCCATCACCCCTTCGACCTCTCCGGAGGACAGCAGCAAAAGCTCGCCCTCGCAAAGGTGCTGCTCACCAGGCCCCGGCTGCTCGTGCTCGACGAGCCCACCACGGGACTCGACGCGAGCGGGGCGGCCGAGATCGTCACCATCCTGCGCGGCATCGCCGAGCGTGGCTGCACCGTTTTGCTCGTGACGCACGACCTGGATGTCGCCTACGCCGTCGCCGACGAGGTGTCGCTCATGTTCGACGGGCAGATCGCCTGCACCGAACCTGCACGGGAGTTCTTCGGCCACAGTCTCATGTATCGTCCCCACGAGCGTGCACGGCTGTTCGGCATGCTGCTGCAACGCGAGGAGGCGCCGATGGAAGCGGTCGATCAGCCCCCCTCAGATGTGCGCACCTCCGTCGAAGAGACCCCGCTCGAGCAGCCCCGACCCCGCAGGCCGAAGGGAAATGCGGCGATCGAGGCAATCGCCCTGGCCGCCGTGCCAGCCGTGCTCGTCATTGCGGGCCTGTGCGGGTTCAGGCAGACCGCCCTGCTGTCGTTTACCGTGGTGCTCGCCGCACTCGGCATCTTTTTCGCCTCATACGAGACGGGCGAGATGCACATGCGCGAGGTCATGCCCACCGTGGTGCTCGCCGCGCTCGGAGCCGCCGGCCGCGTGCTGTTCGCCGCGGTGCCGAGCGTGAAGCCGATAAGCGCCGTCGCTATCATCGCCGGCGTCTGCCTGGGAAGGCGCTCAGGCTTTATGGTTGGAGCACTTGCCGCCCTGACCTCGAATTTCTTTTTCGGACAGGGCGCGTGGACCCCATGGCAGATGTACGCTTGGGGACTCGTGGGCTATGGCGCGGGCGCGCTTGCGCAGATCGGCGTGTTCGGGCATCCGGACGCGAGCGGGCAGGAACGTAAGGGCATGCCGGCGCTGCTCATCTACGGATTCGTGGCCTCGGTGCTCTATGGGTGGATTCTCAACGCGTGGTCGATCATCGGCTACCTGCACACCGGGCTCGGTTTCAACCTGCTCGCGGTCTACGCCGCCTCGTTCCCCTTCGACGCCGCCCACGGAATCGCCACCGTCGCGTTTCTCGGCGCCCTCTACCTGCCCTGGCGCCGCAAGCTCGCCCGCATCGTGCGCAGGTACGGCATAGAGCGCGGCGAAAACCGATGACCGGGTTCGCCCCGCGCCGGAGCGTCGCGCGGGGCGCCCGTTACGCAAGCCTCTGATAGATGGATTGGTTGGGGACGAGTTCGTTCCAACCCATGCCTGACGTCGCGACGGCTTCTGCGGGGAGGCGCCACGGCGGCCTAACGGAGGCTTGCGCAAAAAGGCGGCCCGCCATCCGACGGGCCGCCTTGCAGCACCTATGCCTTTGCTCCCGAGGCCGGCACGGTCACCTCGGGCATGAGCTCCTCGCTCATAACGGTCAGGATCTCCCCCATCTTCGTCAGGTCCTCCTCGGAGAACCGCTGACGGATGCGATCCATGACATCGTGGATATATGAGGAGCTGATGCGGTAGTAGTCCAGGTACTTCTGCGTGGGGCGCAGATGGTACTCGCGCCCATCGCTTTCCGATTGGACCTTCTCGACATACCCCTTGCGGATAAGGCTCCCAATCTTGTAGGCCGCGTTCGAAGACGAGATGCGCATGAACTCGGCGAACTCGTGCACCGTCGGTGAACCGAGCGCGTAGATCGCTTCCATGGCGAACGCCTCGACCGTCGTCAGGCTCGCCTCACGATCCTGAAAGCGCGAGAAGGTCTCCTGGTAGAAATGGAGCTTGAACTTGTTATATATGCTCTCAAACATCTCTTCCAACTCTTGATGCTCCCTGCGCGCTGACATGGCGCACTAGGCCTCGTCGGCGGAACCGAGGGCGAGCGTCAGCGTGGCGGTGCAGGCGACCTCGCCATCGACACGGGCCTCCGCCTCGACGAACGCGAACGAACGGCGCGTCTTGACGATGCGACTCTCGAGCTCGAGCACGTCACCGGGACGCACCTGCTTGCGGAACTTCGCATCCTTGATGGACGCGAAGAAGCCGAGCTTGCCGCGGTTCTCGGGAAGCGACAGCATGGCGACGGCCGCGACCTGTGCGAGCGCCTCGACGATCAGCACGCCAGGCAGGACATGGTATTGCGGGAAGTGGCCGCAAAACACCGGGCTCATATTGCTCACGCACAGGCGACCGCGGGCCCAGGAGCCCTCCTCGCCATCGGTGATGCGGTCGACGAGCGCAAAGGGATAGCGATGCGGCAGGATCTCCGCGATCTGATTGGAATCAAGCTGCATGGGAATGCTCCTTTTGATTCAGGGGAGAACGGAGGGTGAACTTTTAGGGACTGTCCCTAAAAGTTCACTAGCCTGCCCACTTCTTGAGCAGGACGCAGGCATTGTGGCCGCCGAAACCAAGCGAGTTGGACAGCGCGTACTCGAAATCGGCCGCACGGCCCTCGTTCGGCACGTAGTCGAGATCGCACTCAGGGTCGGCCTCGACGTAGCCGATGGTGGGCGGCAGGAACTGATCGCGCAGGGCGAGCGCGGTGAAGATGGCCTCCACGGCGCCGGCCGCACCGAGCATATGACCGGTCATGGACTTGGTGGAGGAGACGGCCATGTGGTAGGCGTGATCGCCGAACACGGTCTTGATCGCCGCGGTCTCGCCCTTGTCGTTGAGCGGGGTGGAGGTGCCGTGCGCATTGATGTAGCCCACGGCCTCCGGGGCCACGCCGCCGGCATCGGCCAATGCCTGCTCCATGGCGCGCGCGCCGCCCTCGCCGTTCGGCGCGGGAGCGGTGATGTGGTAGGCGTCGCAGGTCACGCCGTAGCCGACGATCTCGGCGATAATGTTCGCGCCGCGAGCCTGAGCGTGCTCGAGCTCCTCGAGCACCAGCATGCCGGCGCCCTCGCCCATGACGAACCCGCTGCGACGGGCGTCGAAGGGCACGGAGGCGCAGGTGGGGTCGTCGCCGACGTGCAGGGCGCGCATGGTGGTGAAGCCACCGATGGAAAGCGGGGTGATGGCCGCCTCGGTGCCTCCGGTGAGCATGATGTCCGCATAGCCGTCACGGATATGGCGGAAGGCGTCGCCCACGGCGTTGGAGCCGCCGGCGCACGCGGTCACGGGGCAGGTGCACATTCCCTTGAAGCCGAACTCGATGGCCACCTCGCCGGCCGCCATGTTGGAGATGCCCATGGGGATGTAGAACGGGGAGCAGCGGTCGAATCCTCGCTTGAGGCAGCTGGTCTGCTGGGTCTCGGTCTCGCGGACGCCACCGATGCCGGAGGACACGATCACGCCGGCGCGGGTGAGGTCCTCGGAATCCAGGTCGAGACCGCTCTGCGCGATGGCCTCGCGCGCCGACACGATCGCGAGCTGCGTGAAACGGGACTTGTGCTTGGCCTCGGGAGCGGAGAAATGCTCCTTGGGCTCGAAGCCCTTCACCTCTGCCGCGATCTTGACCTTCTGGGCGCTCGCATCGAACTGCGTGATGGGCGCGATGCCCAGCTTGCCGGCGCGAGCTGCGTCCCAGCTCTCAGTCGCGGTGTTACCGATGGGCGTCAGGGCTCCCATGCCGGTGATAACAACCCTGCGTTTGGACATATGAAAGCTCCTTTCGAGGAATGATGGTCGTTTGGGGTGGCCGTTTGGGGACGGCTCAGACACGCCGGATTGCCGCGAAGCAAGGCGGCGTGCCTGAGCCGGCTGCTACATGGCCATGCCGCCGTCGACGGCCAGCACCTGGCCGGTGATGTAGGCCGCGTCATCGGAAACCAGGAAGGCGACGGCACGCGCCACGTCCTCGGGCTTGCCGGCGCGGGCGGCGGGAATCATGGAGCACATGGCCTGCTGGGCGGCCTCGGGCATAGCCGCGGTCATATCGGTCTCGATGTAACCGGGAGCGACGGCGTTCACGCGGATGCCCGCGGCGGCCACCTCGCGCGCGACGGACTTGGTCATACCGATGAGGCCGGCCTTGCTGGCGGCATAATTTGCCTGCCCCGCGTTGCCCATGATGCCGACGACGCTCGCCATGTTGACGATGCTGCCGCTCTTGGCGCGCATCATGGGGCGCAGCACGGCCTTGGTCATGAGGAAGGCGCCCTTGAGGTTGGTGGCGATCACGGCATCGAAATCCTCCTCGCTCATGCGGGCGGTGAGCTTATCGCGCGTGATGCCGGCGTTGTTGACGAGGATGTCCACGCCTCCGAGCTCGCGGGCGGCCTCCACCAGCTCCTTTGCGGAGTCGGCGCTGGTCACATCGCCCTTCACGGAGCGAGCGGCCACGCCCTCCGCCTCGACGAGCTTCACGGTCTCGTCGGCAGCGGCCGCGTTGCCGGCGTAGGAGAACACGACGTTGGCGCCGCGACGGGCGAGCTCGATGCAGATGGCGCGTCCGATACCGCGGCTGCCGCCGGTCACGATGGCGGTCTTACCGGTCAAATCCATGGGTAGTTCCTCCTTGGAACAAAACGTCGGGCGGTTTGGGGACGATAGGCCCCGCAGCAGGTCGCCGGGACCGAGCGCGCTGCCGCGCGGACGGACCCGGCTCCTCGCCCTACTCGGCGGTCAGCTTGGCGAGATCCTCGACGGTCTCGACGGGGGTGCAGGAGAGCTCCTTGGCGGTCTTGCGAACCAAGCCGGAGAGCACCTTGCCCGGGCCGATCTCGATGATGCGGTCGACACCCAGGTCGGCCAGACGGCAGATGGTGTCCTCCATGCGGACGGAGGACTGCACCTGGCGCTCGAGCAGGCTGACGATGGTGTCGCCCTCGCCCATCTCGCGCCCCAGCGTGTTGAACAGCACGGGCACGCGCATCTCACCCAGCTCCAGGCCGGAAAGACGCTCGCGCAGGGCATCGCCGGCGGGCTTGAGCAGCGAGGTGTGGAACGGGCCACTCACCTTGAGCGGGATGCAACGGCGGGCGCCGGCATCCTTGGCGGCGGCAGCGGCGGCCTCGACCGGCTCGCGGTCGCCCGCGATGACGATCTGGCCGGGGCAGTTGTAGTTGGAGACCTCGACAGTCAGGCCCTCGGCGGCGTCCGCAGCGGCAGTCTCGACCACGGACTCCACGGTCTGGCGATCAAGGCCGAGGATGGAGATCATGGCGGTGTCGCGCCCGGCGGCGGCGCTGGCCATGGCCGCCCCGCGGAAGGCAGCGAGCTTCACGGCCTCGACGGGATCGAACACACCCGCCGCGGCGAGCGCGGAGTACTCGCCCAGCGACAGGCCGGCGACGTAGTCGGGCGTGAGGCCGAGCTCGGCCAGCACCGCCGTCATGCCGCAGGCGAAAGCGACCATGCACGGCTGGGTGTACTCGGTCTGGTTCAGCTGGTCGTCGGGACCCTCGAACATGAGCGTCTTGAGATCGAAGTCGACGGCCTGGTCCGCGGCGTCGATCACGGCGGCGAACGTCGGATAGGCCTCGTACAGGTCACGGCCCATGCCCGCGTGCTGCGAGCCCTGGCCGGCATACAGAAACGCGGTCGTCATTATGCGCTCAACCCCTCGATCGTTGCCTTGCAGCCGGCAACCATATCCTCGAGAATCGCGCGAACCGGACGGACCTCGTGCACCATGCCGGCGATCTGGCCGCACATGAAGCTACCGGTGTCCACGTCGCCATCGAGGACGGCGCGACGCAGGGAGCCGAGGGTCAGCGCCTCGAGCTCGTCGCGCTTGGTGCCCTCCTGCTCGAGCTCCAGATACTTCTTGGTCATCTTGTTCTTGAGGCAGCGAACGGGAGCGCCGGCGGGACGGCCGGTCACCACGGTGTCGTTGACGCCCGCCTTGACGACCTTCTCCTTGTAGTTCGCGTGGATGGGGCACTCCTCGCTCGCAAGCAGGCAGGTGCCCACCTGCACGCCGCACGCGCCCAGCGCATAGGCGGCCGCCATGCCGCGACCGTCGGCGATACCGCCGGCGGCGATCACGGGCAGATCGACCGCGTCGACCACAGCGGGGACGAGCGCCATCGTGGTCGCCTCGCCCACATGGCCGCCGGACTCGGTGCCCTCGGCGATGATGCCGTCGATGTCCAGCCGCGCCAGGCGCTTGGCGAGAATCGGGGCGGCGACCACGGGGAAGATGCGGATGCCCGCCTCCTTCCAGGCGGCAACGTACTTGGCGGGGTTGCCTGCACCGGTGGTGACGACCTTCACGCCCTCCTCGACGACGACCTGCGCGCACTCGTCGATATGCGGGTTCATGAGCATGAGGTTAACGCCGAAGGGCTTGTCCGTGAGCTCCTTCGCGCGGCGGATCTGGGCGCGCAGGCTCTCGCCGTCCAAGCCGCCGCCAGCCACAAGGCCGAGGGCGCCGGCATTGGAGCACGCGGCAGCGAACTCACCGGTGGCGATATTCGCCATGCCGCCCTGGATGATGGGGAACTCGGTCCCCAAGATCTCGTTGAGCTTCTTCATGTATCTCTTCCTTTCGAAGGTCAGTTGCGTCTATCGATCTGATGCCCGGCGCTACGCCAGCTCGGCGAGGGCGCCGGCCCAGGTGAGACCCGCGCCAAATCCGGCCATGAGCACGCGGTTGCCGGGCACGATCTTGCCGGCGCGCACGAGCTCATCGAGCAGGATCGGCACGCTGCCGGCCGACGTGTTGCCCATATGGTCGATATTCCCCTCGCACTTCGCGGGGTCGAGGCCGAGCTTTTTGACCGAATAGTCCACGATGCGCTTGTTGGCCTGGTGGTACACGAAGCGGTCGACCTCGTCTGCCGTGATGCCGGCGGCGTCGAGCACCTCTTTGGTGGCGCGCGGCATCACCTCAGTGGCGAAGCGGAAAACGGCGCGACCGTCCATATGCAAATACGACGGCTCGTCGCACCCCACGCCCGGCGCGTACAGGGACGCATCGTCGCCGCGCGAACCCCAGACGGCATACAGCTGCGGGTAGTCTTCGCGGCACTCGAGCACCGCCGCGCCGGCGCCGTCGCCGAACAGCACGCACGTCGTGCGGTCCGTGAAATCCATGACGCGCGACAGCGTATCGATGCCGACCACGAGTGCATAGGGGCGCTTGGCGCCCGGAAGCAGGCACTCGGCGACGTGCAGGCCGTACACGAATCCCGCGCAGGCCGCGTTCAGGTCGAAGCACAGCGTGTCCTCGGGCATGCCCAGATCGGCCTGCAGCACGCACGCCGCCGACGGGGTGCAGGTGTCGGCGGTGAACGTGGCGACGAGGCACACGCCGACCTGGTCGGCGGTAAGACCGGCGGCCTCGAGCGCGCGGGACGCCGCATCGCGCACGAGCGAGCGGTGGGTCTCCCCCGCCTCCGCGTCGCAATAGTGACGCGAGCGGATGCCGGTACGCGAGCTGATCCATTCGTCCGACGTATCGACGATCTTCGCCATGTCGTCGTTGGTCATCACGCGCGACGGCACCGCCGATCCGGTTCCGACGATCTTCACTCCGCTCATACGCGACCCCTCTTCACGGCCGTCGTGCCCACGGCACGGAACTTGCGATACCGGTCGTTGGCGAGCGCGGTGGGGCTCATCTTGGAAAGCTCCTCGAGCTCGCGCGAAAGCTGCGTGTCGAGCACCTGGAACAGCGCCTGCGGGTTCTCGTGGGCGCCGCCGGCGGGCTCGGGGATGATGCCGTCGATGACGCCGAGTTCGAGCAGGTCGTCAGCCGTGAGCTTCATGACCTCGCAGGCCTCGTCGGCACGGCTCGCGTCCTTCCAGAGGATCGATGCGAAGCCCTCGGGCGACAGCACCGAATACACGGCGTTCTCGAGCATGATGACGCGGTTGCCCACGGCGAGCGCCAGCGCGCCGCCGGAGCCGCCCTCGCCGCAGATGACGCTGATCACGGGGACCGTCAGCGAGCTCATGAGCTCGATGGAGCGCGCGATGGCCTCGCCCTGACCGTGCGCCTCGGCCTCAAGACCCGGATAGGCGCCGGAGGTGTCGACGAACGTGAAGATGGGGCGGCCGAACTTCTGCGCCTGGAGCATGATGCGCTGCGCCTTGCGATAGCCCTCGGGAGACGCCATGCCGAAATTGAACGCGATGCGGTCCTCGATCTCGGTGCCCTTGCGGTTGCCGAGAATCGTGACCGGGCGGCCGTGGAAGCGCGCGATACCACCCATGATGCTGCGGTCGTCGATGGCGGCACGGTCGCCGCGCTGCTCGAAGAAGTCCGTGAACAGGGCGTCGACGATCTCGGCCACGCCCGGACGGCCGGGATGGCGCGCGATGGCCACGCGCTGGGCTGCGGTAAGCACGTCGACCGGGACAAGGTTATCCGACATGTTCGGCACCCCCCTTCTTGTGGAGAGAAAGCAGACGGATGAGCGTGGTGCGCATGCGGGCACGCGGCACGACGGCATCCAGGAATCCGTGCTCGACCTGGAACTCGGCGCTCTGGAAGCCCTCGGGAAGCTTCTCGCCGATGGTCTGCTCGATCACGCGCGGACCGGCGAAACCGATGAGCGCGCCGGGCTCGGCGAGCATGATGTCGCCCAGGCTGGCAAAGCTCGCGGTCACGCCGCCCGTGGTGGGATGGGTCATAACCGAGATATACAGGCCGCCGCGGTCGGAGAAGCGCTGGATTGCCGCGGAGGTCTTCGCCATCTGCATCAGCGAGATGATGCCCTCCTGCATGCGGGCGCCGCCGCTGGCGGAGAAGATGATCAGCGGAAGGTGCTGCTTGGTCGCGCGCTCGATGAGCCGCGTCAGGCGCTCGCCGACCACAGCCCCCATGCTCGCCATGAGGAAACGCGTGTCGAGCGCGGCGATGGCGACGCGGATGCCGCCGATCTTGCCGATGCCCGTGACGACCGCGTCGCCGGTATGCGTCTTGGCGCGCAGGGTGGAAAGCTTGTCGGGATAGCCCGGGAAATCGAGCGGATCGGTCGAGACGAGCGAGGCGTCGAGCTCGCGGAACTGTCCGTCGTCGACGACCATGCGGATGCGGTCGCGCGCGGGAATGCCGAAATGATGGCCGCAGTACGGGCAGACGAACTGATTCGCCGCCAGGTCGCTGTCTGCGAGCGCGCGCCCGCAGCTGGGGCACGTCTTCTCCTCAACCGTCGGGGCGCTGCCCTGCTCGCGCATCTTCTTGAGCGCTATGAGCCGGTTGCGGCGCTCGGCAAGAATTCCTGCCATGCGTTACGCCTCCTCTTGCACGTCGGCGGCGTTGGTCCACGCGAGCAACGTGTCCAGGTTCTCATCGATAAACGACGTGTTGTACGTCGCGCGGATGAAGCCGGGGTGATACATGATCTGATGAAGGACGTCGATGTTGGTCTTGGGGCCGTCGATAACGAACTCCTCCAGGCAGCGACGCATGCGGCGAATGGCCTCCAGACGCGTCGGCGCCCAGACGATGAGCTTGGCCGCCAGCGAGTCGTAGTAGGGCGGCAGCTCGCAGCCGGCATACAGGCCGGTGTCGACGCGCACGCCGTAACCGCCAGGCAGGTGCACGAAGTCGACGAGGCCCGGCGATGGCATAAAGCCGTGAGCCGGATCCTCGGCGTTGATGCGGCATTCGATCGCATGCCCGCGCAGGTTGATATCGTCCTGCGTGAAGGACAGCGAGAGGCCCGAGGCCACGCGCAGCTGCTCGCGCACCAGGTCGATGCCGGTCACGCACTCGGTGATGGGGTGCTCAACCTGGATGCGCGTGTTCATCTCGATGAAGTAGAACTCGCCGGAGGGATCAAGCACGAACTCGATGGTACCCGCGTTCACGTACCCTGCGGCGCGGGCCGCCTTGACCGCCGCCTCGCCCATGCGCTCGCGCAACTCGGGCGTGAGCACGCGCGAAGGGGTCTCCTCGATCATCTTCTGGCCGCGACGCTGGATGGAGCAGTCGCGCTCGCCCAGCTGCACGACGTTGCCGCAGCTGTCGGCCATGATCTGGAACTCGATGTGGTGGGGGTTCAGCACGAGCTTCTCGAGGTACATCTCGTCATCGTTGAAGCAGGCGCGCGACTCGGCACGGGCCTCCTCGAACAGGTCCTCGAACTGATCCGGGTCGAACACCTTGCGCATGCCGCGACCGCCACCGCCGGCAGCGGCCTTGATGAGCACGGGGTAGCCGATCTCATCGGCGATGCGCTTGGCCTCCGCCGCATCGGCGACCGAGCCGTCGGAGCCGGGCACGACCGGCACGCCGGCGTCCTTCATGAGCTCGCGCGCGGCGGCCTTGTTGCCCATCATGCGGATGACGTCGCCCGACGGGCCGATCCACGTGATGCCGTTCTTCTCGCACTCGTCGGCGAACTCGGCGTTCTCGGAAAGGAAGCCGTATCCGGGGTGGATGGCATCGCAGTGCGCGGCCTTGGCCACCGTGAGAATGGCGTCGGTGTTGAGGTAGCTCTGGGCCGACGAGGCGGGACCGATGCAGTAGGAATGCTCGGCGAGCTGCACGTGCAGGGCCTCGCGATCGGCCTCGGAATAGACGACCACCGGCTCGATGTCGAGCTCGCGGCACGCGCGGAACACGCGCACGGCGATCTCGCCTCGGTTGGCGATGAGGATTCGCTTGAACATAGGCCCGCTTCCCTTACGCCTCGTGGTAGCGGATCAGCGGGGCGCCGAAGGACACGAGCTCGCCGTCGGTCGCCATGATCTCGTCGATCACGCAGTCGACCGGAGCGGTGACCTCGCTCATCATCTTCATGGCCTCGAGCAAGCAAACCGTATCGCCCTTCTTGACGCGGTCGCCGGGCTGGACATAGGGGTCCTTGTCGGGCGACGGGGCGACGTAGAACGTACCGACGAGCGGAGCGGTGATGCAGGGACCGTCCGCTGCCGCGGGCTCCTCGGACGCAGGCGCAGGCGCAGCGGGGGCCGCGGAAGCGGCAGGGGCAGCAGGCGCGACCGGAGCGGCAGCGATCGCCGCGGGCGCCGGCACGCAGCCGGGCTTTTCGAGCTCGATGGTGGTGTCGCCGCTCGTGATCTTCATGCGGCCGATGCCGCTCGTGTCAAAACGACCCATGAGGTCGATGATGTCCTGAGTTTTCATAGCCATGTGCATGGACCTCCTTTGTTCGGGAAACACTGGTCGTTTGCCTCCGGGGCGAGGCGCCCGTCTGCGGCGCCGGCTCGGAACCAATCGATCAGCGCATCCCGCGAAGCATAAATAAAACCGGGCAGAGCGCACGGCCCTGCCCGGTTCTTGGCTCGGATATGTTACTGAGCCTTGTTCTCCAGGTAGTCGGCCAGATCGCCAACGGTCTTGAACTGGTCGAGCTCGGCGTCGTCGATCTCGCAGTCGAAGGCCTCCTCGAGAGCCATGACGAGCTCCATGGCGGCCAGGGAGTCAGCGCCCAGGTCCTCCTCGAGCTTGGCCTCGCGGGTGACCTTCTCAAGGTCGCAACCGACGGTCTCGGAGATGACCTCGCGCATCTTCTCGAAATCCATGACAACTCCTTCCCGAGCGCGCCATTCGTCTGCGCTCGAATCCGAAACGCACGCAGCGCGCACGCCCCTGTCTGCAAAACTCGCTAAAGCATTTTAGTTAAAAATTTTGAGATGTTGACGACGCAACATCTCTACGCAGGAACTGCACAATCCGGCATTGTGGCTGGTAAATATTGGTAAACGAATCGTAAGGAGGTATACGGGAAGGCCGCGTACGGGACAGCTCCCGCACGCGGCCCTGAAACCCTTGCGTTGCGATGGGGTTCTATTCGGTGCGCAGCGCCGTGACCGGGTCCTTCTTCGCGGCCATGCGGCTGGGAGCCACGCCGGCGACGAGCGAGAGCACGACCGAGATGAGCACCAGCGCGATGCCGGCGCCGACGGGCACCGCCGCGAGATCGGCCACGCCCGCCACCTGCTCGATGATCATGTTGGCGGGGATGTCCAGCAGAACCGTGACCGCGATGCCCAGCACGCCGGAGACGAATCCGATGATGAACGTCTCTGCCGTGAAGATGCGGCTCACGTCGCGCTTGCTCGCGCCGATAGCGCGCAGGATACCGATCTCCTTGGTGCGCTCAAGCACGGAGATGTAGGTGATGATGCCGATCATGATCGAGCTTACCACCAGCGAGATCGCCACGAACGCGATGAGAATGTAGGTGATGGCGTTCACGATATCGGTCACGCTCGACATCAGCGTCCCCACGATATCGGTGTACTGGATCTCGGTCCCCTCGCCCGATGCGGCGATGTCGTCGTTGTACTCGGCGATGAGGTTGTCGACGTACTCTTTGGCCTCAAAGTCGTTGGGGTAGATGTTGATGGAGTACGGATCGTCCAGGTCCGCGACGCCGAGCTTCTCCAGATTGCCGTCATAGGTCGCGTTGTCGGTCTGCTGGGACATCTGGCGCGAGAAGGCGGAGGCGATCTCCTCGTCCGATAGGCCCTCACTCCTCAGCTGGTCGACGTAGGCCTGCAGCTGGGCACCCTGCTCGGCGGGCATCTGGGAGATCAGGGCCTCGATGCCCTCCATGGTGAGCTCGTCGGTCGAGGAATCCTGGAAGGGCATACCGGTGAAGATATCCGTCGAGGGATTGCCCTGCTGGGCCTCCACGACGGCGCTGTCGTTAACGAGGCCGACCATGTGCTCCATAAGCTCAGGTGTATACAGGACGGCGCCCCAGTTGCTACCCGAATCGTTGTCCTCCGAAGGACGCACGATGCCCACGACGCGCACCTCTTCGGCGCTATTGACCACATCGGTCATGTAGGCGTCGTCATCCTCCATATCAAGCCAGGTGCCGTCGTCCTGCTCTGCGTACTTGGAGCTCTCGGGCACGAGCTTGAACGCGAGATCCATGAGCTCGTCATAGGTGTAGCTCGTCTGCTCGACCTCCTCGACACGCTTGCCGGCGATGACGTCGGCCATCATGCCGCGCAGGTCGGACTGATCGAGCAGCCCGAGCGCGTAGAGCGTGTAGTCCGAGATGCGGTCGTTGCGGTCGACGTAGATGACGACCTCGTTCCAGCTCTCGGGCATGCGGCCGGCAACGATGTCGTAGTCGCGATCCCACAGCTCGCGGTTGGGGAGCAGCGCCGTCCATACGTCATAGCTCGAACCGCTCGTCCCCGACATGGAGCTCATCATCTCGGTCTGTGTCGAGCCGGAAGTCGAGAAGCCGAGCGAGTCCATCACGGTCGCGGGGTTGACCTGCACCGGGCCATCCGACGTATCGGACTTGTAGACGTTGAGCGGCGTGTCGTAGCTGTACTCTATCGCGGTCACGTAATCGTTGATGTCACCGGGGTTGGAGTCGAGCCACTTCTTGATGGCCTCCATGTCGTTCTCGTTGGCACCGTCGGCGACGCTGGTCACCATATCGGTCACCAGGTCTTTCGACTCGACCTCGCCCGATGTGTTCTCGGATGCCGCCTCTCCGGCGGTCCCCATCATGGACGTCATCATGCTCGCGATGTCGATCGAGGTCTCCTGGATCGTGAGCGGGTAGTCGCCCATCGTCGATTCCTCGGTCTCGGCGATATAGTTCTGCGCTCCATCCGACAGCGACAGAATCAGCGCGATGCCGATGATGCCGATCGACCCCGCGAACGCCGTGAGAAACGTGCGCCCCTTCTTGGTCATGAGGTTGTTGAACGACAGCATGATGGCCGATAGATAGCTCATGCCCCGCTTGCCCTTGCGCGCATCGGCGACGGCGTGCTCTTGGATCTGTTCTTCGGTGAGGTACTCGACCTGGGAGTCGACGGGATTGGAATCGCTTATCAGAACGCCGTCTGAAATGCGAACGATGCGATCCGAATACTCCTCGGCGAGCTGAGGGTTATGGGTCACCATGATGACCAGGCGATCGCGCGACAGACGCTTCAGGATCTCCATGACCTCGACGGAGGTGTCGGTATCGAGCGCGCCCGTCGGCTCGTCTGCCAGGATGATCTCGGGATCGTTGACGATGGCGCGCGCGATGGCGACACGCTGCATCTGACCGCCGGAGAGCTGGTTGGGGCGCTTGTGCATATGCTCAGCCAAGCCGACCTGCACCAAAGCCTCCTCGGCGCGCTGCCGGCGCTCCGCCTTGGGTGCACCCGAGAGCAGCAGCGCCATCTCCACGTTCGCGATGACGCTCTGATGGGGGATCAGGTTGTAGCTCTGGAAGACGAAGCCCACGGAATGGTTTCGATACGTGTCCCAGTCGCGATCGAGGTAGCTTTTGGTCGATCGTCCGTTGATGACGAGGTCGCCGCGGGTGTACTGGTCGAGTCCGCCGATGATGTTGAGCAACGTGGTCTTGCCGCAGCCGGACTGACCGAGGATACTCACGAATTCCTGGTCACGGAAGGTAACCGATATGCCCTTCAGCGCATGGACGACGGAATCACCTGCCGGATAGTCCTTGGTAATGCCTTTGAGTTCGAGCACCGAATCTCCTTTGGGATATGTGGATCGGCGAAAGGCCGCCTCGAGTTCCGAATGCAGTTATCCTACCCACTCGATGCGGCAGCATACGAAAAAGAATGGAGCCACGGCAGTAAAGTGGCCACATCGGACACATGGGGCAGGGGCCGGATGCGAATGGCGCTGGAATCAAGGGTAGTATGCCGGAAAACCCGGCGTACTACCCTTGATGTAATGTTTCTCTATAATTAGTATTTATTTAAATATGTTGCTCAAACAAAAAAGGACTTTTGGGTACATTATTCAGGGGTTCGCAAGTAGATGGCCTGATAGATATCTTTTTGTATATTTTTAACGCTATTGAATATAATACATCTGGAGGTCTACTCAGAGAGACCCAAAATATGTACCCAAAAGCCCCGTTTTCGTTTTGAACTCCCCTCTCGTCGACGCCCCGCACCCCTTAAGACGTGTTCATTTTGCTGAAGACAGGCGCGGATCGCTTCCATGCAGCACAATGGTTCTGTTTTGACCCACACCCAGCGCTCGATTGGATCGTTCATGCCAAAGCCCTCCGCCCCGCTCAAGCAAAAGCGCGTCACAGCCGACGGGCCGTGCCCGGTTATGCGTTCGTGCGGCGGCTGCACCTGGCTTGGCATGCCCTATCGCAAGCAGCTTGCCCGCAAGCAGCAGGCCACCGAGGAGCTCTTCGCCCCGCTCATCGCACGCCATCAGTGGGATGTCTCTATCGATCCCGTGCGAGGCATGGGCGGTTGCGCCGGCGAGGGGTCGCTTCCAGCTCCGCGTGCATTCCGCTACAAAGCGGTCACCCCGTTTGCACCCAGCCAGCACGGAGGGGTGCGCTGCGGGTTTTTCGCACGGGGAACCCATCGCATCGTGCACGTTCCGGACTGCATCGTCGAGGCGCCTGACGCCCGGCATATACTCAACGCGGTAGCGCACGCAGCAGAATCCTGCCGCATCCCCGCCTACAACGAGGACACCCACCGCGGCCTGCTGCGCTACGCCGTCCTCCGCATGGGATGGCGCACCGACGAGGCCATGCTGACGCTCGTGACGAGTCAGCGGCAACTGCCGCGCTATCGAGCGTTCATCGAGGCCCTTCAGCGTATCGACGGGCGCATCACCACGATCGCCCAAAACGTCAACCCTCGCGTCACCAACGCGATCCTGGGCAACGACACGCGCATCCTTTTCGGACGCACCCACCTGCGTGATCAGCTGCTCGGATGCACCTTCGACATCTCCCCCACCGCGTTCTATCAGACGAACCCCGCGCAGACGGAGGTGCTCTATCAGCTCGCCATCGATGGCATGGGGCTTGAGGAGGGGGACGTTCTGATGGACGCCTACTGCGGCAGCGGCACCATCGGCCTGTGCGCCGCGCAGGCAGCATCGGATGCGGGGGTCAACGTTCAGGTCATCGGCGTCGAGCGCAACGCCGCCGGCATCGCCGATGCAAAGCGCAACGCGCAGCTGAACAACCTTGAGCAGTGCGCGCGATTCATCAACGATGACGCCACCTCGTATATGAAGCGCGCCGCCGAGCGAGGCGAGCGCGTCGACGTGCTGTGCTTCGACCCGCCGCGAGCGGGCTCTACGCCCGCATGCCTCGACGCGGCGTGCGCGATGGCTCCCCGCCGCATCGTCTACGTCAGCTGCAACCCTCAGACACAGGTGCGCGACATCGAGCATCTCGCACGCGGGGGATATCGTCTAACGCGTCTGACGCCCGTTGACATGTTCCCCCACACTGAGCATGTGGAGACGGTCGCGGCGCTCGAGCGCGCTTAGAAATAACGGCTACCGATCCGCCTGCGACGCTAGCCATGCGATGTAGACGCTGGGGTAATGGCCGTTCAGCATGGTGGTTGGGTCTACGTGCTCTGCCAGTATCGCGAAGGCGTGGGCGACACCAGCTGGTGTTTTAAGCTCCTCGATGGAGGCGATGCGCTCTGAAAGGTCGTCGATGAGGGCGCGCGCCTTCCGGTCGGCATCGGTGTCGACTGGGCATGAGGAGCCAACGATATCGGCAAACGATGAGGTCATCTGCTCATAGCGCTCCGCAAAGGATTCATCTTCGCTCGACGGCAAGCTTGCGTCAACACCATAGCGTTCGTAGCCCCATGCCTGCAGGGGAAGATATGTCATGATGTCGGCCGGGTTGAGCACGTTGAAAATCGACGCGTACCGACTGCCGCGGGCATCGGCGTCGGTGGTCGTCCCCGGTGTTGCGAAGGTGTAGGTAAACACCTCGTCGCCCGCGTGAAGCGGAACGATGGCGTTATCGCTAACTGCAGTAGACAAGCTGTCACATGCCCAAGCCCCAACCAGGTTGGCGATCGCGCCGCCACGGCTGTGACCAACCACGAGCAGCTTCACCGAACGCCCCCCGCCGTGTGCGCGGCGGATGCGACCAGAAAGCTCATCGCAGATCTCTTGCGCCGCTTCGGTGTAGCCAGGGTTGTCTTCCTCCGCTCCCGCCGCACGGTCCGCACCAGACGACCGCACCACAGCATCTGCAATGGCGCAGTCGGCCTCTTGGGCACGCTCGTCCTGCTCAAACAGAATCTGCAGGTTGCTGAGCCATTCTGACCCATAGCTTCCGCGTACGGACACCAAGATCAGCTCTGCATCATATGCGCCATCCGCACTCGCTATAGGCTTTGATGCGACGGCATATGCCGCCGAGTCCGCTGTCTGCGTGACCAGCGACAAGACTTCATCAACCACTTCGCTGCGATAACGATACGACTCGGTGGAAACGTCCTCGAACCCCAAGGATGCGAGGGCGAGCTCCATATACGCCGGCTGATCAGATCCCTGCTGGTAGTAACCCGACTCTGCATACGCCAGCGATGCCAGCACCGATGAGGCAAACGCAAGATCGGGGTTGTAGCGTGTGGGATCGGAAAAGAACCACGCATCGTCCCAGGGTATCGTAACGCCAAACTCCCCCGTTCCAGGAGCTTGAAGGTCGGTCAGGCGCACAGTTTGCAAAAAGGAACCCTCACGAGGCAACTCGGCTGCCTGGGCCACCCGAGGAGCGGCAACCGCACCCGTATCTCTTTGCTGCTGATGATGGCGAACGTAGAGTATGGTGACGCATGCCATGACCACGAGCGCGATCAAGACGATCGCGGCAATCGACGTTCGCGCAAGCGCACGTCCTGTCGCGCAAAACACCCGGTGTCGCATAGCCCCTCCCTCCCGAGCGGCAACTCACGTCTAGCATACCAAGCAGTCATGACGGGCTCATGGGGAGAGCCTTACGTTTTCCTAAGGAAGCGCCGATTGTTGAGAGGTTGTGGATGGGTCGGTTGGGGACGGGTTCGTTTCAACCCATCGATGGGTTGAAACGAACCCGTCCCCAACCGACCCACTTCCCTTAAAGGGAAATGGGTGCACCCAGGGTGTAGTACACGTGCTCGCCGGCACAGCGACGGCAATATGTATGCCCATCGCGCTCGATGGCGCGATTGTCGTGAATCAAGTCGCCACATACCCCGCAGTACTGCTTCCTGCGGGGACGTCCCGGCAGATCGAATTCGTCGAAATCCGTCAACGAGACCTCATGGGCGTAAAACAGCTCATCATCGGTAAGCTCCGCAAAGAACGCGAGCATCTCCTGCTTGTCGCGCGGAGCATGCGGGACATCCGGTCGCTCGGCGATGCGGATGGCGCGATCGCTTCCCAGATCGTAGAACGTGGCCGCCATGATGCCGTAGTCAGCCCATTTAAGGCGGCGCCTGCCCAGATGGCAGTTGGCAACCGATATGACGGCATCCGCAAGGCACCGGTCGCATTCCACAAAGGCAACGAGGTCGCGATATGAATACGGATCCTCGATACCGAAATGCTTGAGCGCGATACGCGCCATGCGCGTTCCGATGATCTGACCCGCACACATGTGACCATGGAACGCTATCGCGCGCTGCAGGTCTTCCTCAAATGTCCGCTCGGACATATGCCGACTCCTCACCCCGGGGTATCCCAACGGGGCCATGCTATTCGTAATCGGCCAAATCCGCAAGCTCGCACAGATTGCAGATCCCGGCGCGCTCAAGCGCGTCCAGCAATGTCCGACGGTCGCGATTCATGATGAGTTCCTGCGGGAACCCGATTCCCTCGAGCATATCCTGGGCATGCTGGAACTGCCCGATCGCGGGCGCAAGGTGGGCATCACTCGACACGATGATCCCTACGCCCATCTCGGCACACCGCTGGGCGATGCGCGAGCAGACGCTATGGAACCAACCGCGCGAGTCGATCTCAAGGCTGTGCTCGTTGATCTCGATCAGTTTGTTCTTCTCCTTGGCGACCGTCAGTACCTCGTCATAGTCAAACGGGACGCCCGAGCGCCCGGTATGCCCCAGCACGAAGACCTGCGGATTCTCCAGCGCCTTCACATACATATTCGTCGTGCGGGCGATGGGAGCACCCTTGGTGAAATCGCCGTTGTGGACACTTGCAATCAGATAGTCCATGCCCGATGTCACGCGGTCGAACAGCGAGCCATCGCTCGCATAGGGACGACCCACGATAGTGTTCGGCACATCGATATCCTGGCCGAACAGGTCCCCATCGAGGGAGACGATATCGACCTCGAGGCCGCGCAGGACCACCACGCCATCCCACACGCGAGGCCAACAACCCTGATTCAGGAAATACTGGAAGTTGCGGAGATGCTGATCGGGAAAGAGCATCGAGCTGAAGTGATCGCTCGAGCCGAGCAGCTCCATGCCGCGTTCGCGACAGACCGCAACGTTCTCCCCGATGGTCGAATAGGCATGACGCGAGAAGATCGTATGCGTGTGGATATCGCAGGCGATGTGATATGACATCCTCAGCTCCTTACCGCTCACGACGATAGTCGTCTGCCAACTGCTTCCAGGCGGGAAGCGAGTTCACGATGACATCGTAGTCGATGCAATAGCCCAGGCGGAACCAGCCAGGCACACCAAAGCTGTTCGAGGGCACCGGAAGCAGCTCGTAGCGCTTCGCACGCTCGCAGAACGCCTCCGCATCGTCCTCGAGCGCCTTGACCCATAGGTAGAAGGCGCCGTCGGGCTCAACGTAGGTATACCCGTATGAAGAGAGCGCCTGCGTGAGCACCTCGCGGTTGCGAGCATAGGCGGCAACGTCAGACGGTTCGTCAACGCAGTCGGCAACCACGCGCTGGAACAGCGCGGGGGCGCACACGAATCCGAGAGTCCGGGCCGCGCCGGCGATGGCCGGCATGACACGAGAGGCGTTCGGGCAGGTATTGGGCACGAGCACCCAGCCCACGCGCTCGCCGGGAAGCGACAGGGACTTTGAATAGGAGTAGCACACAACGGTGTTCTCGTATATCGAGGGAACCCATGGCACCTCGACGCCATAGACGATCTCACGGTACGGCTCGTCGGAAATCAGGTAGATCGGCTCATCGCGATCGGCATTCGCGGCGCTCAGCACGGCAGCGAGCGCGTCCAGTGTCTCCCGCGTATAGACGGCGCCGGTCGGATTGTTGGGCGAATCGATAATCACCGCCGCGGTGCGCGGCGTGATGGCCGCCGCGACGGCTTGGGCATCCACCTGGAACGTACCTTGGTCCGCCAGCACCTCCACGCACGTCGCCCCTGCCTTTTCAATCCACACGGCATATTCGGGAAAATACGGGGCGATCACGATGACCTCTTCACCAGGGTTCGTGAGCGCATGGATCGTCATGGACACCGAGGCTGCGGCGCCGACGGTCATAAACACATCGCCCATACCGTACGAGGTCCCGAACCTGCGGTTCAGCGATTCGGCCACTGCGGTACGAACCTCCGGAAGGCCGGGAGCGGGCGTATACCCATGGAGCTGATCGCTCGGCAGCTGCAGGGAACGCTCGATGGAAGCGCGCACTGCCGCAGGAGCCGGCACGCTGGGGTTGCCGAGTGAGTAGTCGAACACCTTGTCGGCACCGATCTGCGCCTTGCGCTCGAGGCCGTACGAGAAGATCTCGCGGATGACCGAGCTCTCGGCGCCGCGTGCAAACATCGTGTCGTTAACCATATCTACCTCCTTGGCTGCGTTTAGCTGCATTGTACGCGCATGATGGGGTCAGATCGGCGAGATCGGAGCTGGTCGAATCGTGTTAACGGACCGCATGCATCAGAAAACTCCTGGTGGCTCCCCGCAGCCGACCCATAGAAAAAGGGCCCCGGCAGGGGCCCTTCGTCATTCATCCGTCTGATCCAACGACTCCGGCGCTTCGTCCGATTGCTCGGAAGCAAGCGCTTTTTGGGCAAACGCGGCGGCCTCGGCGGCGATCTCCTCGTCGGACTGCTTGGGAACGCGCGCCTTACGTGCGTCGTGGGACTCCTCGTCGGCCTCGCCATGGGCCTCCAGATACTCGTCCCACGTGTTGTCGAGCAGCGCCGTCACGGCGTCGCCCTCGACCGTCTCGCGCTCAAGCAGCACGCGCTTCATAAGCTCAAGCTGCTCGCGGCGCTCGTTCAGGATCTTGTAGGCGCGCTCGTGGGCCTCGCGCATGATACGCTGGACCTCGGTATCGATGCGACGAGCCGTCTCCTCGGAATAATCCTGGTGATCTGCGTAGTCGCGACCCAAGAAGACCTGATGCTGAGCCTCGCCGAACACCTGCGTACCGAGCTCCTCGCTCATACCCAGGCGAGTCACCATCTCGCGCGCCATCTTCGTTGCGCGCTCGAGGTCGTTGGAGGCACCGCTCGTGATGTCCTCGCACATGATCTCTTCGGCCACGCGACCGCCCAGGAAGACCGCGAGTTCGTCGAGCATCTCGTTTTTGGTCTTGAGGTAGTGGTCCTCGGTCGGAAGCTGCATGGTATAGCCAAGCGCCTGGCCGCGCGGGATGATCGTGATCTTGTGGACCGGATCGGAGTGCTCCAGAACATGGCCCACCAACGCGTGGCCGCTCTCGTGATAGGCGATCGTGGTGCGCTCGGTCACGCTCATGACGCGCGCCTTGCGCTCCGGACCGGCGATCACGCGCTCCATCGACTCCTCGACCTCGGCCATCGAAATCGTCGAGCGGTGACGGCGCGCAGCAAGAAGCGCAGACTCGTTCAGAAGGTTCGCCAGGTCGGCGCCGGTGAATCCGACGGTGAGCTTGGCGAGCTTGTCGAAGCGCACGTCATCGGCAAGCGGCTTGTTGGCCGCATGCACGCGCAGGATCTGCTCTCGGCCCTTGACGTCGGGACGGTCGACGGTGATCTGGCGATCGAAGCGGCCGGGACGCAGCAGGGCGGGATCGAGGATGTCGGGGCGGTTCGTGGCAGCGATCAGGATAACGCTCTCGGAATCCTCGAAGCCGTCCATCTCGACCAACAGCTGGTTCAGCGTCTGCTCGCGCTCATCATGGCCACCGCCCAAACCGGCGCCGCGCTGGCGACCGACCGCGTCGATCTCGTCGATGAAGATGATCGACGGGGCCTGGCTTTTCGCCTCCTTGAACAGGTCGCGCACGCGCGAGGCTCCTACGCCGACAAACATCTCGACGAAGTCGGATCCGGAAATGGAGAAGAACGGCACGCCGGCCTCTCCGGCGACCGCCTTGGCAAGCAGCGTCTTACCGGTACCCGGAGGGCCAACCAGCAACACGCCGCGCGGTATCTTGGCGCCCAGCTTGCGGAAGCGCTCGGGGTCGGCCAGGAAGTCGCGGACCTCCTTGAGCTCCTCGACCGCTTCATCGATACCGGCGACATCACCGAACTTGACCTTGGGGCGCGTGGACTCGTTGGTCTTGGCGTTGGTCTTGCCGAACTGCATGGCTTTGTTGTTGGCGCCGAGCATCTGCCTCATGAAGTAGAACATGACGAAGACGAGCAGGATGGTGGGCAGCACGTTGACCATGAGGTTCGCCAGGAAATTGGGGTCGGACGTGTCGACATCGTACTCGACGCCGTCTTTCCCACCGTATTCGGCCATGAGCTCGTTCAGCGTATCGGAGCCCACATACGTGGCGGTATACGGCACCAGCTCGGAATCCTGACCGACGTCGGAGGCGTCTTGCCAAAACGCGCCCGACACGCTTCCATCAGCGACCGTGTAGGTGGCCGTGTCGACGCGCCCTTCCTTAACCGCCGTTACAAAATCGCTGGTGGTGAGCTGCACCGCGCCCGTCGAGCGGTTGAAGAAGCCGCCCATGTTCATGAACAGGTACGCAACCAGCATGCAGGCGAGCAGAAAGTACAGCCAGCCGATGCGCGAGGGGGGCCTGTGGTTACCACCCGGCGTGCGCCCGCTTTTGCGGAGATCGTCGAGCGAGCCGAACAGGCCGTCGTCGTCGCGACGATTCTTGTCGTCATCGCCGCCATCGGCCATGACGACGACCCCGTTGTTCTCGACGGTATCGTTCCAAAACGTCATCTACGAATAAACCTCCGGTTTGAGTACGCCCACATAGGGCAGGTTGCGGTACCGCTCGGCAAAGTCCAGGCCGTAGCCGACCAGGAAGCCTTCGGGGCAGCGGGCACCGATGTACTTGGGTTCGATAGCAGCCTGCTTGCCCTCGATGTCCCTTAGCAGGAAGGCAGCGACTTCCAGCGAAGCGGGATGACGGCTCGACAGGTTCTTCATCAGGTAGCGCAGCGTGAGCCCGGAGTCGAGGATGTCCTCGACGATCAGCACGTCGCGCCCCTTGATATCGATATCGAGATCTTTGACGATGCGCACGATGCCCGACGACTTGGCACCGTCTCCATAGCTCGACACCGCCATGAAGTCGATGGCGAGCGGGCACTCGACAGCGCGCATCAGATCGCCCATGAAGACCACGGCGCCGCGCAGAACCGCAATGAGAACCAGGTCCTTCCCCTGGTAATCGCGGGTGATCTCCGCGCCCATGCGCTTGACGATATCAGCGATCTCCTCCTGGCTGAGCAAAAGACGATCGACGTCGGGATGCAGCGATTCCATGGCAGACCTTTCTGTTGCGTGTATCCGCTGGATACACCCTACCCATCCATACGCGCACCGGTCTCAGCGATGGCGCGAATGACTAATTTTATCAAGAGCTTGCTTGCAGCCGTGCACTTGAACCGCTCATCAAGGCGAATACCACCAACCCACACAATGGCTCCGCCCGGAGATGTCCTCACGACGGGGACGCTCGCGCGCTCTGCCACCGGAACATGCGCCGCGCCGAGGATGTCAGAGACCTTCTTCGAGCGACCGTGCATGCCCAGCGGACACATGATATCACCGGGGGCAGGGGCATCCACCCACAGGCGCGCGTTTAAAACCTCAGCTGGAAGGGCCGGCGAGGCCTCGAGCAGACGGGTCAGGTCGCGCTCTGCATAGCCGAGCGCCGCGGCATCCACGCATACGGTCCTCCCAGCTTGCAATGCGTCGGACGCCTCGGACAGCTCGCGCGCGAACGCCACCGGATCCGCTCCATGGGGCACCTCGACGACACTCGTCTCGAGCACCGCCTGGCTTGCCAGCGGCATGGTGCCCGGAACCGGCACCCATCCGGCGACGATGCTCTCGCGGGCGGCTGCGGTGCGCAGGGCGAGCGTGCCGAATTCCATGCGCGCATCGACGCTTCCCGGAAGCGAGAGCGAACCGGCGCCCGCGGCGACGCACGAGAGCACCGCCTCGACATGGCGCATCTCGATCCGCTCCTCGGGCGCCACGAAACGATAGGCGAGCCGGATCATGCGGCGCGCGATGGCGATCTCGGCCGATGCCAGACGGTCCGCGTCGATGACGATGAGCCCCTCCTGCTCGCGGCGGACGCACGCGCGCAGCGAACGCGCCGCGAGCTGGGACATGAACGCGTCCTCCTCGCCCAGGATGTCGCACGTGGCGCCGATCGTCCGCTCGAGATTCGCGTTGCGCTCCGACGCCAGCGGCACCACGCGGTGCCGCACGAAGTTGCGCAGGTACGACGTGTCCTTGTTGGTCTCGTCCTCGCGCCACGTCATGCCCGCGACCTCGAGATAGCGGCACAGCTCCCCATGCGTCATGTCGATCAGAGGGCGAACGATGATGTTGCGTCGGCGAGGAATGCTCGACAACCCCGCAGGCCCCGAGCCCTTGATGGCGTTCATGAAAAACGTCTCGGTGCGGTCTGAGGCCGTATGAGCTGTCACGATGCGCGCGGACGTGCGCGGGGTGTTCGTCTGGGCGCACAGCTCGCGCACGTAGCGGCGAGCCGCCGCATAGCGCGCCTCGCGAGCGGCCGCCTCGAGATTTTGGCCACCGAGATCGGAAAACGATGCGTGTTCCACGCAGACGGGAACGCCGAAATGCGCGCACAGGTCGCGCACGAACCGCTCGTCTTCATCGGAGGCGACACCCCGCAGGTGATGGTTGATGTGGAGCACGTGGATGCGCTCGCGCGCGATACGCGCCAGACC
The DNA here is from genome assembly GCF_030385545.1 of Collinsella ihumii. Lineage (NCBI taxonomy): Bacteria > Bacillati > Actinomycetota > Coriobacteriia > Coriobacteriales > Coriobacteriaceae > Collinsella > Collinsella ihumii. Next base: position 59,104 of record NZ_JAUEIQ010000005.1, on the reverse strand, counting down.
GCGGCCGTCGCGCAAATCGAGCTTTGATGTGCAGGCCATGACCAGAAGGGCGGTTGAGTCCGCGCCGCCTGATACCATGAGCACCACAGGAGAGGCCTGCTCTGGTGCGGCCCCGCTCAGGCGCTGAGACGATGTTGGGTGAAGCCGGGCAAAGTGCTGTGCGACGGTGGGCATGAAACCTCCTTGGAACGCATACATTGTAGCCATTGGAGAAGTCGTGGAATCGAACGGCAGCAGATACGGTGCGCTGCACCTTCACATCTTGGGAAGCGGATCCAAGGGCAACTGCGCCCTTGTCGAGGGTCCGCAGGGGCTCATCATGATCGACGACGGGTTTTCACGCCGCGAGGTGCTCAAGCGCATGCACGAACTCGGTCTTTCCGAACACGACGTGCGGGCGCTGCTGCTCACCCACGAGCACACTGACCATGTCAGCGGCATCAGCGTATGGTGCCGGGCATTCGATATCGAGCTCTACGCGAGCGTGGGGACACCGGAGGCGCGCGCCTATCTCGACACCCTCCCCTTCTGTGAGTTCGTCCCGGGGCTGCGCTTTGACGTTGCCGGCGTGAGCGTTCAGACCTTCCCCACGTCTCACGATGTGGTGAACCCCGTGGGCTTTCGCTTCGAGTGCTCTGGGGACTCGATCGGATACGCCACGGACACCGGCGTGCTCACCGACGAGGCGCGCGACGCGCTGGCGGATACGCGCATCCTCGCCCTCGAGAGCAACCACGACGTGCCCATGCTCCGCTGCGGCTCGTATCCGCGGTACCTGCAGGATCGCATTATATCCGCAGCCGGCCACCTCTCGAACGAGCAGGCCTCGACTGCTGCCGCAGAACTCGTCGGTGCGCGCACCGAGCATCTCGTCGCCATGCATATCTCGCAGGAGAACAACCGCCCGAGTCTTGCCGTGCGATCGTTTGCCGAGGCGCTGGGCGCCGACCTCGACAACGATCTGGGATCTTCGGCGACGCTGACGCGCGACAGCGACCATTCCGACCTGCACATCTGCGCTGCAGGCCAGAATAGACCCATCTCGATCCTTTGACGATCCGTTTTACGATGCATCGACCGCAAAAAGGCTCGGAGCCGTAAAGCTCCGAGCCTTTGCCGAGTCAAATGTGCGGGCGCGTGCAGCCAGATGCTTGCTGCGCTAGTCGATGGCAATCTTGGTGACGTTGCTCTTCTCGACGATCTTGGGGACAGTCACGGTCAGGATGCCATCTGCATAGCGGGCGGACAGGCCCTCGCATGCGGCGTCCTTCAGATACACGCCGCGCGTCGCGCTGTAGGACGTGAACTCCTTCTGCAGGTAGTTCTTGCCCTTGTCCTCTTCCTTATCCTCAACCTTCACGGAGATGGAAAGACGACCCTCGTTGAGCTCGACGTCGATATCGTCCTTGTTGACGCCCGTCAGATACGCCTTGACCTCATAACCGTCGCCCGTATCCTCGACGTCGATGGGGAACGCCTTGCTCGCCAGCGGCGTGGAGGCGAGATCCATCATGTCATCGAACGCATCGAACAGCGAAGTCGTAGGACGAAGACCGAAAACCGAACGATAAGGAACCATGCTTGCCATATCAATCACTCCTTAGTGATGAGCCGCACCCCTCTTTGGGGCGAGGACTTCTTTTGTCGCTCTTGTTTATTCCCGTGACCCGGCAAGCTATTCATGCCAACACAGATTTTTTAAGCGTCACAGTATCATCAAATCTAAGTCATACTGACTAAGATTTAGCAAAGGAACCGTGTTGCGCATCTGAGGATATTCTTAAATGTGGAACCGCGGCCGCAGCTCACCCGTACAATATGGACAGCATCACCAACGGTTTGAAGGCTCACCATGGACGAACACACGGGCAATATTCCCATCCCATCGCATCAGAACGATCATGCTGGTGCCGAGGCCCCGCAGCCCGTTTTCCATCGCGCGGTGCGCCATATCACGCAGGAGCCGATCGACGACGTAGAGCCCGAATACGTCACGCGCCAACGCTACCAAACGCTTGAGGAGGCGCGTTCGCGCAGGGTGCACATGGGAACAGCCAGCAACGATGCCGACTATCTGCCCGCAACGCACGGAGCGGCGCGGTCGGGCTCGGCACTCCACCGTCAGCTTAAGGAGAAGACCGGCCCCAAGGGTCCCCGCAAACTTCACTACGAGCGCTACCTCGAGACGCCGAAGCCGGGAAAATCCATCTTCACCTCGCGACGTGAGCGCAAGCAGCGCCGCGCGCACCTCATCATCGGCATCATCGCGCTGCTCGCCGCGATCCTCGCCGTTGTGTGGTTCTTCTTCCTTCGATAGCGGGTCGATATGACAGAGACGACAGGCGGACAACTCCCCTATATCTACGCTGACAACGCCGCGACGACGCCCTTGTCCAAGCGGGCCCTTGACGAGATGATGCCCTATCTGACCACGAGCTTCGGCAACCCCGGCGGGATACATCGCGTTGCCAAGGAAGCGGCTTGCGCCCTCGGCGAGGCCCGGGCGCGCATCGCGCGGCAACTTGGAGCCGCGGCAGAAGAAATCTATTTCACGAGCGGCGGATCCGAATCCGATATGTGGGCCATTCAGGGCGCGACTCTCAGATATCGAGACCGATATGGGGCCGAGGCGCCCGCGTGCCTCATTACCAGCTCAATCGAACATCATGCCGTTTTGCATGCATGTCGCGCGATGGAGCGCTTCGGTGCGCGCACAACCGTGCTACCCGTCGACAGACAGGGACATGTGCGCCCTGACGATTTGAGAATCGCCCTTGAAGCGGCGCGGACAGAAGCGCGGCGGGCGGGCTGCGAGGCTCCGGGATGTGCTCTTGTTTCGATCATGCTCGCGAACAACGAGATCGGAACCATCGAGGATATCCCCGAGTTGGCGCGCATCGCCCATGAATACGGCATCCCCTTTCACACCGATGCCGTTCAAGCCGTAGGCCACATCCCCGTCGATGTGCACGAGCTCGGAATTGACGCGCTCTCGCTCTCGGCTCATAAATTCCATGGTCCGCGCGGCGTCGGGGCTCTCTACCTCAAGGATGGCTTCTCCATTCCGGCACTCATTGAAGGCGGGGGCCAGGAGCGCGGCGAGCGGTCGGGCACCGAAAACCTGGCCGGCATCGTCGGCATGGCAGCAGCGCTCGAGGAGTGCCGCGACAGACTTGTCGAGCGCATGGGTCGAATCACCTCTTTGCGCGACCGGTTGGTCTCCAAGCTCCAGGACGCCGTCCCTGACATCTACTACACGGGAGATCCGGTCAGGCGCCTGCCCTCCATCGCGTCGTTCGCCATTCACGACGTGGACGGCGAGCTGCTCGTTGTCCTGCTGGACCGTTCCGGCGTTGCGGCAGCGACGGGCTCCGCATGCTCAACGGGCTCAACCGAACCATCCCACGTCATAAGCGCGATTGGGATAACAGACCGTCGGTGGTCCCACGGGTCACTTCGCCTGTCGCTCGCCGATGATATCCGGGCTGAGGACATCGACATGCTCTGCGAGCGTGTGACGCGCTGCATCGAGCGAGCGCGACGCATCTCGGGCACGATGTAGTCCCCTCCCCTACCTCCATACTCCCAACCATCGCTTCTGACCTCGATACAAAAAGCGGGACGCTGATAGCGCCCCGCTTTTATCGGCATATGATGACAACCTATTAGGAAAGCAGCTCGCGACCGGCCGCCTCGATGGCATCGATCTGTGCGTCGGCAGCCGCGGCGTCGGCAGCCTTGGCGAAGATGTAGAGCTTGATCTTGGGCTCGGTGCCGGAAGGACGAACGATGGCCTTGTCCCCGCCCTCGAGATCGAACTCGATGACATTCGCGCTCGGCAGGCCGTTCACGCCCTCCTTGTAATCGACAACGCCCTCGACCTTGGAGCCCGCAATCTCCGCAGGAGGATTCTCGCGCAGCTCGGCCATGATGCCGGCCATCTTGGCCGCACCGTCGGCACCCGGATAGCTCAAAGAGATCGTCTTGTTGTGGTAGTAGCCGTACTTCTCGTACAGATCGCGCATTGCCTGAACCAGGTTCTTGCCCTGCAGCTTGTAGTACTGGGCCATCTGGCAGATGAGCATGGAGGCGTTGACCGCGTCCTTGTCGCGCACGTGATCGCCCGACAGGTAGCCGTAGCTCTCCTCGAAGCCGAAGATGAAGCGATCGACCTGGCCCGCGTCGGACAGGCCGGTGATGATGTCGCCGATGTACTTGAAGCCGGTGAGGCAGCGGCGCAGCTCAAAGCCGTACTCCTCGGCCAGCGCGTCGACCATAGCAGAGGACACGATGGTGGTCACCGCCACCTTGTCCTTGAGGTCCTCACCGCGCGCGGCACGCATCTTGCAGATGTAGTCGAGCAGCAAGACGCCCATCTCGTTGCCAGTCAGCAGCGTATAGTCGTCGCCATCCGCGCAAGCGACGCCGACGCGATCGGCATCGGGGTCGGTGGCAAGCAGCAGGTCGGGCTGAACCTCGCGGCACAGATCGATGCCCTTCTGCATGGCCTCGCGGATCTCGGGGTTGGGATACGGGCAGGTCGGGAAGTTGCCGTCGGGATCCTTCTGCTCGGGCACGACGGTGATATCGGTGATACCGACCTTGTTGAGGACCGTGGTCACGGGGATCAGGCCGGTGCCGTTCAGCGGGGTGTACACGAGCTTGAGCGGGGTGTTCTTGGACTGCTCCTCGGTCAGGTTGCAGACGGACTTGTCCACCACGGCGTCGTAGTAGGCATCGAGCACCGAATCATCGATCCACTTCACGAGCCCCTTTTCGACCGCCTCGTCAAAGTCCATGGTCTTGACGTCGGTGAACGGATTGGTGGCCTCCATGGCTGCGGAAATGGCATCGGCAGCCTCCGACGTGATCTGACATCCGTCGGGACCGTAGGCCTTGTAGCCGTTATACGGGGCGGGATTGTGGCTCGCGGTCATGCAGATGCCACCCGAGCACTCAAGATAGCGCGTGGCCCAGGACAGCGTGGGGACCGGCGAGATGCGCGGATATACGTAGGCGGTCACGCCGTTGGCGGCGAGAATGGCCGCCGTGGTCTTCACGAACAGCTCGCCGTTATTACGGCTGTCGCGAGCGATGGCAACCGTCGGGTTCTCGAAATTCTTGACAAGGTAGTCGGCAAAGCCTTGCGTGGCGCGACCGACCGTATAGATGTTCATGCGGTTCGTGCCGGCACCCAGCGTGCCGCGCAGACCGGCGGTACCAAACGCCAGGTCCTGGAAAAACGCATCGGTAATCGCATTCTCGTCGCCGGACTCTTTCATCTGCTTCAGCTCAGCCAGCAGCTCTTCATCCTTGACGTTGGCGATCCATGTGTCGAGAAGCTCATGTACGTCTGCCATAGCCTATACCTTTCCTTGCCATGTAAACGGTTTAATGACCTCGGGTACCGAGGGGGCTGGCTTATGCACGGACCCACTCGAATCGTACCCCATCTAGGTAAAGTTTTTGACTTTATACCGTTCGACGGCCGATTTGTCCGGTGGGCGCAATACCTTCTCCCCGTCTCCCCTACAGCTGTCTGCGCCATATCGGACAGGTGGCTCCGACGTTGAATATCGACCCACGGCTACACCACACCGTATCCGCTCCAGAGTGAGAACCATCGATCGATTCCCATCGAACCACTTCTTCTTTTGCAAGACCTTGTGAAGCATTTGCTCGCGCGGTGAATTCTCTTTTTTTAATCTGCTTCCATCGCCTTTAACAGCAGACATATCGGTTATTTCTTTATTGAGTCGATAACACAACTCATTCACCTATGCCAAATCAATCGATTCTCTGACTCAACCATTGAATCGATCTATACATCGTAACCCATCTGGCTCGATTCCATGCGACCCGCAATCGACAACATCTTGATGCCCTAAGGAAACGCTGACCTATTTCTTTCGTGAAAGCCTGACACTCCAATGGGTCATTTGGGGACGGGCTCGTTCCAACCCATCGGCGGCTTGCGCTGCCGATGGGTTGGAACGAGCCCGTCCCCAAATGACCCATTGGAGTTGGAATCCCCATCGTCTGTATTGACCCATCGCGACCTCCTCAATGCGATTCACTCATATGACTGAATCTGCATCCCCTCCCTATGAGTCCATGCAACGATTCGCGATAGCAGTTTGACGCGTTTGACCGAATACCTCGTCTGAGCAACCGCCATGCGCACTAATGCGATACGACCACAATGACCGAACCGGCAACACATCATGCGGCAGATGCGTTATTCGGTCGTCAACCGAATCAGGTTATCCGATATTCCGGCTGTCAGCCAATCAGGCATCGCATCGCTTCGACCCGTTCGGAGCGATCTTGCTTGTCTGATGAATCACACCGGCTCTATGCTCCGCCGTCCGATTCTCTCTGCGTCTTCAAATGAAACTGCTTGTGACCTGTCTAACCAGATTCATGCCGATGCTATCCATATGCTTATGGTTTGTTATTTCTCCAATCGAACCAACGATTCACCGTCAGTGCGTCTTGGACCGATCGTAAACGTACCCGATCGCTCGCCCAGCCCATTCCTCCGATCCAGGCGAAGTAGGCAAGGGGCAGAGCAACTCAGTCTTCGGGGCGATCTGGCGAAACGATGTAAGGTGCGCTCCCCTAACGCAGATATCAGCCCGGACCAAACAACGTGGAGCGGACCGCGGCGCAATGTACGACTCACTTGATGAATCGAATGTGCGACCGATGGTTGGATCGATTCACATCGCTTCACCCAAGTCGGGGAATTCGATTCTCTATCGAATCTCACGCTATAATGAATCGATGCATTGATGACGGCATGACTCAGTCATGTTTGAATAGGGGAGTAGTTAGGAACGAATCGTGCCAACCATTAAAGAGATTGCGGAAGCCACGGGCCGTGGAAAATCAACCGTCATGCGCGCCGTGAAGGAGCTCGGGCTCAGAGAGTCAGGTCACGCCAACCCCGACGGAGCGCGAGGGGCACTGATCATCGATGCCGAAGGTGCTTCCATGCTGGCAGACTTTCTGACCAAGAACGTCGAGGCGAAGCAAGCGGCGGGGGAGGGGGAGACCGAGTCCTCAAATCAGCCGCATATCGATGTGGAGGCCATCGTATCGGTGTACCGTGAGCGCATCGACGACCTTAAGGCCCAGATAGACAACCTTAACGCCCAGCTCGCCATCAAAGACAACCAGATCAAAGAGCTGACCTGCGCCCTCGATAATGCCCAAGATGCGGCCAAGGAGGCCCAGACCGAAACCCGCAGAGCGCACGATCAGGTTGTTTTGATGGCAAGCGCTGGAGTATGGGAGCGTCTAACGGGATTTAAGGGCCTATTAGGCCCTGGTTCGGACATGGACAGCCAGTAGGTCATTTTAGGGGCTCTAGACGCGATCTCAGAGCCCCATTTTTCTGTAGACCAGTCTAGTATCGCCAGTCGCCTTTGGGAGTGCACGCGCCACGAGGCCCTCAGATATGAAAAAAACCTCGCCGTGGCGAGGTCGACAGAATCATGGGGGAGGTTAGGGGAATCCGCGATTACTGCGCAATCGCTCAGCGTTGCGGCGCTTGCGCGCCTTGCGACGGCTCCCGGCAAACGCTCGCGCGTGTACTCGGGATCCGATCCCGAACGGGGTTCGATCCCCACACACGGTCCCCGGTTATGAAAAAACCTCGCCGTGGCGAGGTCGACAGAATCATGGTGGAGGTTAGGGGGATCGAACCCCTGACCTCAGGCTTGCAAAGCCCGCGCTCTCCCAGCTGAGCTAAACCCCCACTTAAGTAATAAACACCCCAGCGGCGACTCGGCTCTCGCTGGGGTGTTTATTGCGAAAGAAAGTGGTGGACCTGACAAGATTCGAACTTGTGACCTCCCGGTTATCAGCCGGACGCTCTAACCAACTGAGCTACAGGTCCATCGCGCGAAAAGAATATTAGCGCGCTTGGGGTTCGCGCGTCAACAACTTTTTTGAAAAAATTTCCGAGCATGTGAAAAGGGGAGGTATACGCGCACAACGTCACTGTTTTGGGTAGTATTACTATCCAGTTCATACCATGTACGCCAGAGAACAGCATTATTGGAGGTGCCATAATGATTCGCGTTGATATCGAGACTATTATTATGGCCGCTGGCCCCGTACCATCCATCATCGTGCTCCGCGAGCGCGGTGCCGAGGGTGCATCCGACGCCCCGCTGCGCGCGCTCTCTATTCAGACAGGTTCGTACGAGGCCGCTGCGGTCGGACGCGGCGTCGATGGAACAGAGGGCTCTCGGCCTATCACCCATGATCTCATGGTCGACGTCATCAAATCCCTGGGCGGCAAACTCGAACGAGTGGAGATCGACCGTGTCGACGCACCCATCTTCTACGCATCGGTGGTTCTTGAGAACGCCGACGGGGAAGAGCGCCATATCGATGCACGCCCGAGCGACGCGCTCGCCCTTGCGGTTCGCACCAACGCTCCGATCTACGTCGAAGACGACGTCATGAACCGCGCCGGAAACATCTCGTACCGCACCGAGGAGAACGAGGAAGAGGAGCTCGAACGCTTCGACAAGTTCGCGCGCTCCGTCTCTCCGGACGACTTCTAATCACGCGTCCCAAACGCTGAACCAAGGCCCTGACTGAGTCAAACTCAGTCAGGGCCTTGACTTACGCGGATCCACGGCGCCACCGAGACGCAGCCTGTTCGCCAAACAGCCACTCACCCGACCAGACGGTCCACGAGCATCGCGAAGCCGTAGCCAATGGCTGCCGCGAACACCATCATCCCGACAAAACGGATCGTTTTCATCCATACGGGAATCAGGCGCTCGCGACGGCTCTTTTCGGTATCGCGGTCAACTGGCTCACCGTACCAATACGACAGGATCTCGCGATACGTGACCAGGTCATGGCTCTTTTTGATTCGCTCCACCTGCACGGCGGCGCACAACGCGACGCACCACAGCACCAGCGCGAGCACGAAGGTCGGCACCGCATACGCAAGATCCCAGTCCCACACGACCGTCTGCACCACCAGCCAAGCGATGGCGGCAATCATGAGCAGTAAGAACACCACCATCACCCAAGCCATCTGCTTCATGGTGCGCACGTCTGAATCGATCGTCTTCGTCATGGCCATCACGTCCTCCTTGATCAGGCTGTCGACGGTCACGTCGAAGATTTCGGAGAGGAGCAGCAGGCTCTGCACGTCGGGGTAGGTCTTATCGTTCTCCCACGAACTGATCGTCTGGCGCGAAACGTAGATGCGCCCCGCAAGATCTTCTTGCGACATACCCGCACGCGCGCGCAGCGACTTGATGCGGTTCCCGATCTCCATGCTCCCTCGTTTTCCTCGTCGGACCCCTTCACCTCGAAGGCTCTCATGACTGGGGGCATCGTACCATCAAAGGATCCCGACATCGTGCCGGCAAGCGGCCCACCGCACCGTCAAATGTTCTTGACGCAATGCTAACCTGCGGAAACGCGGCTTCACACCATATATGGCGCAGCATGACTCAGTCGCGGCGACGCGGATGGCGCGCGCCCGACACCCACGAACGGCAGCATCAACGCAAAAGGCGGACCGGAGAAGTAACTCCTCCAGTCCGCCCTGTCACAGACGCTATGCGATGGCGCCGATGCTACTCGTCCATCAGATCCTCGAGCGCCTCGTCGCCGCTTCCGATATCGACATGATCGTCGCTCGGCGCCTCCAGAGCGCCCGCAGCGGCCAGATCAAGCGATTCCTGCCCCTCGGCCACCGCAGGGGCCTTAGGCTTCTTCTTAGCGCTCGTCATGCGCGCCACGGCGCACACGCGGTCGCCGTCGGCCACCGTCATCATCTTGACGCCCTGCGTGGCGCGACCGGTCTTGGAAATCTCCTCGGTCTTCACGCGGATAACCGTCGCGCCCTCGGTGATGATGAACAGCTCGTGCTGCGGGCCGACCGTCTTCATGGCAGCCAGATTGCCCTTCTTGTCGGTCATCTGGATGGTGTAGACGCCCTGACCGCCACGGTTCTGCTCGGGGTAGTCGGCAATCGGCGTGCGCTTGCCGAAGCCGCGCTCCGTGATGACGAACAGATCGCCGCGGCCGTTGGAGATCTCCATGCCGAGCACCGTGGTCTCGCCCTTCATCGTGATGCCGCGCACACCGCTCGTGTCGCGACCCGTGGCGCGCACCTGCTCCTCGGAGAACATGATCGCCTTGCCGGCAGTGGTGGCGAGGATGACCTTGTCGCCCTCGCGAACGCGGCGCACGTCGAGCAGGTGGTCGCCGTTCTTGAGGTTGATGGCGATGATGCCGTCGCGGCGGCTGCGGTCGTAGGCGCTCATCACGGTCTTCTTGACCATGCCGCTCGCGGTGGCGAACATAAGGTACTCGTTGTCGGGGAACTCGCGGCAGGAGATGACGCTCGCGATCTTCTCGCCCTCCTCGAACGGCAACAGGTTCACGATCGCGGTGCCGCGCGCCTGGCGCGTGCCGACCGGAAGCTCATGGACCTTCAGGCGGTACACCTTGCCGCGGTTGGAGAAGAACAGCACGTATTCATGCGTGCTCGCGATGAACATCTCGTCGATGACGTCATCCTCTTTGAGGTTCGCGCCCGTCACGCCCTTGCCGCCGCGCTTCTGCGCACGGTAGGCGGCCACGGGGATGCGCTTGACGTAGCCCGTGTGCGTGATGGTGACGACCATGTCCTCGTCGGCGATGAGGTCCTCGACGTCCAGGTCGCGCTCGGCGGCGCAGATCTCGGTGCGGCGCTTGTCGCCGTACTTGCGCGAGATCTCGCGCATCTCCTCCTTGATCACGCCGAGGATCTTCTCCTCGTGCGCCAAGAGGTCCTCGTAGTAGGCGATGGCGCGGCGCAGGCCGTCCAGCTCCTCCTGGATCTTGTCGCGCTCCAAACCGGTCAGACGGCGCAGCTTCATCTCGAGGATGGCCGTGGTCTGCTCGGGGCTGAAGCCGAACCGCTCGATCAGGCGGGCGCTCGCCTCGGAGTCGGTGCGCGAGGAGCGGATGATGGAGATGACCTCGTCGATGTGGTCGAGCGCCAGCAGGTAGCCCTCGAGGATATGGGCGCGAGCCTGGGCCTTCTTGAGATCGAAGCGCGTGCGGCGGGTGACGACGTCGACCTGGTGGTCGATGTAGCAACGCAGCATGTCGCGCAGGGACAGGCATTTGGGAACACCGTTCACGAGCGCGAGGTTGTTCACGCCGAACGTGTTCTGCAGCGAGGTGTACTTATACAGGTTGTTCAGGACGACCTGCGGGATCACGCCCTTCTTGAGCTCGATGACCAGGCGGATGCCCTTCTGCGTCGACTCGTCGCGCATGTCGGAGATGCCCTCGATGCGCTTCTCGTTGACGAGCTGGGCGATCTTCTCCTGCAGGTTGCCCTTGTTCACCTGATAGGGGATCTCGGTGAACACAAGGCGGTTGCGGCCGGTCTTGGTGGACTCGACATGCGCCTTGGCGCGCACGGTGATGGAGCCGCGGCCCGTCTCATATGCCTGGCGGATACCGTCCGACCCCATGATACGGGCACCGGTGGGGAAGTCGGGACCGGGCATGACGGTCATGAGCTCTTCCGTCGTGGCGTCCGGGTTGTCGATGAGCATGCAGGTCGCCTCGACGGCCTCGGCGAGGTTGTGCGGGGGGATGTTCGTGGCCATGCCGACCGCGATGCCCGAAGAGCCGTTGACGAGCAGGTTGGGGAAGCGCGCCGGAAGCACCTGGGGCTCGGCGAGCGACTCGTCGTAGTTCGGCTGCCAGTCGACCGTATCCTTCTGAAGGTCGCGCAGGAGTTCCATGGCCGGCTTGGCCAGACGGCTTTCCGTGTAACGCATGGCCGCCGCGCCGTCGCCGTCGATGTTGCCGAAGTTGCCGTGGCCGTCGATCAGGGGCGTACGCATGGAGAACCACTGCGCCAAGCGGACCATGGTGTCGTACACCGCGGCGTCGCCGTGGGGGTGGTACTTGCCGATAACCTCGCCGACCGTCCAGGCCGACTTCTTATGCGGACGGTTGGGGTAGATGCCCGACTCGTTCATGGCGTAGAGGATGCGGCGGTGCACCGGCTTCAGGCCATCGCGCACGTCGGGCAGGGCGCGCGCCGTGATGACCGACATCGAGTACTCGATGAAGGACTGCTTCATCTCGTGTCCGAACTCGGAGATCTGGAGCGATCCGCCGTTGATGTCCTCGCCGGCATCCTCGCCGCGGTCTACGGTGCCGAAGCTCTCCTCGAGCTCCTCGTCATCGTCTTCCTCGTCCTCGTCAACGGCGTCCGGGTCGTAGCCGACCGTCTCGCCGTCGTCGTTCTGCGTCTCGGCGCGGGCCAGCAGGCGCTTGAGGTCCTCGGGCAGGCCCTCGGTACCCTCGCCGCCGGCGGCGGGCGTGTTGTTCATATCATCTGCCACGTGCTACCTCCTGGTTTAGTCGTGGTCTGGTCTGGTTCGGTCTGACTCAGTCGCAGTCGGCCGCGGGTTGGGGGTTGGTTGGGGATGGGTCGGAACGAACCCGTCCCCAACCAACCCCCCAGCCGACTCAGCGCGCTAGGCGTCCAGGAAGCGCGCGTCGTGGGCGTGCTTCTCGATGTAATCGCGGCGGTACTCCACCTGGTTGCCCATGAGCTCGCGCACGGCGCGATCGGCGACCGCGGCGTCCTCGATGGTGACGCGCTGCAGGATGCGCGTCTTGGGGTCCATGGTGGTCGACGCGAGCTGCTTGGGATCCATCTCGCCCAGACCCTTGTAGCGCTGAACGGTGTAGCCGCGGCGCTTCTTGGTGATCTTGCCGGCCGCCGCCTCATCGTCGCCGTCATCGGGATTGAGACCGAGCGCGGCGATGCTCTCGCGCAGGATCTCCTCTTCCGCCTGGCGGCCGTTGGGGTAGACGTAGTGAATCTTGTTGCGAACCTTGATGCCGAAGATCGGCGGGCAAGCCACGTACACATAGCCGGCGTCGATGAGCGGGCGCATGTACTTGTAGAAGAACGTCAACAGCAGGATGCGGATGTGCGCACCGTCGACGTCCGCATCGGTCATGATGATGATCTTGTGGTAGCGGGCCTTGGTGATATCGAAATCGCCGCCGTCACCGCTGCCCGTGGTCACGCCGCAGCCGATGGCCGTGATGAGCGACTGGATGGTATCGCTCGAGAACGCGCGGTGGTCGCCGACGCGCTCCACGTTCAGGATCTTGCCGCGCAGGGGCAGGATCGCCTGGATGTCGCGGCGGCGGCCGTCTTTGGCCGAGCCGCCTGCGGAGTCACCCTCTACGATGAACAGCTCGGTCATCTCGGGGTCGCGCACGGAGCAGTCGGCCAGCTTGCCGGGCAGGCTCGCCGTCTCGAGCAGGCTCTTGCGGCGCGTCGCCTCGCGCGCCTTGCGGGCGGCGTTGCGGGCCTTGGATGCCTGCTGGGCCTTCTTGATGATCTCGCGCGCCTGCTTGGGGTGCTCCTCGAGGTATTCCGACAGGCCGTCGGAAACGACCTTGCGCACGAGCGTGCGCATGAACGAGCTGCCGAGCTTGGCCTTGGTCTGGCCCTCGAACTGGGGGTCGGCGAGCTTGACGGAGATGACGGCGGCGAGACCCTCGCGGACATCATCGCCCGTGAGGTTGGCGTCCTTCTCCTTCAAGATGTTCTGCTTGCGCGCGTACTCGTTGATGACGCTCGTGAGCGCGGTGCGGAAGCCCTCGAGGTGCATACCGCCCTCGGGCGTGTAGATGTCGTTCGCAAAGCTCATGACCGTCTCGGAATACGAGGTGTTCCACTGCATTGCGATCTCGACCTCGCCGGTGCGGTCGACCGGCAGGCCGGGCTCGGAGGCACCGGAGAGGTAGATGGGCTTCTTCAGGCCGTCGGGGATGTCCTTGCCCTCGTTCAGGAACTTGACGAAGTCGACGATACCGCCGGCGTAGCAGTACTCGTCGACGCGAGGGGCGAGCTCTCGCTCGTCTTTGAGCACGATCTTGAGGTTCTTGTTGAGAAAGGCGGTCTCCTGCAGGCGGTTGCGAAGGATGTCATAGTCGTAGACCGTCGTTTCGAAGATCTCCTCGTCGGGCCAGAACGTCGTCGTGGTGCCCGTCGTCTTGGACGTGCCGACCTCGATCATCTTCTGCGTGGTCTTGCCGCGGCTGAACTGCATCTCGTAGATCTTGCCGTCGCGGCGGACCTGGACGACCATCTTCTTGGACAGGGCGTTGACGACCGAGACACCCACGCCGTGCAGGCCGCCGGAGACCTTGTACGCTGAGTTGTCGAACTTGCCGCCGGCGTGCAGGATGGTCATGACGACCTCGAGCGTCGGGATCTTCTTGACCGGATGCTTGTCGACCGGGATGCCGCGGCCGTTGTCGACGACGGTGATGGAGTTGTCGGCGTGCACCGTCACCTCGATCTTGGTGCAGAACCCGGCCATGGCCTCGTCGACGGAGTTGTCGACGATCTCCCACACGAGATGGTGCAGACCGCTGGAGCTCGTGGAGCCGATATACATGCCCGGGCGCTTACGAACGGCCTCGAGACCTTCGAGGATTTTAATTTCGCTGCCGCCGTATTCGTTCTTATTCGCCACGCACATCTCCTTTTCCTTCAAGCAAATGCTAGTAATTTTCAATAGTTTAATGGAAAAGAAGGGGCGCCATCGCGCGTTTCAAATACCCCTACAAGACCACCAGACGCGATTTGCGCCCGTTTTGGCCTATCGGGAGTCTTCGCATTCAAAACTGGCCTTTATGGCCCGTTTGAGCGCATCCCTCAGGCGTTCGTCGGCGATGCCGGAGACCCTATCGTCAAGACGCGCGTCCTCCTCCGCCGTCAACGGGTGGCGCGCCACGGCGCGATGGGAAGCAGGGGAGGGGCTCTGGGCATGCGTGCGGGGAGCGCCCACCTTGGGACGCGCGTAGCCCTCGCGCGAAAGCTTGACCTTGATACCGGCGATATCGACCCCGAGCCGGTACATGCGCGCGCGGATGATCTCGCGCATCATGATGAGCTCTCCCACCCATGTCGAGCCGTCGGCGTAGACGATGAGCTCGTTCGACTCGGGCACATAGTGCAGGCCCGTCACGTGCTCGCCCTCCCGGGTCCCCGCGCACACCTGGTTCCACGCATGGTAGACGTCGTGCGTCGCCTCCGCGGCGCGCATCTGCGCGAGCTTGGTCTCGGACGCCCCGTCGAGGATGCGCCTGCGCTCGAGGGGGATGAAATCGGCCAGGCTGTGCGTCTCGCCCTTACGCTCGCTTCTCTTCACCAATGCCCACCACCTTCGAGGCATCCAGGATGCCATCGGAAAAATAACCCAGGTTCGTCGTGGTGATGACCGTCTGGATCTCGCCCTCGACGAACCGCATGATCGATTCACGGCGCGCGGCGTCGAGCTCGCTCATGACGTCGTCGAGCAGCAGGATCGGATAGCGGCCCAGGATGTCGTAGGTGACCTCGACCTCCGCGATCTTCCACGCGAGGACGAGGCTGCGCTGCTGACCCTGGCTGGCAAAGGAGCGCGCCTCGCGGCCGTCAACGAGAAAGACGATCTCGTCGCGGTGCGGTCCGACGAGCGTGAGCCCGCGCCGGACCTCGTCCTCGCGCGTCTCGGCGAGTGCCGCAGCGAAACAGGAGACGACCGCGTCACGGTCGCGGGCCGACGCCGCAGGTATATCGCCGATGGAGGCGCGGTACCGGACATCGACCGTTTCACGTGGAGCGATCCTGGCGTAGACGTCGACCAGGCGCTCGCGCACGCGCTCGAGCAGGGCCAAGCGATGCACCAGCACCGACGCGCCGGCGGTGATGAGCGCATCGTCCCACGCACCGAGCAGATCGTGCGAGGCGAAGCGGTCCTTGAGTAGGTTGTTGCGCTGCTCGAGAGTGCGCTCATAGGCGCCGACGAGCTGCGCGTAGCTCTCGTTCAGCTGCACACCGAAGTCATCGAGCGCGGCCCGGCGCACAGATGCCGAGCGCTTGATCATATCGAGGTGATCCGGGCAGAACAGCACGCTCGGCAGCACGCCCCGCACGCCCGACGCCGTCACCTTCTTGCCGTTCCTGGAAAACGCGCGCCGCCCGCGCTCGACGGTCATGCCCATATCGAGAACGCGGCCGTCGCCTTCCAGGCGCAGCTCGATCTTCGTGCCCGGGGCGCCGTCGCGCACGAGGTCGGAAGGGGAGGGGCGGCGAAACGATTGCCCCGCCGTCAGCAGCTGCAGCGCCTCCACCAGATTGGTCTTGCCCGCAGCATTGGGTCCCACAAGGACGGTGACACCCTCGTCGAGCTCCAGCTCATACAGCTCGTAGCTGCGATAGTTGTGAACCGTCAACGTCCGCGCGTAGATGCCCACCCGGGGTCGCCTCCTTTCCCCTGATGAATTTTTAGGGACAGTCCCTAAAAATTCAGCCGCACCAGCCCCCCCTGATGAATTTTTAGGGACTGTCCCTAAAAATTCATCAGGGGAAAGCCAGCTAGATGCGCACCGGCATGACCAGGTAGAGGTAATTGATCTTGTCGTATGCCTTGAAGATGCCCGCCTGGCTGTAGCTTTGCAGCTCGAGGGTAATCTCCTTCTCGCGGTTCAGCACGTTCAGGCAGCCGAAGATGTAGTGGTAGTTGAACGCGATGACGCCCGAAGCGCCCTCGACCTCGACGTCCACCGTCTCGGCGGCCTGGTCCTGGTCGTTGGAAATGGCTGACAGCCCCATCGTGCCCGCCTCAGCGGAGATCTCGAACTTCACCGCGGAGTTCGCCTGCGCCACGACGGCCACGCGCTTCAGGGCCGCGGAGAACTCCTCGACGTTGATCTTGACGGTCGTCGCGCAGGTCGGCGGCAACAGGGCCTTGTAGTTGGGGTAGTTGCCCTCGATGCGGCGCGACACGTACGTGGTGTTGCCGGCGGCGAACACGACCTGCGTATCGGTCGAGCCGACCATGATGGTGGGCTGGCCGCCCATGATGTTCAACGCGTCGTTGAAGGCCTCGGCGGGAACGTTCAGCTCGAAGCTCCCCTCGAGCGAAGACGTCTCGACCTGGGTGTCGCACACGGCCAGACGGTAGGAGTCGGTCGCCACGAGGCGCACGGTGTTGTTCTCAACCGTCATAAACACGCCGTTCAGCACCGGGCGGTTCTTGTCGGTCGACGTCACGCGCCACACGCGCGACACCATCTCGGAGAGGATGTCGCACGGAAGCTCGACGGAGCGCTCGAGCGCGATGGTCGGGAACTCGGGGAAATCGGTCGGGTCGAGCGTGTTCAGCTTGAACGAGCTCTTCTCACACGTGATGCGCACCTGGCGATCCGAGATCTCAAAGGAGACCGGCGCATCGGGCAGCGTCTTGGTGATGTTCGAGAGCATCTTGCACGGGATGACCGTGTCCCCCTCCTCCTCGACGCGCGCCGCGATGCGGTGACGGATCGAGATGGTGTAATTCGACGTTTGGAACTCAAGCACCCCGTCGGTGGCGCGAATCAAGACACCCGAGAGGATGGGGAGCGTGCTTGCGCTCGCTACGCCCTTCATGACTATTCCGAGTGCCTCCGCAAGTGCAGGCTGGCTGACGGTGAATCTCATGTGCTCGTCCCTTCCGTTTTATATCTATCTATATATACCTATACCAAATAGTAGTAATAAGCCCGTCGAATCTGTTGATAACCCGCGTTTGCTCAGGTCGGTGCAGAAAAGTTTTCAATCTGCGCGTGTCGAGAACTGAGGCTGTTTTCGACACGCGCCTGTGCGCCGCGAATTCATCCACAGTATCGCACGGTCTTTCGACAAGTTTTCTCAAACCTTTCACGCACTTTTCAACAGCCTGTCAGGACTTGATCAGAACGATGTTCGAGAGCTGCTGGAGCTGTTCGGAGAAAGCCGCCTCCTCCCCGCGCTTCTTTTCGATGACGTTCAGGCTGTGCACGACGGTCGCGTGGTTGCGGCCGAACAGCGAACCGATGGCCGGCAGCGACAGGTCGCACATCTGGTGGATGAGGAAGATGGCGACATGGCGCGGAAACGCGATGTCTTTGGTCTGCTTGCGGCCGATGAGGTCGGCATGGCTGACGTGGTAGAACTCCTCTACGACCGCCTGGATGGTCGCCGGCTTGACCACCTTGCGCGCCGTGTCGAAGTACTCGTCGGCCACGGCGTCGATATCCGCGGCGGTGAGCTCGGATCCCGCGCGCTCCTTCTCGTAGCTCAAACCCGAGCACCGCTCGCAGAAGCTTTCGAGCTCGCGGATGTTGTTGCCCGAGATCTCCGCCATGTGCCGCAGGTGATCGTCGGTGAGCGTGCCCTCCTCCAGCGCGATGCCATCCAGGATGGACGCGCCCGCGCCGTCTCGGGAGACGGGCCGCTCGGCGCGCAGCGTGTGCTCGTAGTAGTACTTGAGGATGCGGTACTTGGTCTCGAAGGTCGGCTCTGAGACCAGGCACAGCATGCCGGAATTGAAGCGGCTCGTGAGGCGCTCGTCCATGCCGAGCTTCTTGGGCGCACGGTCGCTGGCGATGACGATCTTCTTGCTCTCGCGGATGAACTCGTCGACGAGCTGGAAGAAGAACTCGATGGACGCTTGGCGGCCGATGATGTTCTGGATGTCGTCGATGATGAGGACGTCGGCGTTACGGTACTCGCGCATGATCGGCTCTCCGGGCCCGCGCTGGGCGCCCAGGTCGCGCATGTAGTCGTCGATATAGGCCTGGCTGTTGGCGTATTTCACGCGCATCCAGGGCTTCTCGGTCGCGATGTAGTTTTGGATCGCGAACAGCAGGTGCGTCTTGCCCAGGCCGGAGTTGCCGTAGATGAACAGGCTCGTGCACTGGCCGGGCTCGTCGGCGAACGCTGCGAAGCGCGCGGCCGACTGGTAGGCGTGTCGGTTCTCGTCGCCGAGGACGAAGTTCTCGAACGTGTACTTGGCGCTGATGCCGGCCGATGCCGCCGGGTGCTGCTGTTCCTCGATGGTGGGGGCGGCGGCCTCGGGCATGCGAGGCGCCGGCGCCGCGTTCCCGCCCTGTTTCATGGCGGCCATCATGCTTTTGAACTGCTCGGGCGACAACGTGTTGTTGATGCTGATCCGTCGGTCGCCCTCGTCCGCCCGTGCCAGGGTGGGGCCGCCGTGGAACTGCGGCGGAACGGGGTCGATCGCGGGGGAGGGCGCAGCCGGCGCCGTATAGGAGGCCTCTGCCGCCGCGGCCGCTTCCGCCGCGACGGACGCGGTGCCGGGGGCGGCCGCGGCCGGCGTGGAGGGGCTGCCAGCCTGCTCCGCCGCTTCCGCTGTCGGGCGAGCTGCCGCGGGGGCCTGCGGCGCGGTGACCATGAGCGCCAAGGGGGCGAAGGCGATCTCCTCGAGATAGCGCTCGATGGTCGCCCGCTGCTTGACGAGATAGGAATAGGCGAATCGACTGGGGGCCTCGATGGTCAGGGCGTCTTCATTCAGATCGGTCGCCTGTGCGCCGGCGAGCATGTTGACGAGCCGTGCGTCGAGCCCGTCGCGCTGGCAGCAGGCGATGACGTCGTCGAGAAGCAGTCGTGCATCGTTATCCATGGTTCACCCCTTACGCGTTCTGCTGGTTCTGCTGATGGTTTTGGGCCCAGAGCTGGCCCATCTCGGTTAAGAAGCGCTTTTGGCCGCGCTTGATGACGAGTCCGACCTGCGCCAGCGTCTCAAGCTCGCGCGACCAGGTCGGCGCCGACGAGCCGAACGCGCCGGCAAGATCGGTCGGCCCGCCGCTTCCGTGCTGCGCGAGGAAGCTCAGGGCGAGCGCTCCGCGTTCGGAAACGTACGGCTCGCCTGCATGCGGGGCCTCCTGCGGCCATCCGCCCGCACCCATGCCCGCCTGCGGGGCCCAGCCTTGGGTGGGGGGTGCGGGCTGTTGCGGCCAGGGCGCCTGGTAGGGTTGCTGATATGCGGCGGGCGGATACCCTTGCGGCTGATAGGCCGCATATCCCTGGGGCGCCGGGTACGCGCCCGGCGCTTGGGTGCCCGGCGCGCCGAAGCCGTATCCCTGCGGGTACGGCGTATATCCTGCCTGGTAGGACAGGGGCGCCCCCGCATTCGGTGCCATGGGGTTCGCGACCCCCGGCGCGCCCGGCATCTGCTGCCGGGGCATGGCCTGCAGCGGCTGTGCGCCGCGCACTGCCCCGCCGCGCTCGGCGGCATGCTCGATCTCCATGACGCGCGCAGGGTCGATGGAGACGGTCACCACGGTGCCCTGGTGCAGGTTGTCCTCGATGGAGACCGCGCCTCCGGCGTTCTCTAGATACTGTTGGACCATGGGAAAGCCGGCCCCCGTCCCTCGTATGTAGCGCTTTTGGTCGCGGTCGGCGCTCGTCACGCCGAACTCGAACGCCCGCTCCTTGTCCTCGATGCCCGGACCTTGGTCCGCAAAGCGGATCGTGTTGCCGTCGTCGAGGATCGAGATGATAGGTTCCACGAAGTTGGCGTGGATGAAGTTCTCGACGATCTCGCGGATGACCATCAACGAGATGCCGCCGCCTTGCTCGCGCATGCAGCGGTAGACCGTGTTGGTGATCTCTTCAAGATAGGAGCGCACGTCTTTGGGCGCGATGACGATGACGCGCGGGGTGGAGAGCATGTCGTCGTATACGGCGATGCGCGTGGCATAGGTCGCCTGCTCGGCAGACGGTGCCGTGCCGTCTGCGTCGACAGGGCCTGCGCCCGATGCACGTATACCGGTTATATGGGCGTTGTCCGGCGCCGGGTCACCGGAGTCAACAAAAGGGTAGAAGTCGTCAGACATGGTGCACCGCATTCTAGTTCGTTTGAGCTGCCCGTCTAGCATATCAGCTTGCACACCTTGTGCAGGGCTTTCAACAAGTTTTCTAAAACTGTTGAAAACTGAAGAAAAGTCGCGAAAAGTTATCAACATCTTCAACGTGACCTGTTGAAAAGTCGCTGAAAAGACGTGAAAGGATGCACTTGTTGACTGCGTGCTGTGGGCGCTTCGTGCGCAAAGCATGAGGTATTGCAAGCTTTTCGTGGTCTTTCATTGACATCGGAGCGCCGTATTCCCTACAATCTCTAAGCTCACGTGTCTAAAACGTGCAAATCGCACGCAAAATGCAGCAGGAGGAAATCAACCATGAAGCGTACCTATCAGCCCAATAAGCGTAAGCGCGCCAAGACTCACGGCTTCCGCGCCCGTATGGCAACCAAGGGCGGCCGTGCCGTGCTCGCCCGTCGTCGCGCCAAGGGCCGCAAGCGCCTTACCGTTAGCGATAAATAACCGTATGCGTCTCGCATGAGGACGATCAAGTCTAAGCAAGACTTCGAGCGCGTCTTTCACCAGGGGAGGTCCTATCGCCATCCCCTGATGCGCATGATAGCGTGCAACACTCTGGACGAAGGCGATCCCGGGCGGGTCGCCTTCGTCGCAGCAAAGCGACTTGGTTGCGCGGTCGTGCGCAATCGTTCCAAGCGCGTGCTGCGTGAGGCTGCACGCGCTTGTGCGTTTCCGCGCGCGGGGTTTGATGTGATCTTGTTCGCTACGCCGAAGACCAAGACGTCCTCACCGCAAGAGATGCAGGCCGCGCTCAGGTCCCTGTGCTCGCGAGCGGGTATCGATGAACAATAAGGTTTGTGGTCTTGCGCACCTGCCGCGACGCTGTGCCGTCGCTGCGGTGCGTTTTTACCAACGATTCATCTCGCCCTTGCTTCCCGACTCGTGCATCTACATCCCGACCTGTTCGCAGTACGCCGTCGAGGCTATCTCGAAATACGGCGTTCTCAAGGGCTGTTGGCTGGGGTTCCGGCGCATTCTGCGCTGCAATCCCTGGCGCGACGGCGGTTATGATCCCGTGCCGTAAGGCGCTTTACAGACGGAGGTTTATACATGTGGGACTGGATCGTTAACATCCTCTTCCAAATCTTAAAGGGTATCCAGAGCCTAGCGGTGGACTGGGGCCTGTCCATCATCATTCTCGTGATCATCGTGCGTCTGCTCCTGACCCCGCTGATGCTCAAGTCGTCCAAATCGACGGCTCGCATGCAGGTGCTCCAGCCCAAGCTCCAGGAGCTGCAGGAGAGGTACGCTGACGACCCTCAGCGCCAGGCCGAGGAGATGCAGAAGTTCTATTCCGAGAACAAATTCAATCCCTTCGGCAGCTGCCTGCCGCTGCTGATCCAGATGCCCATTCTGTTCGCGCTGTTCACGCTGCTCAACAACCTTCCGCAGTACTTCTCCGGTGAGAACTTCTCGTTCTACGGCATCCTTCCCGACCTGCAGGCCTCCGCGGCCGGCACGATCAGCCAGGGCTTTGGCCCCGCCGCGCCGTACCTGATCGCGCTCGCGCTGTTCGCCGTGCTGACGCTCATCCCGCAGCTGTGGATGTCGCGCAACCAGACCGGCCAGCAGGCTTCGAGCATGCGCATGATGGCCGTCGTCATGGCCGTCATGATGCTGTGGATCGGTTGGGGCCTTCCCGCCGGTGTTCTTCTGTACTACGACGTCTCCTCTGCGTGGCAGGTCGCTCAGCAGCTGTTCGTCACCCAGAAGGTTATCGAAAAGGCTAAGGCCGAGGAGGAGGAGCGCATGAAGAACGCTCCGATTGAGGTCAATGTCGTTCGTCGTGAGCGCAAGCAGCGCCCCCACAAGAAGAAGTAAGTGGATTGAGTTAATTTAGGTACCTAACTAATGGAGTATGCCATGTCTGAAGAGCTTGAAGAGGTGACCGAGGGCGCGGTCGAGGAGTACGCCGAGATTGCCGCCCATTACAAGGCCGGTGAGGGGCTTTCTGATGAGGAGCTCGACACCGTTGCCGACGTTGCGGTTTCCGTGCTCCGTGACATCCTGTTCTACTTTGATGCTCAGGATTCTCCCATCGACGAGTATGATGGCGACGAGGGAGAGCTGATTCTCGATGTGACCGCCCCCGATCTTGCCGTGTTGATCGGCCGCCATGGCCGCACGCTCGAGTCGCTGCAGACGCTGTTCTCCCTGCTGGTGAGTCGGAAGCTCGGGTTCCGTTATCCGGTCGCCGTCGATGTCGAAGGATATAAGAGCCGTCGCCATGACAAGGTGATCTCCATGGCTCGCTCCGCGGCCGCTCGTGCGGTTCGACAGCACTCCACGGTGTCGCTTCCGCCTATGAGCGCTTATGAGCGCCGCTTGGTTCACATCGCCCTGCGTGACAACAATCGTGTTGATACGCACTCTGAGGGCGCGGATCCCGAGCGTCGCGTTGTCATCACGGTGCTCTAGGATTCCTTGATTCCGCTATGCTAGGGGCGTGCCTTCGGGCGCGCCCTTTCTTTTTGCCATAAGTTCTCGATTCACGTATTCCTGTCATCTCTCTGCCATATGAAGGGATTGCATCATGGCTTCCTCGGACCGTCCGATCATCCTTACGCCTCTAGAGACTTCGGAGTCGGATATCAATCGCCTGGCAAATGGTCTGATCGACCTCGCTTCGTCGTGTCATGTTGAGCTGACGCTCGACCAGGCGCGTCTGTGTGTCGAGCATCTGCTCTATGTCGAGCAGATAAACCAGTACATCAACCTTACGCGCATTACGGATATCAACGAGGCTCTTGTTCTCCATATACTCGATTCGCTATCGCTGGTTCCCCTGATCGACGCAACGGTCACGCGTTTTCTTGATATGGGTACGGGTGCAGGATTTCCCGGAGTGCCGCTTCATGTTGCAACCGGTTTGCCTGGCGTGCTTCTCGATTCTGTTGGAAAGAAGATCAAGGCAGTGAATGCCTGTCTGAAGCAGCTGGGGATAGATCGCATCACCGGTGTACACGACCGACTCGAATCGTATGCCGCTGAGAATAAGAAGGCGTTCGATCTCGTTGTTGCGAGGGCTGTGGCTCCGCTTCCTATTCTGATCGAGTATGCGTCACCCTTCCTCAAACACAATGGACAGCTCTTGATCTCAAAGGGCAATCCTGATCCTGAAGAGCTTGCTCAGGGGCGCAGCGCTGCAAAGCTCTGTGGGATGGAGTTGCAGGCCCATGAGTCTTTCGACCTGCCCGATGGCTTTGGTCATCGCGAGCTGTATTCGTTCGTTCAGGTTTCCAAGCCGACGATAAAGCTACCCCGTTCGGTAGGGGAGGCGAGGAAGCGCCCTCTCGGTCAATAAGCTTGATGCTAGGCCCCGATGTTCCACGTGAAACATCGGGGCCTTTTCATGGTGCTGCCAGCGCGCTCCATCTCACTTATTGGGGTGGCGCGCGTTACGTGAAGTCAGACGGGACAATACCATCGGCTCCTTTATATATAGAGAGACGTAGGTGGCCAGATCACGCCGCAAGTCTGAATCATAGGATCTGCATTGCAGCTGTACCGACTCAACAGTTCATCGAGAAGTTTATCGATATCCACATTAGCGTACGCATACCTGTCGAAGTAGAGTGAGTAACCGTTGCGTAAGCAGCTCAATTCACGCAGCAATGTGCACTGGGTTCTCAACTAAGAATAATTCTGACCAAGTGCAGGGATACGGTGTCTCGATCCTTCTATGTTGCAATATTGATCATGCAGAGACGTTTGTGTGCAACGAGGATACTTGTATCAGCTCATAAGTGTCTGATTCTACTGAGTAGCGGGGATCACACGATTAAGGCTAATGGTGCAGAGTTCTGATTCGATATGCGTTATATCTCGGCGGCACACATCTGAAGTTCCCTAATTATAAACAGGCTGCAAAGGTATTAGTTATCAGACCTAGATAGCAGCTTGCGAAACTGGAATGTAAGGCGATCACAGTCTATTTCATGCAACACGTTGCATTGGATGCGATAGCGCATTCTGTTGGGACAGTGAATGACTTAAAACATTGAGACAGTCTGGCGAAATCAAATACACGGCGAGTCAACTCAGTTTGATCGTATACGTGGCCTTGATTACTGCAACCTATGCAATGGCAGAACAGTGATAGCTCGATTACTCTTATTTCAGAGGTTGGGCGGGAGGTTGTGCGACCTGCTGATTGTTCGTTCAATTACGGCTCAATCTCTCAAGAGCGACATAACCACGCGCTGTCGCTTTTCGTCTACAACGGACCAATTCCCAGTTCCTACAACCTTATGATGTCGAATATCCAGCAGAAACGCGTCCTACACCATTGCAGAATTCGTATATCGAGACTGGCGTGCGGATGTCTGGGCGCCAAGGAATGATTCTGGCCCCCTTTTATGAGCCATTCGTCAACCTAGTGCAATAGATGTTAGTCCGTCTTCCCCAATCGATTCTCTTGAAAGGATGTATAGAGGGCAGGGGAGGGCATTGAACCTTGCAAGTTGGTTTCACGTGAAACATAATGAACGAGTGATTCAGCGTGTTTCACGTGAAACCCTTGATGGGGATACGTTTCACGTGAAACATAGTGTTCACCTGGAAATGACTGTCTGTGGTGCAGGAGGGTGACGTGGGCTTTAGAGATGTCGAGCGTTCAAAAACGGAGATGAATACGAGGGTTATTGCCATCATCAACCAAAAAGGTGGTGTAGGTAAGTCGACCACCGCGGTGAATTTGGCTGCGGCCCTCAGTGAAGAGGGATATAAAGTCCTTGTCGTTGATTTCGACCCCCAGGGCAATACGACAAGCGGATTCGGTATCGAGAAGGAACAGCTGGAGAGCTGTGTGTACGACGCGTTGCTCCATGACGTTCCCGCAGAGCAGATTATCCAGGGTACGGATTGCGAGAAGGTGTTTGTCGTACCTGCGACCATCCAGCTTGCGGGTGCGGAGATCGAGCTCGTTTCCACAATGGCCCGTGAGTCACGTCTCAAGGATCTTCTTGAGCCGATTATCGATGAATTCGATTTCATCTTTATCGATTGCCCGCCCTCGCTCGGCCTGTTGACCATCAACGCGTTGACGGCGGCGGATAGCGTGCTCATACCGATCCAGTGCGAGTACTATGCCCTTGAGGGCGTTACAAAGCTGTTAGAGTCGATGCGCATGGTCAAGGGGCGCATCAATAAGAAGCTTGAGACGTTTGGCGTGCTTCTCACCATGTATGATTCGAGAACATCACTCTCGAATCAGGTTGTGGATGAAGTCAAGGGGTACTTCGGGGATAAGGCCTTCGAGACGTGCATCCCTCGTTCGGTCAAGGTCTCTGAGGCTCCCTCGTTCGGCATGCCGGTGGTAACCTATGCGCCCACCAATAAAGGTGCGCAGGCATATCGGGAACTTGCACGGGAGGTGATCGCACGTGCCTAGTCCAAAGAAGAAGGCACTTGGCCGCGGGTTAGGTTCATTGATCCAAGAAGCGCAGACCGAGGCGGCTGCATCAAATAACGACGCTACCAATATGGTGTCAATAAGCGAGATTCACCCGAATCCCAATCAGCCCCGCACTCACTTCAATGAAACTGAGCTTGAAGAGCTCAGCGAATCCATTCGTGCCCACGGCGTGCTTCAACCGCTTCTTGTTCGCAAGGATGATAATGGCTACGAGATCATCGCAGGAGAGCGCCGCTATCAAGCTTCTAAGATAGCGGGTCTTGAGGAGGTCCCTGTGGTCATCAAAGATGTGGATGACCAGGAGATGCTCCAACTCGCCCTCATAGAGAACTTGCAGCGCTCTGATCTCAATCCGATTGAAGAGGCCAAGGGATACCGTCAGCTCATCAAAGCGAGCGGTATGACCCAGGAGGCTCTTTCCAAAGCGGTCTCAAAGTCGCGCTCGACTATCACCAATTCGCTGCGTTTGCTGGATCTGCCCCAGCGTGTCCAGGATCTATTATTTGAGGGCAAGCTGACCGCCGGCCATGCTCGTGCGATTCTTGCGGTTCCGTTTGAAGAGCAGCGCATCAAGCTGGCGGAGAAGGTTGTTGCTGAAGGCCTTTCCGTTCGAGCGACAGAAAACCTTGCACCGTTGTTTTCTGTCGGTGAAACGCCAAAGCCCCCTCGTCCTGTCACACCTCAATCGTTCAAGAAGGCAGCACGTGTGCTTCGTCAGGTCTTTAATACCAATGTGAAAGTGAAGGCCACGCGAGGAAAGAATAAGATCGAGATTGAGTTCAAGGACGAAGAAGAGCTCGCTCAAATCTTGCAGCATGTGATGAATGATGCGACAAGTAGGGAGCTGGACGATGAAGAGTAGGATTATTTCCGCGATCATAGCCGGGGCCGCCGTCGCAGCAGGCGCCTTTGTCGGGTATAAGCTTGCAACAGATAGCGAGCTGCGCGGAAGGCTCACGCGAGGTGCAAAGGATGTATATCAAACATCCAAAAAGAAAGTTGGCGACATGACGGAAGATGTCGCTGTGAGAACCGCGCAAATGACCAAGAACCCCAAGATCAACCAAGACTGGGTTAAAAACCAGTGGGAAAGCATTGGTTATTAAGTAAAATAGAAAACATATAATAGAAAAGGCGCCGGATAACAATGCTGTTATCCGGCGCCTTAGGTTTCATGTGAAACAATCGATCAGTAGTTCCCTAGGATTGAATCAGGCGCTGCTTGAGCTGGCCGCAGGCGGCATCGATGTCATTGCCGCGCGAGTTGCGGATAGTTGCCTCGACACCATGCATCTGCAGGCGCTTCTGAAGCGTTTCGACCTTCTTCATGGGGGAGGGCTTGAGGAGCGACCCCGGGGTGTCGTTGAGCTGAATGAGGTTGACGTGGCAAAGTGTGCCGCGGCAGAAATCGATCAGGGCTTCCATCTCGGGATTGGTGTCGTTGATGCCGTCGATCATGGCGAACTCGTAGGTCGGGCGGCGTCCGGTCTTCTCGACATACGCTTGAATCGCCTCGTGCAGGCGGGGGAGCGTGTACTTCTTGACGCCGGGCATCAGCTTGTTGCGGGTGCTTTGAACAGCGGAATGGAGCGAGATGGCGAGCGTGAACTGCTCGGGGAGCTCCGAGAACCGTTTGATACCGGGAATGACGCCGCAGGTGGAAACGGTCAGATGGCGGGCGCCGATGGCGTAGCCATCCGGATCGTTGAGCATGCGGAGCGCTTTGACGGTCGCGTCGAAGTTCGCGAACGGCTCGCCCTGCCCCATGAAGACGACGCTGGTGACGCGCTCATCAAAATCCATGGCGACGTGACGGACTTGATCGACGATCTCCTGTGCGCTGAGTGAGCGTGTAAGGCCGTTGAAGCCCGTCGCGCAAAACGCGCAGCCCATGCCGCAGCCCGCCTGAGTCGAGACGCAGACAGCGAGCTTGTTTTTGCTGGGCATGCCGACGGTCTCGACCGACGTGCCGTCGCTGAACTCAAGGAGGTACTTGCGGGACCCGTCACGCGAAACCTGCTTGACGAGCTCCTCGGGAAGGCGGAAGGAGAAGTGCTCAGAGAGCTGTTCACGCAGCTTCTTGGGGATATTGGTCATCTCCTCAAACGAAGAGACGTGCTTGGTGAAGACCCATTCGCAGATTTGCTTTGCTCGAAACGCGGGCTGGCCGAGTTCCTGGACGAGCTCGGCGATTTCGTCGGCCGTCAGAGAGCGGATGTCGCGCATGCGATTTGAACGTTCCATACAGGACCTTTCAAGGAATCATGGGTAACAACTTACCTATACAATAAGGTAATTGCGCGGGTTCGTATTGAATGAACGACCCGCATTGGACAAACAACATCATGACGGGCCTGCCCGCGATAAAGGAGTGCAAACCATGGGAAGCGATCAACGAAGCGCTATGCGCATCGCCGTACTGGCGGGTGGAATGTCATCGGAGCGCGAGATCTCGTTCTCCTCGGGAAAGAATGCGGCCGCAGCCCTTCGTGAGGCGGGCTTTGGCACCGTTGATCTGCTTGATCCCGCCGACAAGGGTTTTCTGGATGATATCCGCGCGGGTGGCTACGACGCTGCGTTCATCGCCCTGCATGGCGCTGGCGGCGAGGACGGCATGATTCAGCACCTGATGGAGTACCTGGACATGCCGTACACCGGTTCAGATGCGCTTGCCAGCGCGTGCGGTGTCGACAAGGACCTTTCCAAGGCCCTCTATGAGCGCGCGGGTATTCCGGTGGCGGACGGTGTCGCCATCCGCCGCGGCGAGAAGATCGACCCGGATGCGATCGTCGCATCGCTCGGACACGACCTGTTTGTCAAGCCTGCGATCAACGGATCGAGCTATGGCGTGACCAAGGTATCCGATGCGCAGGAGCTGCCTAAGGCGATTGAGCGGGCATTTGAATACAGCAGCAAGGTCCTTGTCGAATCATGCTTGACGGGTACGGAGATCACCGTCGGTGTTTTTGGCGATGACGACTCCCTGCGCGCGCTGCCGATCGTGGAGATCTGCTGTCCCGACGAGGTCGATTTCTACGATCTCTCCGTGAAGTACGTGGTCTCGGACAGCATTCACCGCATTCCCGCCCGTCTCCCCGAGGACGTGTACGCGCAGGCGCAAGAGCTCGCCTGCCGCGCGCATCGCGCGCTGGGGTGCTTCGGGTTCTCCCGCACCGACTTCATCGTAACGAAGGACGGTCCGGTGATTCTTGAGACGAACACGATCCCGGGCATGACGGAAACCTCGCTGTTCCCTGACGAGGTGCGCCATGAGGGTCGTGCGTTCTCCGACGTGTGCGCCGAGCTGGTCGACATGGCGATCGCTCGCCATGGGTGCAAGTAGGGACATCGGATGCCGGATTTGACCATACGGAACGCGGTGATGGCGGGAACCCCCGAGTTCATCGTGCAGAATTACGAAACGCTGGCCGAGCGCGCACAGACGCGTTCGTTCGGCTTGATCGAGGAGGACGTGATCGTCCTCGATGCCGAGACCACGGGTCTTTCGGTCCAGGACAACCGGCTTATCGAGATCGCCGCGGCCCGTCTGAGGGGCCGGGAAATCGTCGACAGGTTCGACACCTTCGTGCATCCGGGCGTTCCGATTCCCGACGAGATCGTCCGTTTGACGGGCATTACGGATGCCGATGTCGCTCACGCGCCGTCTCCTGAGGAGGCGGTCGCCCTGCTCGAGGATTTTGTCGGCGGTTGCCCCGTTATCGCGCATAACGCCGCGTTCGACCGCTCGTTCATCGAGGCGGTCAAGGGAGGCGTTCGCGTCAGCGACGTGTGGATCGATTCTCTTGCCCTGTCGCGCATCGCGCTTCCGCGCCTGTCTTCGCACAAGCTGTCGAATTTGGCCGAATTGTTCGGGTGCAGCGCCGTCTCGCACCGGGCGATCGATGACGTCGAGGCGCTGTGCGGCGTCTGGCGCATCCTGCTGGTGGCGCTGAGCGACCTGCCGCGCGGACTGATGCGCCGCCTGGCGGATATGCACCCCGACGTTCCGTGGAGCTATCGCCCCATCTTCTCGTTCTTGGCGGGGGAGGATCCCGATGCGATCTTCTCGCTCGCCGCCGCCCGCACCGAGGTTCTTCGCGCGCAGGCTCCCGAGGAGCGTATCGACGCCGACAACCTGCCGTTTCTCTCGATGCCGACCTCCGAGGAGATTCGCGCGCACTATGCGCCGGGCGGCCTGGTCAACCGGATGTATCCCGAGTACGAGCCCCGCACCGAGCAGGTGCAGATGGCGTGCGAGGTGCGCGATGCCCTCGCGACCGGCACGCATCGCGTGATCGAGGCGGGAACGGGCGTCGGCAAATCCATCGCCTACCTCGTGCCGCTCGCCGAGGCGGCTCGGCGCAACCGCGTGACGGTAGGCGTCGCCACCAAATCGAACAACCTGGCCGACCAGCTCATCTATCATGAGCTGCCGCGCCTGGCGCGCGAGATCGAGGGAGGTCTGACGTTCTGCGCGCTCAAGGGGTACGATCACTACCCCTGCCTGCGCAAGCTCGAGCGCCTGAGCCGCTCCGATGCGGAGATCAAGACGACGCGTGACCCTGCTGACACGCTGACGGCCGTTGCGGTCATCTACGCATACGTCTGCCAGTCGCCGACAGGGGATCTCGATGGCCTTGGGATCCGATGGCGCAGCGTCAACCGCGCGGACCTGACGACCCCTTCACGCGAGTGCGCCCGCAGGCTCTGCCCGTTTTTCCCCGACAAATGCCTTGTGCACGGCGCTCGTCGGCGTGCGGCGCGCGTGGATGTCGTCGTGACCAACCACTCGCTGCTGTTCCGCAACGTTGCGGCGGACGGCAAGATATTGCCCCCGATCAGGCATTGGGTCGTCGATGAGGCGCATTCCATCGAGCGTGAGGCGCGCCGCCAATGGGCGGTGACCGTGTCGGCGGATGAGTCTCGTTCCATATTCGAGCGACTGGGCGGCGAGCGCTCGGGCGCCTTGGGGCAGTTGATTCGCAATCTCGCCGGGTCAGACGCCATGACGCTGTATATGGGACTGTCGGCCAAGGCGGTGGCGACGGTGCAGCGCGCCTCGCTTGCCATGGCCGAGGTGTTCGACGGGGTCCGCGACCTCGCGCGCCGCGGAAGGTCGGACGGGTATGACGCCGCGAACATCTGGATCGGTCCGGATATGCGCGAAAGCGACGGTTGGCAGCACTTCCTGCCAATCGCCTTGACAGCCGTCGATGCGCTCGAAGAGGCCCAGCGCAACGTGTCGTCGCTGGTGGAGACCGTTGCCGAGGACAAGCCCGACCTCGTGGTCGATGTGGCCGACGGGGCGCGCCGGTTGAAGGAGATGCTCGACGGCCTTGACCTCATCGTAAAGGGTGAAAACGACCGCTACGTCTATTCGCTTCAGGTGAATCGTCGCCTGCGTGCCGGGGGCGAGTCGCTGACCGCGGAGCTGCTCGATGTCGGCGAGATGCTAGCTGAGCGTTGGCTTCCCGAGGTGCACACGGCGATCTTCACGTCTGCTACGATCTCCATTGCAGGAGCTTTCAACCACTTTGAGCGCGCGGTCGGTCTCGATCGTCTCCCGCAGGGTTCCTCGCGGGCGCTGCATCTCGATTCGAGTTACGACTTCGATGAGAACATGACGGTAGTGGTGGCGGGTGACGTACCGGACCCGCGCAACCGCGATGCGTATCTGGGGACGCTCGAGCAGCTGCTCGTCGATGTCCATATCGCGATGGGTGGGTCGGCGCTCACGCTGTTCACCAACCGTCGCGACATGGAGGATCTCTATGCTCGCGTCGAGCCCAAGCTGGCCGCCGTCGGCCTCGAGCTCGCCTGCCAGCAGCGCAGTGCTTCGGCACGTCAGCTGCGCGATCACTTCATTTCCGAGAAGTCCTCGTCGTTGTTTGCGCTTAAAGCCTTTTGGGAGGGCTTCGATGCATCCGGGGACACGCTGCGCTGCGTGGTGATCCCGAAGCTGCCGTTCTCGAGCCCGACCGACCCGCTTGCGTGCGAGCGCGGCCTGCGCGAGGAGCGGGCATGGGCGCAGTATGCGCTGCCCGAGGCGGTTCTCGAGGTCAAGCAGGCTGCCGGCCGCCTGATTCGCTCGTCATCCGATGTCGGCGTGCTGGTGCTCGCCGATTCTCGCCTGGTGACCAAGGGTTATGGCAAGAAGTTCCTCAGCTCGTTGCCGACCTCGGGGTATCAGCGCATCGAGAGCAACCAGGTCGGGCGCTATCTTGAGCTGTGGAGGCGCGCTCACGAGCGCTAGAAGATATGACCGATACCTGAACGGTCGCAATGGGTTGGAACGAACCCGTCCCCAAATGACCCATTATGCTATGAGCAGGCTGCGGGCGTAGGCGACGAACCGGTCGCGTACGCCCTGCGGCTCGACGATGGTGCATGCGCCTCCCGCTGCGAGGATCTGGTCGAACAGCCATGGTTCGGAGGAATAGAAGACGGTGCACAAAGAAGTGCCCTTTCCATCCGAGACGACCTCCCCGATGCCAGCCCAATCGAGCTGCGCGAGGTAGCCGTCTTCCATCTTCAGGCGCGCTCGGTTGCCCGTGGTCCGTAAGCTCTCAGCTGTTGAACGGTGGACAGCGTCATGTGGAGAAACCGAGTCGTCGGTAAACTCAAAACGGTCAATACGGTCAAGACGATAGCGCCGCTCTGCGTCTTTATTGATGTCCCAGGCAATCAGATATACCGCATCGGCTTCTTCTTGCAGGGCAATCGGGTCGATCAGACGCTCGGTCGGGCTCTCTTGTGTGAGCGAACGATAGGCCATCGTGCAGCGAACGCCATCCTCGAGTGCCTCGCCGATCCGTGTGAACCATTGGCCGTAGCGCGACGGCTCTGCAAGTCCTTCGGTCGAGGGGGTCTCATCGAGTGGCATGAGGGAGCGCTGGACGCGTTCGCGCGTCGCCTCGTCGATATTCAGTACATCGAGCACGTGCGAGAGCACCATGCCCTCTTCGACGCTCAGCCTGAGCGGCATGATGAGGGCGGAATCCCCAACAAGGTGAATCGTGTTTCCCTCGAGGGAGAGGGCCGCTCGGGCGCCGCTCGATCGGTCGGAGAGCGCGCCGAGCGTGCTGACGATCGAAGGGATATCCTGCGCGGGGACGCCGAGTGCGCGTGCGGCATCGTTGATGTCGAGGGTTTGTTGGGGCGCGGCCGTGAGCGCCTCGAGCAGGCGGATGCCCAGGGCGATCATGCGCTCGGTGGTGATATTCGGTGTGTTAGCCATGCGATTCGACCGCCTTGTCAATCATCGTGTTCCATGCGTCGACCAGCTGCTTTGGACTCTGCGGGCGCATGCCCATCTGCGCGCGCGCCAGGGCGAACTGCGCCGCAGCGCGCATGTCGCTGACCTTGACCGTCCAAATCCATGCGCCCGTATCCGGCCGCCGCTCGAGCGCACTGCGCCCTTTGGTGAGCGACTCGATCTCCGCCTGTCCGATACCGTCGGGAAACCTGAAGCTCACGGCTGTGGTCATGCCGCCTGCCATATCGAATGGCATAAACAGGTAGTCGTGGATGTTGAACCAGCGCGGAATGGTGTAGTTGCCCGACGGACGCCACACACGCGTGATGCGGTCGCCGCGAAACGTTCGAACGCCCCCGCTCTGCTCGTCGAGCCCGACGTAGTAGCTGTGACCGTGCTGGGTGAAGATGCCCCAGATCGCCATGGTCCTCGATGTGTCGCGCCCGCGCGCGTCGCGATAGGCAAATCGAACCTTGCGCTTCAAGGTGTATGCGCTCCAAAGCGCATCGGCGATGCGGTCGCTTGGTGCGGTTCCGATCGCCGCGTGCGCATCTGCATCACGGCTGTCTGCGCCATCCGAATCACTCTGCTTGAGGGGATGGGTCAGTGCGTGGAGGCGGTGCCTGATGCTGATCAGGGCCCTACGGTAGGGAATCTCCTTGCGCGCGAGGCATTCGTCAACGGCTCTCAGCAGGGTGTCCGCATCCTTCTGCGTGATAATGCCGAGCGTGGCGTACGTGTTGGCGCGGTCGATGGTCCAGAGGCTCTCCTCGGTCTGCTTCGCGCCGGCGGGCCTCACCTCCACGATCGAGACACCGTGTTCGGCGAGCTTCTCGCGGTCGCGCTTGAACTTCTTGAGATCCGATGCGCGATTCGCCGAACCGTATCCAAGATCCGAGTCCTGGAGAATCTGCTCGGTGGATAGGGGGGTGGCGGACGCGTTGAGGATGAACAGAAGGTTGAGGACACGCAGCGCGGTCTCGTTGAGGTCTTCTTGCTGGAGCGATTCGGTGAAGCTGTCGATGTCCATCGTGCGCGCGCCCTTCTGCTGCAGATACGGTGATCGGAAAGGATGCGAGACGTCGCCTTGCGACTGCCATATGCAGGTGGAAAGAAACCGGCCGCATACGGCGCTTCCTTTGGCCAACCATTTTAGTCGATATGGAGATAGCCGGGTAAACGCACCCCTTTTGTCGGTAAGAGGGATGTAAAGCTGCAGGTAGTTTAAGTTCAGGGTATACTTTCGACTACATACGGATGATGTTGCATTATGCGCATCGTCTGCATATAAGGACAATCGATGTGGAGCCCACATGGCGAATACCCAAAAATATCTGAACCACCTGCTTCAGAACATCGGCATCACCCCCGCATGCAGCGAGGAGGAGCGCCTTGCTGCCGAGGAGATCTCGCGCATCTTCTCGCGGCACGGCTTCGAGCCGGAGGTCCAAGAGTTCACCTCCACCTCGTCACCCAAACTCGTGCGGGCCATTCTCTGCCTGCTGCTGTTCATCTCCACGGTCCTCATGGGGGTCGGGGGCTTTTTGGGCGTGCTCGGCACGTTGGTGACGATCCTGTGCGCGGCGCTGTACCTGCTCGAGCGCTTCGGCCGCATCACGTTCCCCCAGCTTGGTTCTGGCGGCCTGTCCCAAAACGTCATCGCCTACCACAAGGCTGCCGGCCCGCTCGCCTCGCCGCGCAACCGCCCCGTGGTCGTGGTCGCCCACTATGATTCCCCGCGCGCAGACTTCCTGGCGCAGCCGCCCTTCTCCGCATACCGCCCGCTGCTGGTCAAGCTGCTTCCGTTCGCGGTCCTGGTTCCCGCCATCGTCGTGGTGCTGCGCCTGTTCCCGCTCCCCGATGCGGCCAAGATCGTGCTGTGGGTGCTCGCCATCCTCGTGGCGTTGATTCCGCTGCTCAACGCCGTCGCCATCCTGTGTAACCGCTACGTGCTGCCGTATACGTCCGGCTCCGTGTGCAACAAGTCTTCCCTTGCCGCCCTGCTGGGCATCATGGACTCGGTGTCGCCCTATCGCGGCTCGCGCGAGTTCCCCGACGACGTGCCGTTCAGCGAGTACATGGCCGAGCAGCAGCGTATGTACGCCGAGCTCATGCCCGAGGGCGTGGAGCATCCGATGCCCGAGGTCGCCGACGAGGAAGAGCGCAACGCCCCCGCCTTCGAAGAGGATGCCGCGTACGCCGCCGATGAGCTCGCTCCCGCAGCGGATGCTCCCGTTGCGGCCGACGAGCAGAGCGAGGTGGCCGCTTTCGCAGGAGAGACCGTTCAGATGCCCGCGCTCGATGTCGAAGAGCCTGTCGAGGATGCCGGAACGACGACGGTCTTTGAGGTCATCGATGGCGAGCCCGCTGTCCAGAGCGAGCCGGCTATCCAGGAGGAGCCCGTCTCCGAGGCGCCCGCTCCCGTCGAGGAGGAGGCCGAAGAGGAGGAGGCCGAAGAGGAGGAGGCCGACGAGCTTCCCGTCAACTCCGCTGGCTGCTTGCGCTACGGCGTCGACGTCATCCGTTCGCTCGGCATGGTGGCCGAGTCCTGTGCAATCGAATACGAGCAGGGTGCGCTTCCCATGCCGAAGCCCAAGGCGGTTCTGAACTTCCGTCGCGCTCCGGAGCCCGCTCCGCAGCAGGTCGAACAGCTGCCCGCCGAGAAACCGGAGCCCGAGACGAGGACCGTCGATCAGGTCCCTCATATCGTTCCCGAGGTCGAGCCCGCGCCGGTGGAGCAGCCCTCCGACCGCATCGATGCGTCGGCGACCGTCTCCATGCCCCAGCAGCCCGCATCCGATGAGCCCCAGTATGCTCAATACGACGAGCCGATGGACGTGCCGGTCGTCAACGAGGTCTCTGAGCCCGCCCCCGCCGAGCCCGAGGCATATCCGGTCATGGATGATCCCTTCGCGTACAACGGATATACCGGTGAAGAAGACGAGGCGGTCGAGGAGACACAGGCCTACGCCTTTGCGGCCGAGTATGAGGAGATGCCCGAGGAGGGCTTCGAGGACGCAGGGGAAGACGAGGACGATTTCGAGGAGATCGACCCCGAGTTCCTCGACGAGTACCAGATCGATGAGCTCGACGAGCCAGTTATGGCTTCCTATGAGGTGGAGGACGAGAACGGCGGCTTCGTGCTTGCGGCCGATGAGGACGAATATGCCGACGGCGGTTACAAGCAGGATGCCTTTGATGAGGAGGCTGACAGCGAGGCCGAATACGATGAGGACGAGGCGGCCGAGTACGGGCAGCTCGACGTTGCCGAAGAGGCCGAAGAGGATTCGGATGATGTCGAGGACGAGGCCGCATTCGATGAGGGCGACGCTCTGGAGTATGAGGAAGCCGAAGAGGTAGCAGAAGACGACGCGATCGAATACGTCGAGTCCGAGGAGTCCGTCGAAGAGGATATCGAGACCGACGAGCTTCCTTACGATGAATCGATCGAGATCGAGGACTCCCAGGAGATCGATTCTGATGACGAGGCGCTTGAAGACACCGGCGCCACGACGGTCTTCGAGGCCCAGCCCCTTGCTGACACCATGATCATCGACGACGCCGTGTCCGAGGGTACGGACGATGTCGAGTCCGCCACCCTTGACGCGGACGATGCCGAGGACGATATCGTCTCCGAGGACGATGAGCCGATCGCTGCGGAGGGTGAGCCCGAGGACGCCGAGGAGGGCGCTTTCGACGCCTTCGTGTCCGACGACCCCGATGAGATCACGGACTTCAGCGACTTCGACTTCGAAGGTGACCTTGGCGTCATGGAGGCCATCTACGAGGAGGTCGACGAAGACGAGCCCGAGCAGGACGTTATCGAGAGCGTGACCGATGCGCAGGAGGATGAGTCTACCGACGATTCCGACGCATTCGAAGCGGAGGCTCAGCCCGTCAATCTCGACGAGACGATCTCCTTCGATATGGGTGCAGTCGAGCCTCTTGATCAGACCGCCGCGTTCAATCCCGATGCCGTCGATCCGCTCGACCAGACCGCCGCGTATGATCCCGACACCAAGGCACCGGCCGATGACTTAAGCTCCGACAGCCTCGCGCTCTTCCAGAGCGTGCTGGAGAAGACGGCTGAGGATTCAGATGACGTGATGTTCGATATGCCCGAGATCGCCGACGTCGATTCCGCGGCAGCGGTCGATCCCGTGACGGAGGCGGAGGATCAGCCGCATCCCGCCGAGCGCGAGCTCAAGGTTCCCGATGTGACGCCTGTCGCGGAGGCGGAAGAGCCGGAAAAGCCCCTTACGGGTGCGACACAGCTGTTCGACATGTCTTCTGCCGCCCCCGCCGCTCCTCAGGCAGCCCCTGCCAAGCCTACCGAGACGGTGGACTCTCTGATGGCGGAGATCGAGCATCATCCTGCCCGTCGTCAGCGCTCCATCAACGTCCCGGATATCGCGAACCCCGCTCCTTCTGCCCCTGCCGCACCGACTCGCCGCACCACGACGAATCGATCTGCGCTGCTGGATCTCCCCGATCCCTCCGCGGGCGGTTCCGATCCGTTCGCCGCGGTCGGGGCGACGGGCACCAGCCGGTCCGCCATGGGTTCGACGGCCCAGTTCACCGTAGTGAGCTCCAACGACCGCCCCGCCTCTTCCGCCCCCGCGTCCGGAACGTTCGACACCATCTCGGCGCCGGCACCGGATGCGCATAAGAAGAAGCGTCGTGGCTTGTTTGGTCGTAAGAAGCGCCGTGAGGAGAACCTGAACGACTGGCTCGATAACGACGACGGCTGGAAGGGCGGTGCCACGGGCAACGAGCTGCTGACCGAGGGCGATCTGCGCGAAGCGGTCGCCTCGCTCGGCGACGACGAGCTGCTCGGCCACGACATCTGGTTCGTCGCGACCGGTGCATCCGAGCACGGCAACGCCGGAATCCGCGAGTTCCTCGAGTCCCATCGCGACAAGCTGCGCGGCGTGTTCCTGATCAACCTCGAGTGCATCGGTGCCGGCAGGCTCGCGATGCTCTCGACGGAGGGCGAGCGCCGCGTGCTCAAGGGCGACAAGCGCATCATGCGCCTGGTCTCGCGCGTCTCCGCCGATTTCCATCATGAGATCGGCGCGGTCGATATGCCCTATGTCGACACCGACGCGCACGCCGCGATGGAGCGCAGCCTGCGCTCGCTGACCATCGCCGGTGTTGACGGCGCGAGCTTCGCTTGCTCGCACAGCCAGGAGGACATCCCGCTTAACATCGACACCTCCAACATCGCGCTGGCAGCGGATGTCGTCACCGAGGTCATTCGCCGCTCCTAGTCCGATATGAAAGAAAGGGCCCGTATCCGGGCCCTTTCTTTTGGCTTAAGCAAGGTGTTCAGCGAGGTAGTCGACGATATCCGATGACTCGTACAGCGGCTTACCGTCGATAAACAGGCAGGGCACCTGTCGCTTCCCGCCGACGCGCACGAGTGTTTCCGCCGCTTGGGGGTCGGCGGTGATGTCGCGTATCGGCATCTCGATATCGTGCTTTGACAGGAAGTTGAGTACCTTGTGGCAGTACGGGCAAGACGGCATGATGTAAAGCTCGTACGTTTCGCTGGTCATATGGGTGTCCTTTCTGGTGCATGGGTACATGTCACCTCGTATACCCGATAATCGACGCAGAATCGTGTCGAGGAGGAACTCCCGGCCGCGGCTGCGTAAAATGCTGCTAGCATACAAAGGACCGATACATCTTGAGGAGGTCACGTGTTCTCGTTTATCAAACGCCATTGGATTGCCTACCTCATCGGTGCCGTGGTGGCGTTGGCCCTCGGTTTCGGCTTGGCCTATGCGGTCGGTGTCGTCGGCTCCACACCCGAGGCCGTCCATACCGAGGAAGTGCTCCAGGAGTCCGGCAACTAATCTCTTCCCTCGACGTCGGTGAAGACGACGAGCGTGCGCCACGTCTGCCCAG
The DNA here is from genome assembly GCF_030385545.1 of Collinsella ihumii. NCBI lineage: Bacteria > Bacillati > Actinomycetota > Coriobacteriia > Coriobacteriales > Coriobacteriaceae > Collinsella > Collinsella ihumii. The sequence goes on along the minus strand of NZ_JAUEIQ010000005.1, from coordinate 19,757 downwards.
GCTGCTCGCTTGAACAGGTGACCAGCGTCAGCACGCGAGTCGCATCCGTCATCTGTTTGGCCCACATGCGAGCCTTGGCCTGGGCGTCTTTCGAAAGAGAGCCGATCCATATCTGCAGGTCAACTTGGTCTGTAAATGAAAAGCGTTGGATGGTGTCGTATGAGGACTCAACGTTGAGGGCCATGCACGGATAGAACGTCTCCGTTTCCCCGTCGGGAGTGCTCCACGTGGCGGATCCTATCGCCTCGAAGATATCTTCCTGATACGCTGCAGCAATGCTGCTGAACATCGCGTCCGAGTTGTGCACATGATGGCCGTACACGAGCAGATGGTGCTTATCGGTGCCGCTTCGGTTGTCGATATAGGGGCATCCAAGCGGATTCCAATACCCTTGGACGTCGTGATCGAGATACCAGTCCCGAGGCGTCTCGGCTTCCGGCAAAACGACGGGATACGAGATCGACGTGTTCTCGACTGTGAGCCAGCCGGCGACTTCGGGGTTGATCGACAGCACGTCGGCCAGCGTCGTGGCCGAACCGCCCTCAGCGGTGTTTCCGCTCGATGCCGGGGTCGCCAGAGCGCTGCGCTCCAAAGCGTCGTACACCATATCTGAGGACTGCTCCTGCGCACAGGAGATCGCGAGCGACATGGTGCTTACGAGGCAGATCGCGCCGGCGATGCCTCGCAACGCGCGCCGCGCGATATCCAGATCCATCTACGACGCCTCCTCAAACGTAAACGTAACGCGGCAGACGGTCGTCGGTTCCTTCACGGCCCGACCGATAAGATCTGCGTTTTCCCGAGGATCGAGATCTCCTATGTGCCACGTGAAACATTGCGAGGACCCCTCAGCGATGTCAAGACGCCCAACCATCTTTCCGGTTCGGTAGATGCAGCCCGAATCGTCGGCGATCTCAACGGATACGTCATCGGCGAGGTACTCGGTTGCCATGTCCGATGCCATGACGGGCACCACCGATCGGTTTTCTATACGGTAGCCCGTTGGCTCGACCACGCTTCCGTCGGGCATGATCGTGCATGCGACGAGCGTGGGGACTCTCACGGAGATGATCGGCTCGTAGACGGGGTGGATGGAAAGGTCCTTCGTCACGCTGATGAACGAGGTGTCCCAACCGGAGGCCGTATATCCGTCAAGAGGGGGAATGCCGGGATCCGTCGCCGCCGATCCATGATCGACGGATTGTCTCGACAGCTCGCGTCCGTCGCGATTGTAGAACACCACGTCGTGCACGCGAATATAACGCGCGGTGATCGTCGTGTCGGCATCGATGTCGTCAAAGTTGGAGCTCCAGCGGTCGAAGCGATACCCCTCATGCTTCGGGATGGAGGGAACCTCCGCATCGTCGCCGTCATCGACGGTTTGGCGGTCGATGATCGATCCGTTGATGCCGTCGACGACCGTGACGCGCCAGGTCTTTACGAATCGAGCCTCGATGGTGTGATTGCTGTCAATCGAGGTGAAACGGTAATCGGGTCGGGCTCCGACCGATAGATCGTCCACGATAACGTTGGAAATGCGATATCCCGCATCCGCCTCGATGCGATATAGCTTCGATGTTCCCTCATAAGCAAGAGAAGGGCCGTCCGGCTTGATGGATCCGCCGGTGGCGGCTGTTGCGGTGATGACAAAGGGGACGTTGACCTCGAAATCCCAGCCGGCCGAAGTCTCCGTCCCCTCCCTGAACTTCTCTTCGATGCTGGTGATGTGATGCACCCCGCCGCCGGAGACGCTGAATCGAGCTTCTTGGAATATGGATTCACCGGGACCTGCCTGCTCGTAGTCGGGTCCGATATAGGCAACCTCTTCACCGTCGCAGTAGATCGTCTTGGTGGTGGTCCAGTACGCGAAGTTCGAGTCGACGCTGGTGAGCGTGGTCCGCACGATAACGTTGACGGTTCCATCGTCATTGGGTTCGCTTTCGATAAAGTAGTCGTTGACCTGCGTGATGCGTCCAGACGTGGAGCCGCCAAAATAAATCCAAACCCCGGTCTGATCCTGCTCGTCCGCTGTCCTCATACGTGATGTCGCGCGGAGGGGAAGCTCGACCACCGTGTCGCCCATGCGCTCGGCAAGGATCGTCAGATCGGATGCGAGGGCGCCACGCGGCGCCATGGCTGCTGCCGCAAGCAGTGCGAGACAGACAATACACGCGAGTTGTCGCAAACGATCGATCATGACCAATCCTCCTTTGATGACGACGGCTAACGAAGATGGGGTCGCGGGCGCAAGAGGGCGACTGCCGTTGCCGATCCCAAAGCGATTGCCGCGATAAGGCCTGATGAGTTCGAGACGCCCGTTTGCGGGAGGCCCTCCGGCTCCTCGGTGTCGGGTTCAGGCTGCTCGGCGGCAATCACGGTGACGTCGGTTGAGCCTCCAGCCGAAGAGGATGTGTCGGCGGTCGCGGCTCGGGACTGCAAAGGGCTTGCGAAGGCAAGCGCCCCGGCAAGGCCGAGTGCGGCAAGTGCCGGGGCGCTGCGCTTACGAAACATGCTGGCCAGGGGCAACAGTCCAGCTGATCGTGGCTATCTTGGCGCCGTCACCGGAAAGGTCGACGGTCGCGTGGGAGATGTTTCCATATGTCTCAAGTTGGATGGAGTCCGATTCCCCTCCTGCATAGTCCATGTCCCAGTTTTCGTTATCTGATAGGTCAATGCCACCTTCCTGAGAAGCGTTGAACGCATCGCGCACGTTCAATGACGGCCCCACCTGGAAGTCCACCGAGTTGTCCTGTCCGGCCGATTCGGCATCTGCGACCAAAACCCAGGGAGCCTCCTCCTCGACCGACATGTTGGTGACATGGATGCCAAAGACCGAGAGGTTCTTGATCAGCGTCTCGCTGGCCGTCGGTCCCACAAGCTCGCCGTCGCCCGCCGCGGCAAACGGAATGATGGTCGGGATGGAAAACTTGATGTTCTCGTTGGACGTTTGAACCGTTACATCGGTGGTTCCGTTGGTTCCGGTGACGACCTTGTCCTGCGCCAAGGCGATCGTGGGCGAGGCGAGCATGCAGGCGACGCCGACTGAGCAAGCCAGGGTCCCAAGGCGGTTCCGGGTACGTGTGGTTCGTGCACTCATGGTCGATCCTTTCTATTCGCGTGGCATATCCCTCATGCCACTGGGTGCCTATGATTCGTCGGCTTCAACGATCGAGATGTCGACGCGGGTCGGGCTGCCGTGGTCTTCGCTGGATTCCGGGTCGAGCGCCTGGATTTCGATGACAGCTGGACCGGCGGAGATATGGTCCGGATGACACGAGCTGACGGTCTTTCCCGGGTCGATCGTTCCGGACCGATACACGACCTCGCCATCTTGGATAAGCGAAAACCGCTGGGGGAATCGATTGCTTTCCTCATTGATGACGTTGACGGCAACATCGCCGTTCTCATCGAGGAGCGCGGTCGGTGCAACCGAGACGGTCATCATGTTCTCGCGCACCGTCCGGTCGAGCTCGGCTTGGATCTCTTCCCGCGTCATGCCTTCGTATTGGGTGACGACGGCCCCCTCGTCGGCCTTTCCGAACTGAAGAACCTGCCAACCCAAGAACAAGATGCAAAGCAGCAGGATGATCAGGGCGACGATCTGCCCTATCCGGCCGATCTTCCTGCGCTTGTCCTCACATGTGGCCGCAGCGGTGTCTGTCATGATGATTATCCTTTCTAGCGAATGGTTCGCGTCCGTTTGCCGAGACCCGCCCAAACCCCGAAGGCGCAGATGGCGCCGGTGCCCAAGAGCGTCCCGCCGATGATGTGGAAGCCCGTTTGATCGAGCGGGCGAAACTCCGGTTCACCCTCATACCGGACAAGGTCTGTGTCATGAGCCTCGAGACCGTTTCCGCCTCCGTTGCGGTACTCGTCGATCTGGACGGAGTTGACGACGGCGTCTCCCGAGACGTACGTTGCGCTCGCGCGCATCTCGATGCGCATGGGGGAGAGGTCCTCGGAGCCTATTTCCTCGGGTTCGACAGTGTCTTGCTCATCTTTGAGGAGGCTGGAGGCATCGAGGTCAGCCCTTGTCGTGAAGTCCTCTTCAACGCGTCCGAATTCAAACCGCACGGCGGTGATGAGGCTGCCGGTGGCGAGGTTGAGGTCGGCAACATCAAGCGTGGTCGCCTCGGAGGTGCTTACGCCCTCTGCCCATAGATGCCAGCCGTTGTAGTCGAGGACGCGCTGGTCGTCGCCGGTGATGAGCTCTTGCTGCTCCACTTCAAGTCGGGGGTTGCCCTCGTCGTCGGCGGTAGTCGCGTTCGCATCGCTCGTCTCGGGCTGCGCATCGGAGTCGGCGAGGTAGTACCACACGTTGAGAAGGCCGTCGTGATCGCCTTGCGCGATCGGCGTGGTGACGCTCGTCAACTCGACCAGACCCTGGAGGGCGCTATCGAGCGTATCGGTGACCGTGCACTCGTCGACCCATGACGAGCTGTCGTTCTTGGCATCGATCACATAGGAAAACGTTTCTCGGTCTCCCGAAGACCCCTCGCTGTTCACGCGTCGCTTGTCTACGAGAGCGGCGATTTCCACCGGGTCGTTGTACAGGGTGAATGCCTGGACCTCCGCCGTTTCCTCGATGACGATCTCCATGGCACCAGCCGTGTCGTATCCGTCGGGTGCTTCGGTTTCCGCAAGCTGATACGTTCCGGGGGCGATCTTTTCGATACGATGCGGTGTGTCGCTCGTTTCCCAGGAGTCGACCTCCTTGCCTTCGGCATCGATGAGCGTAAGATGGGCTCCCGTCAAGCATGACTCGTCAACTGAGCTGCGTTTAGAGATGTCGACCTTGGTGTAGTCGTTCTCGAACGTAAGGCTCAACGTCGAGGAGCCGTCAATCAAGCCGTCCTGGTCGACCGTGAATTCGCGCGGTGCGTCATCGACGAGATAGCCTGCGGGAGCTTCGAGCTCTTGAAGACGATAGGTTCCGGGGGCGAGGCGGGTGATGGCGATCGTGCCGTCCGCATCGGTCGTATAGGTGCTGCCGGGCTCCTCGACTATCGAGTCATCCGCAGGCTCGTCGGAATCCGGATTTCCTGGCTCCATGTCTTCGGCGGCACCCTGCGTGTTCTCGGCATCATCCGCTGTCGCTTCGTCTGAAGATCGGTCTTCGACGATGCCGGTGTCGCCCTCGGCATCGCTGCCGCTATCGGTGCCGTCATCGTCATTGACTCCGGTATCGCCCTCGGGCTCCTCAGCACCTATGTCGGGTGTCTCCTCCGCTTCTCCTGCTGAAGGTGATTCGGCCTGCTCGTCGATGCTCGTCAGGGCAAAGGTCGCCCCGGCGACAGGCTCTTGGTCGCCTTCAGACACCTTGGTGATGGTGACCGTTGTGGGATCGTTGGTGCAGGTGACCTCAGTGGTCACAACCTCGGTTTCCGGGTCCTGATATGAAAGCGTGAAGGGGACGGGATCCGGATTGACGACATAACCATCGGGTGCTGCGGTTTCGATAAACGCATAGGTCGCCTCGCCGGAACCCAAGGGAAGCTCTTTGGTGGTCGCGATGCCGTCTTCATCGGTGATCACCTGGTCGACGATCTCGCCGGTCCGAACCTGCACCGTACCATCGGGTGCGACAACATCCAGTTGCGCGACGACATCGAACGCGGCTCCTGCTAAAGGAGATTCATTTTGACTACCGGTCTTGACGATCTTGCCCTGTCCGGTCGCCGCGGCATCGGCGATCTCAACGACCACGGCTGGCTCATCGGATGAGGCTTCGACTTCAAAGGGAATCAATTCGTCGGCGAGAAGATACGGCTCGGGCGCTTGCGTTTCCTTGACGCAGTACGTCCCACGGCGCAGCTTCTGGGGAATGGCGACGGTGCCTGTCTCGTCTGTGGTGAACGTGTTCTGCTCCGGCGCGGTTGGGAACCAGGGGTCTGCCGAAAGCTGGTTGCCCTGGGCGTCGAGTATGCTAAAGGTAAAGCCCGCGAGGGGTATGGGCTGTCCCGTCGCCTTGTCTACCTTCACGATGGTGAGCTGCGATGCGACGACGGCGTTGTCGACATCGAATGACAGACTGACCCCATCGACGATCTGATCTGCCGTGATGTTCCACGGTTCTGCGGTCTCAAATCCATCGGGTGTCGTATCCGGGTCCTCGCGGACGGTGTATCCCGCAGCGTCGTAGGGAATCGCACCGGACGCGTTGTCGGGACGAGTGCCAGCGCCAAACCATGTGTCGGCTGTATCCGCGTGGCCCTCCTCGTCGGTCACGATCGTCCCGATAACCTCATCGGTCGTGTTCGAGATGATATCGAATGCGATGCCCTTGGCTGATTCATCGGCAGCCTTGCCATTTAGCGTCTTCTCAATCGCGATGTCGAAGGCAACGGGCGTGTTCTCAACGATAAGTTCCCGGGTAAGCGCGAGCTCATCGTCACCTTCCGCATCGCCAAGGATGACTTCATGAACCGTCTCGTCGAGTACGTAGCCCGTGGGAGCCTTCGTCTCCTGGACATAGACGGGTCCGAGGGGGAGGTTTTCAATCGTCGCCGTTCCCGTTTCATCGATGGTGCTCGTTCTTGTGTTGCCCTGTGCGTCGGTGATGGAGAACTCCGCACCCTCCAGGCTTAACGTCGGCTGCGCGTCGTTTCCGGTCGCTGCGTCCACCTTCTTGACGGTGAGTTGGAGCCGTTGGGGAGAGTCGGTCAGGATGATCTCGATGGCATCCTGTTCGGTGACGAACTCGATGCGCTCCTCGTTGAGCTCGTATCCGGCAGGCGCTTTGGTCTCGACGGCGTAATACGAGGTGTCCGGTTTAAGACGGCATGTCGCCCGACCCTCATCATCGGTTGTGAACGAAGTGACGAGGTTGTCGCTTTCGGCAAGGTAGATGCTGTATTCGGCGTCGGCAAGGCTGTACGCCTCGTTGTTATCGGTCACGGTTTCATCATCAGACACTTTGCAGAAGGTGACGAGCAGCTCTTTGTCGGCCGTGATGACCCCTTGGTAGCTGAATGTGCCATCGGCTTCGTATGCATTGCGATTGCTCCAGAACGTGGCGCAGCCCTCTTCGATGCCGCCACCGCCGTCCTCGGCGTAGTCGAGTGCTTCCTGGTACAGGTCGTATGCGGCTTGCTTGATCGACTCGTCCTCGATGCTCTGCCAGCGCTCGAGATACATCTTGTTGCCATGAAAGGGCTCATCCACGTTGGGAATGAAATTGAGGATGTCGCCGCGCTTGTCTCCGATGGCAAGCCATACGGCTGCCATGGTCGCCATCTCCGAGCGCTGCTCATCGAGGCCGTAGACGGAGGTGACCATGGTTCCGTCGTAGCCGTGGTACATCACGTAGTCGAGCTCGGGAATCTCAAGTGATCCGTAGCGCTCGAGGCTTTGGCCCTCGGGAGGAGTGATGAGCCAGCCTTGGGCGCAGTAGGCGACCGAGGAGGTCGGTCCTTCAACACGGATGAAGTGTCCCGTTCCGCCCTTTGAGTGTGGGTTGCTGACGAGCTGCGAGACCTTCACCGTGATCGGATCCGCGGCGGCAGGCTGGGGAGATGCGAAGACAAGATAGAGCAGCCAAGCGACAAAGCAGAGCGCGCATATGACCACGGAGGAAATCCTGTCCATGATAATTCTCTTGATAAACGACCGTTCGCGTCGTGATGAATTAAATTGCGATCTTCCATACGTTCTCAGATATGAACGACGCAATGAACGATAATCATCCCCTGACACCAGTCTCATGACCGACCTCCTTCACACACATGGGATTCGATCGTAGAAACCGGACGGGGGCGAATATCCCGTGGTATCTGCTCGCAGTCCGACAGGGTTCTTACAGCAAGCTGATTCCGCGCTAAATCTGCAGCGCTTGTCGGGCGGGGTTTCGAGATTCAGGTTGCAAGGCGAAAGATGGATGCCGGGCCGATTCCGCGCATCCATAAAACGAGCTGGGACTGTCAGCGTTATGCTCGGCCTGCACGTTGCTCCGGATCGTGATGGCTCTGCAGCGCGAAGCGTATAATGAAGGCAATATCCTTCTTCAGGAGGGGCGCATGACGACTTCCTTCTAGCCGATATGTCTGACAGGGACGCCGGTCGCTCGTCCCGGCAGTGCCGGGATGGTTCCGTGCGGCCCGAAATGAGATGGAAAGAAGGATAATCATGCTTCAGGCTGACACCGCTGCTATCAAATCCGTGCCGTTTTCGCTGGCCTGCTCCGTAGCGATGCGCGTTCTGACCGCGCCTATGCTTGTTGGGAAGGTCTTTCTTGAGGGAGGGCTTGTCCCCTGGATTGCTTCGGGACGCGATTCGAGGCGGCTTCACGGTGACGTGGACATATCGCTTCGCATCGCCGACATGCCCGATGTGCGCACCTGGCTTGTCGGCGAGGGTCTGTATGACCCTCGGCTCGATTCGCTCAATCTGCCCTGCAACGAGGAGCGTGGAGATTTCGGCGTGCATTCCGTGATCGACGGAGTGCTCGTGAGCTTTTGCCCATATTTCTTTGAGATTGATGAGTTGCACCAACGCAATGCTGCGCTTGAGGTAACCGACGGCTTTGACGCCTTGCTTGAGGCGGTAATTCCTTGCTCTATGGAGGCTGACCGCACCGAGTTGCGTCGCCTGCCCACCGGCGTAACCATCGGCTGCGCGACGCTCGAGGCGGTACGAGTATCCAAGATCATGAGTGATCGCGAGAAGGATGCACACGATATCGCCGAGATCAATCGCATCGGATACGACTTAGATCGCTACGCACGCATCGCCAAGGAATACGCCACCATGCGTATCGTCTGCGTAGCGCATGGCGAATAGACGGTCCAAGAGCGATTTATAATGGAGCCCTTATGTCGCAGCGTCTCCTCTCCCTTGACTCGAGTTGTCGTTGCCGCACGTCGCGTGAGCCGATTTCGTGCGGATTGGAATCATGCGGCCCTCTTCTTCTTGCCCATGAAAAATAGGCGGGTTATACTACTTCGTACGTCGCTTGATGCGACACTGACATACGCGGGCATCGCCAAGTGGTAAGGCATCAGCTTCCCAAGCTGACACTCGCGGGTTCGAGTCCCGTTGCCCGCTCCAGGATTTGCAGAGGCACCAGCAATGGTGCCTTTTTCATATGAGCACCGCTTCAGGGACTCGAACCCGTTGGGGTCGCGAGGCTGCGGAAACGCGTGAGCGTTTCCCAGCGAGCGTCCGAGGCGCGCAGCGCCTCGGAGCTGCGCGCTCGCGCCAGCGTGCGCGCGAGTCCCGTTGCCCGCTCCAGGATTTGAAGAGGCACCAGCGATGGTGCCTTTTTGATATTTTTAGGGACTGTCCCTAAAACGGTCACGTCCCCAAAAAGCTCTACATGAGCAAATCTGTCGAATGTGCCCACCCCCGAGGGCAAAGAGAAAAGAGCGCTCGCACCGCGTACAATAGAGCGGTACCAACAGCGTGCCAATATTCAAAAAGGAGCCGCCATGATCGACCGCTATACCCGTCCGGAGATGGGCCATATCTTCTCGCTGGAGAACAAGTACGCCATCTGGCAGGAGATCGAGGTGCTCGCCTGCGAGGCACAGGCTGAGCTCGGCAAGATCGGGATCACCAAGGAGGAGGCTGCTTGGATTCGCGAGCACGCCGCTTTCAACAAGGAAGAGGTCGACGCCATCGAGGCCGTGACCAACCACGATGTCATCGCGTTTCTCACCAACATGGGAGAGCATATCGACAGGGATGTTCCCGAGGGAGAGCCCAAGCCGAGCCGTTGGGTGCACTTTGGCATGACGAGCTCCGATCTGGGTGACACGGCCCTGTGCTACCAGCTCGTTCAGGCCACTGACATCCTGATCGAGGACTGCAAGAAGCTCGGCGAGATCTGCAAGCGCCGCGCGTTCGAGGAGCGCGACACGCTGTGCGTCGGGCGCACCCACGGCATCCATGCGGAGCCGATGACCTTCGGCATGAAGTTCGGTAGCTGGGCTTGGGAGCTCAAGCGCGATTACGATCGTCTGAAGGAGGCCCGTGCGGCCGTGGCGTTCGGCGCGATCTCCGGCGCCGTGGGAACCTACTCCTCGATCGAGCCCTTTGTCGAAGAGTATGTCTGCGAGCATCTTGGTCTCGTGCACGATCCGCTGTCGACGCAGGTCATCTCGCGCGATCATCATGCGTATCTCGCCGGCGTTCTGGCGACGACCGCCGCGACCTGCGAGCGCATTGCGACCGAGATCCGCAATCTGCAGAAGACCGATACCCTCGAGGCCGAGGAGCCGTTCCGCAAGGGTCAGAAGGGCAGCTCCGCCATGCCCCACAAGCGCAACCCCATCACGGTCGAGAAGGTCTGCGGCCTCTCCCGCATCGTGAAGGCCAATGCGCAGGTCGCATTCGATAACGTTGCCCTGTGGCACGAGCGCGACATCTCGCATTCGAGCGCCGAGCGCGTGGCTCAGGCTGATAGCTTCATCGCCCTCGACCACATGTTCCAGTGCCTGACTCGCATCGTCGACGGACTGATTCTGTATCCCGCCCGCATGATGGCGAACCTGAACAAGACGCGCGGTCTGATCTATTCCTCGAAGGTGCTGCTGGCCCTCGTGGAGACGGGTATCACGCGCGAGGAGGCCTACGCTATCGTGCAGGAGAACGCTATGGCGACATGGCGCGAGGTCCAGCAGTGCGAGCAGGGCTCGACGTTCCGCGAGAAGCTTGAGGCTGATCCCCGCTGCACGGTGACTCCCGAGGAGCTCGACCGCATCTTCGATCCGCGCTCGTTCCTGACGCGCGTCGATGTGGTGTTCGACCGCCTGGAGTCGCTCGAGTTCTAACAAGACGCCGATATCGTCTGTAGCAACGGGTCCCACGGCAGTGCCATGGGACCCGTTTCGCTTTTCGGCAACCGTCTATGGGCGGGGGCTGCCGTATTCGGCGATGTAGTCCAAGATCTCTTGGCGCGAATGCAGGTCCGTCTTCTCGTAGACACGCTTGATATGCGTATGGACCGTGTTGGTGGACAGCTTGAGCTCTTCGCTCACACGGGCCTGGGTGTGGCCCAGTGCATAGAGCGTGAGAACCTCGACCTCGCGGCCGGTCAGGCCGAAGCGCTGCCCCATCTCCATAACCGAGGTCGCGATGTGCACATCCGGCTTCTGCTGCACCATCGCGGGGTGCTCCTGCGGAGTGATGGCGAGCACGCCCATCAGCGGAACGCGCTTGATGTCCTCTTCGGTGATCGCCTCGCCCGCGGTCTGGCGCCGTTCCGTTCGCTCGCTCGGCGAGGAGAGGAGCTTGGTGAAGACCACCTGGGCGCCGATGAGCACGAAGAGGCTCATGATAGAGATGAGCACCGGCGTGTTGTTGGGGAACAGCTGCGTGATAAGGCCGTCGAGGCGCATGCCGGCGACGAACAGCAGCGTCATGGACACCCACGACAGCGTGCAGTAATAGAACGGATCCCGCCAGCCGAAGCTGATGAAGGCGATGGTGAGATACCAGACGAAGGTCTGCAGCACGAGCGAGGAGCCCATGATGAACGAGGCGCCGACCGAGATGGTGTTGGGCCAGATGGAGAGGAACACGGCGCCCAAGGCAAGCAGGACCTCCATGGCGACCCAGATGCTCGTGGTGATGGCGCGCATGCGCGACGCGAAGCCGTTGCGAATCCACAGGGCCGACACGATGATGACGAAGAGCAGCACCATGAAGCGGGGCACGGTGCTCATGTAGATGGCTTCGCCCGATGAGAAACCGAGGCCCATGCCCATGGGGACCGAGATGAACCAGATGCCCGGTGTCGCCACGGCCAAAAAGCTACGGTTGGAGAAGCGGTCCTCGTTCGTGCCGAAATACGATTCCGAAACGGCGGGGAAGGGGTCTCCCGCCGCTCCAAGCTCGCGGGAGATGCGCACGACGCTGAACTGGGCAAACGTGAGGATGGTTCCCGCGATATACCACATGAGCTCGCCGGAGAAGCTCAACGAGAAGGTGATGAACTCTGAGATGGCGAGCGCGCAGAACACGACGATGACGGCTGCCTGGGCGGATGTCCCGCGAAGCTTGCGGAGCCAGTAGAACTTGATGAACGTGGCGCCTGCGGCAACGCCCGCCTGCAGCGCAACGGCGCCGGTAAGGGAGAGCTGCACGCCATAGGCATGGAGCACGGCGAGCGCTAGGCAGCAGAGTCCTGAGACGACGATGCTCACGAAGATGAAGCGGGAGATGAATCGCTTGGTGAAGCGTTTGACCGCCAAGGTCGAGAGGAACAGCATGCCTGCGATAAGGGCGGCGATGATCATCGCCGTGCCGTTGAAGGTTGAGACACCGGTAGTTCGATGCGCCTGCTGGACCACGATATCGGTGGTGGTCGAGGCGAGGGTGAGGCCCAAGATGGGTGGAATCAAGACCCGATAGGTTTCAAGCGAAAGCGGGGGCATTGCCTGGCCGGTATCCTGTTGCGCCACGCGTCACACTCCCCCTATCGCATGGCCCGAGCCATTCAGACCATCTGTTTTAGCGATATTAGAGTATACCTTGTACTACACTTGGGCATGCAGATTGGTCATATCAATTTGTAGGGGGAGAATGTGGAGCAGAAGCCCGATGCGGCCATTTCGATGCGCTCGTCTGATATGTCGCGTGTTGCTGGCGAGGAATGCCTTCAGCAGGCGGGGCAAGATGATGGCGAGCTGTCCGTTGAGGAGCGAGAGAGGCGTCGCGCCCGCAACGAGATGATATGCGCGATGGATGACGCCCTCGCCGACATTCGCCAACGGTCATACGAAGGGAAGCTCACGCGTTCGTCCCGTTGGAAGAAGATGGCGTTCCAGCCGAAGGGCATGGACGCCCGCGCGTTTGAGGAGCAGATGCTGCTGTATATTGAGCAGCACGACCATGCCGATGACGCCCCGGCGATCGGCAAGCTCACAGCTCCTCGACCGCTGAAGGTGCAGCTGGGCGATCGGCAGATAACGGATGAAGAGGAGCTGCCCGACCTCGACGTGTCGGACATCGTGCTCATCTATGGTAAAAAGGGAATCTACCTGTATTCCAAGGCGCTCATGTCGCATAGCTACGCGCATGCGCTCTATCAGACGGCGGAAGATAGCGATATCGCCACCTTTGTGGACGTGGTTCGGTCGGAGTCGAGGGTCTACCCGCGTCCGGTCTCCGCGGACATTTTCATGAACGTGCCGTATCTATGGCCCGTATCCAAGACGCTCGACGTGTACGAGCAGGTGAAGTCGTCCGGGGCGTTCGCAGACATCTGTATGACGCGTACGAGTAGGGGAGAGGCGTACTTTTATTCCAACCTGTACCTGTCTGACGCGCAGGGCAAAGCCCTGGCGGAATGGTACGGTGTGGAGCGCGGCATGAATCCATAGCGTCCTGCAGCTGCATGCAGGACCGCCATGCTGGAGACGAGGGGGAAAGTTCATGGCAAAGATGAGGTTGACGGAAGATACGCCGTTTCTGCGTACTCCCGACATGTATCAGATTGAAAACGATGCGCCGATCACCGAGTATTCGGACAAGCTGCTCGACTTGATCGCCGACACGCCGAACGGAGGCATTCCCGACGAGGCGAACGCCTTCTGCAGCGTGGGCAAGGAGAAGCGCGGCACGGTGCAGATGCAGCTGTTTGCCGTGATCGATCCTGAGACTGAGTCATTTGGTGCAGTCGGTTTCAGGAGCCACGGATGCCTTGCCGCCATCGGATGCGCTGCCGCTTTGGCGGAGATGCTGCCAGGCAAGACGTTTTCCGAGGCGCTCGGTATCACCAAGGACGAGATTCGGGAGCGTCTCGGAGGCGTGCCGAGCTCGAAGCTGTACACGTTGATCTTGGCGACCTGCGCCGTCAAGGCCGTCATCGGCGACTACTACCTGCGCGTCAAGGGTTCATCGACCGAGGAGCTGGACCAATTGTTCGCATGTCAGAGCATGTCGGTCGACTGCCTGATGACCGAGAACTGCTCGCTGCGCGACCTTCGTGTCGATGCCTACATGAGGGCGTGCGGCGAGATCGAATAGGGGCGTCGCCAGCCGGTGAGTTTGGTGCCACAGGGGTGGATGGTGCGGACGATCGCGCCATCCACCCCTTCTGGCGCGGTGTGGTGCAGTTGTTTGTCGAAGCGTTCCGCATGCTGCCGCCACGCCCCGCCGCGTCTGTTTTTGGATGGTACGAAGGGTTCGCGACGCAGCAGCTCGCCCATGAGCAAAACGTTGACAGTCCGTTCCGCACACCCTATTGACGTGCGAATATGCCGAGATGGCGCTCCTATACCCTGTAACAGGTGACAGGTACGGGGACCATGAGGTGACAAGTTGACCAAATTACCCGCAAGCAGGGTACGGAATGTGAGGTCTTGACGGCACAATATCATCGAAGAGAAAGGTGTGTTTCGCCGCACACGTTTCAATAGAGGGTCGATCGCCCTGCGCGTTCGGCCTGTGGTCGTAAAGGGGGGACTATGAAAGGGAACACCGCATTGGAGCATGTGGGCTCCGGCGCGGACCATCTCGACTCCTTCTTCACCCGTCGCGGGTTCGTGAAGGTGTCGGGAGCGTTCGTCGCGGCCATGGCGGCACTCGGGCTTCTGCCCGATACCGCTGCAGCCGCCCCGACGAGCTCGAAGGGAAAGGTCGACTATTACGCGACCCCGTCCCATGTACTCAAGATCAACCGCGCCAAGTGCACCGGTTGCCAGCGCTGCGAGATGAGCTGCACGCTGCTCAACGACGGCAAGTCGCAGCCTGCCGCTGCCCGTATCCATGTGAACGACGGGTTCCAGTACGGCAGCGAGCTCGGCAGCGGTGACGGCATCTACTACTCCATGGAGTGGAACATCCGCACCTGCCACATGTGCACCACCGCGCTGTGCCAGACCGCGTGCCCGCACGGTGCCATCATCACCAACGACAACGGCGTGCGCGAGGTCGACACCGACAAGTGCGTCGGCTGCGGCGCGTGCGTGGCGGCCTGCCCGTGGCACATGCCCGTCATCAACACCGAGACCAACAAGTCCGCCAAGTGCATCGCATGCGGTCGCTGCGCCGAGCAGTGCCCCAACGGAGCCCTTGAACTGGTTGAGTGGGAAGACGTCAACCATTCGTCCGGTCCGACCCGCCAGGAGAACCCGCTTCCGCTCGTCAGCGAGGAGCAGGACTTCATTGCCGGCGGCAAGATCGCGTAAGTAGAGGAGAAACGTAATGGCTGATAACGTCTCTTACGGTTGGATGGGCTGGATCGCCCGTGTCAACCTTTCGACTGGCGAGATCACCGAAGAGTCCGATGAGGCGATGCAGAAGGACTACATCGGCGGTATGGGCTTCGCCAACAAGATCATGTATGACGAGGTGCCCGCAGGCGTCGACTGGATGGACGAGGAGAACAAGGTCGTCCTCGCCGTCGGTCCGCTGACCGGTGCGGGCGTGCCGCTGGGCGGTCGCTCCACCTGGGCCACGCTGTCCACCTTCACGACCGACCACCTGGTCGTCGACAGCCACTGCGGCGGCCAGCTGGGCGCCAAGCTCAAGTATTCAGGCCACGACGGCCTGATCATCGAGGGCAAGGCCGACAAGCCCGTCTACATCCTGATCGACGATGACGACATCTCGATCGAGGACGCCTCCGCGCTGTGGGGAAAGGGAACCCGCGAGACCAATGAGGCGCTGTGCAAGAAGCACGGCGTCGACGTGTGCGTGGCCGCCATCGGCCCTGCGGGCGAGAACCTGCTTCCGTACGCCTGCGTGCTCAACACCCGCAGCCATTCCGCGGGCGCGGGCCTCGGCGCGGTGCTCGGCGCCAAGAACGTCAAGGCGGTCGTCGTGCGCGGCACGAAGGGCGTCAACGTCGCCGACCCGCAGATGGTCGCCGACCTGTCCGACTACATGATCGACCAGGTCATCGGCTCCAACAACAACCACGTCGTGCCCTCCACCCAGCAGTCGTGGGCCGAGTACTACGACAAGGGGTCACGTTGGACGGCCAAGAAGGGCCTGTACTGGGCTGCCGCCGAGGGCGGCGCCATCGAGACCGGCGAGCCCAAGCCGCACGAGCCCAACACCATGGGCTACCGCTGCATGAAGTCGACCAAGGACCTGGGTCCCGAGGCCGAGAAGTACACCGTCAAGATGGCCGGCTGTCACGGCTGCCCCGTGCGCTGCTATTCCCAGGTGAAGCATCCGCAGATCCTCGAGAAGACCGGCTACGAGTCCATGGGTAACACCTGCGTGCCGAACTTCCCGTTCTCCTCCTATATGCAGAGCATGATGAAGGTGCCCGGCACCACCACGGAGGACGGCGCGCTCACCGAGCAGTCCGTGCTCTACAACCTGCTCATCCAGGCTGTCGTCGACGATCTGGGCCTGTGGTGCAACTACGCGCAGCTCTATCGCGACCTGGCCCACACCTACGTGGACGGCATCCTCGAGCGCGAGCTGGGCGACCAGTTCGCCGAGTACGGCTTTGACAAGATCATGGCGGGCGATCCGACGCCGTTCATCAAGATCCTGTCCGACATCGCTTCCAACGACACCGAGAACAAGCCGATCGCCTGGTTGGGCCATGGCCCGCTCGTGTGGACGGAGAAGTGGAACGATGCCAAGTGGTATGACGATTCCCGCTCCTGCCTGATCAACTATCGCGGCTGGCCCGTGCATCACGCCATCGAGTGCTTCGGCCAGGTCGGCGGCCTGTACAACATGGTCTTCAACCGCGACGACATGATCCACTCCGCCGTCAACTTCCAGGGTTGCGGCCTGCCCATCGACCTCAAGAAGGAGATGGGCGCCGAGATGTGGGGCGAGGGCGCGGTCGACGCCGACAAGAACTACACCCCGATGAACGAGTCCAAGGCCGAGTTCGCCTGGTGGAGCATCGTCACCGACGTCCTGCATGACTGCCTGACCCTGTGCAACTGGGTGTGGCCGATGGCCATGGCCCCCGACAAGGACCGCAGCTACCGCGGCGACCTCGATCTCGAGGCGCAGTTCTACACCGCGGTCACCGGTCAGGAGGTCACCATCGACGACCTGTACAAGGCCGGCGAGCGCGTCATGACGCTCCAGCGCTGCAACACCGCCCGCGGCATGCTCGACAAGGACGGCAACATGGGCTGCAACGACTTCCGCGGCGTCCACGATGTCATGACCGACTGGCCGTTCACCAAGGATCCGGACATCGAGCCGTTCACCGCCGGCACCGATAAGATGGAGCGCGAGGACTGGGATAGCGCCCTCACCATGCTCTACAAGCGTTTCGGCTGGGATGAGAAGCTCGGCTGCCCCACGAAGGAGTGCCTGGAGGATCTGGGCCTCACCGATCAGGAGGCTGAGCTCGAGGAGCTCGGACTGCTTACCGAGGGCGGCGTCGCATATGACGAGCGCACGCGCACCTACGACCATGTGCTCGAGAAGTACTGCGGCGACAACCCGGCGCTGAACGCGTAGGGCTCGGTCCCGAGAGGAGATAGAAATGGCTGACGAGATCAAGGAGACCGCGGGGACCGAGACCCCCGAGCAGGCTCCCAAGAAAAAGAAGAGCTGGAAGGGCAAGCGCCTTCCCATCGTCATCGCCGCGGTCGTCGTCGTGACCGTGCTGGGCGTTGCCGGTTGGGCGTGGCGCGCGACCCCGCAGTTCTGCGACACCATCTGCCACAGCACGATGGGCAAGTACTACGACTCGTTCGTGAACGACTCGACGAGCCTTGCCTACCAGCATGCTTCCGCCGTGAACAACCAGTGCCTGGGCTGCCACGAGCAGACGCTGTCTCAGTCCATGCACCAGACCCAGGCGCAGCTTGCCGGCAGCTACAGCGAGCCGTTCGAGAAGGTCGTCTTCTCGAATGACTTCTGCCTGCAGAGCGGCTGCCACACGGGCGGCGGCGTGATGCCGGGCGCGACCGAGTCCTCCACGGCCGATTACCCGTTCGACCCGCACAGCACCTACCATGGCGTGCAGCAGTGCAACTCCTGCCACCTGATGCACGACCAGAGCGTCTTCACGTGCGCGAGCTGCCACCAGGTCGGTGCGTGGGAAGGCGAAGGCGGCGTGCCTGACGGCTGGGTCGTCATGGAGCTGGGCGATGGCAAGACGGGCGGCGTGCCGGATGGCTGGACCACCCCGATGCTGGTTCAGCAGGAGCGCGGCGAGTAGCCGCCTGCAGCGACACGCATGTTTTGAGGGACGGGCCGCACGGTCCGTCCCTTTTCTGTGCAGGGGCTGGGAAAATGGCGCTGCGGGCGCTTTTCCCGGTTTCGCTTTGAGACGCGCCCATATAATGGTGCGCAGACGAACGAAGAGGGGATATAACCTATGATCAACTACGATTACACTCCGCACGGCGTCTGCTCCCGTGCCATCCATGTCAGCCTGACCGACGACGGTTCGACCATCGACCACGTGTCGTTCGAGGGCGGCTGCAACGGCAACCTCAAGGCGATCTCCAAGCTGGTGGCAGGCCAGCCGGTCGCAAGGATCGTCGACATCCTGAAGGGCAACACGTGCGGCCCGCGCCCCACGTCGTGTGCCGACCAGCTCACGCATGCCCTGACGGAGGCGGCCGAAAAGGCTCGTGCATGAAGCTGTTCGGCAAGAACGGAATCACAAGGCGCCGCTTTCTTATAGGCGGCGCCGCTGCTACCGCGGCCACCGCCGCAGCCGTCTCCATGGGCGGCTGCTCGGGTAACGACAATACCGACGAGAGCGGCGAGCCCCAGATCGTCGACGACGAGTCGCAGGTCATCGACGCGCTCGACGAATACTCGGACGTCTCGGGCGAGTTCAACAACATCGCCACGTGGCAGCTGCCGCTCGGAACGCTGCTGTTCCATAGCGACGGCGTCTGGTCGGCGGCGATGATGGCACCTGAGTCGGCAGCCTCTCCCAACACCGTCGGTGTGCTGTCGCTGACATCGGGAAACCTGGTCACGCTGGTGAGCTCCGCCACGCGCGGCCGCCGCTACAACTTCCACGACGTTCGCTGCGGATCGGGCGTGTTCGCATGGCTCGAGGTCGACTACTCGTCGTTGACCTGGGTGCTGCTGGCGGCGGGATTTGCCGACGGGCAGCTGACCGGAGATCCCGAGCAGCTCGACCAGGGCGATTCCGATTGGGAACCCTCCATGTTCACGGCGGTGGGCTCGACGGTCTATTGGCAGAAGATGCCCAGCACCAACGGTTCGAAGACCACTGAGGCGAGCCACTGCTACCGTTGGTCGGTTGGCGATTCCGATAGCGAGGAGGTCTGGGAGTCCCCCGGCCGCTTCGCCACGCATCCGCGCGTCTGCGACAACGTGCTCACGATCTCGCCGCGCGTGCGCGCCGACGAGGGAACGTACTACGGCATGACGGCAGTCGACCTGAGCGATTCCAATTTCCGTCAGATCGATCAACTGGTCCTGCCGGCGGGCGTTCGCCCCTTCGAGGCGGTCTACATGGGGAGTTCGTTCGCCTTCGCCATCGAGGCGAGCTATTCGGGCAGCGGCATCCTCGGCAACATGGGCACGTTCATCGGCCGCGAGGGCGGCCCTTACGTCTATGTCGCGCGCGAGCCGGCCGCATGTCCGGCGGGCAAGGGCACGCGCTATCTCATCAAGACGCGCGCGTCGCACTGCATGATCGACACGGACGCGCAGACCTACGCGGTCTTGGCCTGTCCGGACCGTTCGCTCGACTACGGGGACTATCCTGCGAGCGAGGGGACGTGCGACCTGTTTGTGACCTATGCCACCACGAAAGATACGCAGGGCATTCCCGAAAGCGTCGTGGCCCGCGTATTCCAGCTGTAGCGCGGCCCGGATGGGTCCTTTGGGGACAG